>JAHRHE010000040.1 GCA_020027965.1 Nitrospirota bacterium | reverse complement strand
ACCATCCCAGCGTGGCCGAGAAAGATGTGCCGTCGCTGCCTCTCAATGTTCACCATCGAATCTCCCGCGCCATCGAAACCCGCCTCGGCGAGGCTCCTGAGCAACATGGGGCGCCACTGAAGGGAACCTTGAAAGGCTACTGGAAACTCCGTGTCGGAGACTATCGGGTGGTGTACAAGATCGTGGGGAGCGAGGTGCGAATTTTCGGGATTCGCCACCGGAGGCGGATTTACCAGGATGTGCTTCTGCGAATTGGCCGCGCTGGATCCTGAACCATGGCATCAATGGGAGGAAAAGATTCCCGGTACCTTTTGGGAGCCCCCACGAAGACATACTCGCAACTAGCCTTCAATGGTGTCGCGTAAAAGTCATAAAGACTCCCGAAAGTCATAAAGACTCCCGGCACCATTTATGCCGATACTATTTATGCTTCGCGGCACCTTTCATGCGCCATCTGTCTCATGAGTTATTGCACCAGGGGTCTAAACCTGATGCGGCTGTCACCACCTTTCGTTCTTGCACTAAGTGTGGTCATGGCCTTTGGATCCATGCAGGTGGTTGCAAAGACTTCTCCCGATCAACCGAGGAGCTTCTCCAAAAAAGAGAATAGAACTCATCCCGATTTCCAGCGTCCTCTTTTGAAAACAGCCATCGCAAGGGCTGACAACGATATAACTACCACCGAGGACCGAACAGGTAGGAAGGTAGCTCTCCCGAGGGCAGTCAGTAATAAAATACACGAGTTAGCAATAAAGGAATATCGCCAGAAGGTGGATTGGATTCGCAAGCATGAAGATCCTCCTTGGTTTCCTAAGCTGAAGGAAGTTTACGGGCCAGTTTTCCGAGTTGATGCGCCTCGCGACAGGAAGCTTTACATCTTCAAGACGCAGCATGAGTTAGGCTTAACTTCCTGCTACTATTTGCTTTTTTATGACCCTCACACAACGAAGCTTTCTCAAGAACCACCGTGCATCATCGGCAGATGGTCGGATCTGATGCAAGGGGAGCAAGCGGAAAAAGAAGGGTCCGCTTTGATGCAACGTCCGTATGTGTTCTTCGACGACCTGAACCAAGATCAGGAGCCAGAGATTGTCATCCAAGAACAAGTGCACAATGGTTCCTTGTACAATGGAGTGGTGTACCATTATTTTTTCATTGGAGCAGATCTCTCTCTGAAGGAAATTCTGGCATTAGAAGCACGACTCATTGATATCCTTTCGGAGAAGGAATCTGGGCTGATCATAAGAATCGTAGAAAAGCTTGGGCCAAATCGAATCAAGATCCTGGTGAGAACAGAAGGCTCCATTGGAGCCAAGCGAAGTACACCTGTAGGTGAGATTCTTTTGGAAGCCCCAGATGCAGACAGTCCCTTTGCCATCAAATCGAAGATTGCCTTTGTGGAGAAATATGAAGGTCTCCTTGTTACGGGTTCTGAGGACGATTAGCTGTACTTAGCTGGGGTGCGGACTGTATACGAATTCCTAAACTGTGTTTTGCGGAATAGGAATGAGTAAGAGGAAACCGCTTCTATCACCCACAAGTTGACAATCCCGCTTGCTATATTTTCAACGTCTCCTTCACTTCTTCCAGCGTCTGGTGCGACACCGCTTGCGCGCGCTGGGTGCCCTGGCGGACGATTTCCTCCACCTGCTCCGGCTTCGCCGTCAGCCTGGCCCGTCCTTCCCAGATCGGTGTCAGCCGCTCCACGATCTTATCCGCGACCAGCGCCTTGCAGTCGATGCAGCCGATCTCGGCAGTCCGGCATTCCTTGTTCACGCGGTCGATCACGGCCTGGGTTGAAAAAATCTTGTGAAAATCGAACACCGGGCAGACGTCCGGGTTCCCTTTGTCCGTCCGTTTGACCCGCGCGGGGTCCGTGATCATCGTCTTGAGCTTCTGGCGCACGACCGGCTCCGGGTCTGACAGGTTGATCGTGTTCCCGTAGCTCTTGCTCATCTTGCGCCCGTCGGTGCCCAGCACCTTGGGGAACTTGGTCAGGTGCTCCTTGGGTTCCGGGAACACCGGCCGGTACAGGCTGTTGAAGCGACGGGCGATCTCCCGGGTGAGCTCCAGGTGCGGAAGCTGGTCCTTGCCGACCGGCACGTAGTCCGGCTTGTAGAGGAGAATGTCGGCGGCCTGGAGGACCGGATAGCCCAGGAACCCATAGGTGGAGAGGTCGCGCTCCTTGATCTCTTCCCGTTTTTCTTTGTAGGTCGGGTTCCGCTCCAGCCAGGGGATGGGCACGATCATGGACAACAGCAGGTGCAGGATGGCATGGTCGGGATTTCTCGACTGGACGAACAGCGTGGATCGCTGTGGATCGAGGCCGGCCGCCAGCCAGTCGATCACGAGCTCACGCGTGAACTCTTTGATCCGGCTGGTGTCTTCATAGTTGGTCGAGAGGGCGTGCCAGTCGGCGACGAAGAAAAAACAGTCGTACTGCTCCTGCAGTGCCTTCCAGTTCTCCAACGCGCCCAACAGGTTGCCGAGGTGCAACAGCCCGCTGGGTTGCATCCCGCTGAGGACTCGATTCCGCGCCATCGCCTTGGTACGCTCCTTCCGGTGTGACGGCCCGCTCAGCCGGGCCGCAGGACGCTCGACAGGATCGTGGCGGCCGTGACATCCACGAGCGTGCCCATCACGGTCTGAATGACATGAATCTGAGGATCCAGGGCGATGAGTCCCACGATGATCAGCATCCCGTACGGCTCGAGGCGGCCCACAGCCGCGGCCGATTGCACGGGAAGCAGGCTGGTGAGCACGCGCCCACCATCCAGCGGCGGGATCGGAATCAAGTTGAATATCATCAGCAGGACATTGATGAAGACGGAATACAGGGCCATCACGGCCAACGGGAGCAAGACCATGCCCGAGAGGTCCCGGCGTGGGGCCATTCCAGGCTGCGGCGGCCAGGAGTCTGCCAGCGAAGGGTCTACGGACAGAAGCAGGCTAAGCAGGAGCGCGCTGGCCACCGCGAGGAGCAGATTCATTCCCGGCCCGGCTGCGGCCACCAGCGCCATGTCGCGACGGGGATTTCGAAGCCGCGCCGGATTCACGGGCACCGGTTTCGCCCATCCCAGAAAGAATCCGCCCGGCATTAACAGGCACAGCAGCGGCAGGATCACGGTCCCGACCGGATCCACGTGCGCGAGCGGGTTCATCGTCAGCCGTCCCTGTTCACGGGCGGTGGCATCCCCGAACCGGTTGGCGACCCAACCGTGCGCATACTCGTGCAGGATGATGGCCAGCAGCAGCGGCAGGGCCATATAGGAAATGGTGTGGAGGATCTGGGGGAGAGAGTTCATCGAGGTCCTGGCACGCTCCGTCAGTTGAGCAAGACGAACTTGCCTTGTTTCACCTGAATGAGGTACGTACGTCGATCCAGCGTTCCCCAGGGACCAAACGCAGCCGGCCCTCCCAACGTGGGCAGGTCGGTAAAGGCTACGAGATCATCCCGGACTCCCTTCCCGTTAGTCGCGCCTCGGCGTATCGCCTCCAACACGAGACGCGTGGCATCGTAGGCCAGGGCCGAAAACAAGGAGGGAGCGGTCTGGTAGCGCTTTCGGTACCGCGCGACGAAATCCTGAACGGTGGGGTCGGGGGTGTCCAGGAAGAACCCGTCCACGAAGACGCCGCCTTCAATTGAACGGTCCGCAAATTTGAACAGGTCCGGAGAGTTCCAGCCATTGCTGCCCAGCAGGGGCACCTTCATATCATAGAAGAGCAATTGAGGGGCGATCAGCGCAATCTGCTCGTAGTCCCCCGGCAGGAAGATGGCGTCGAAACCCGGCGTGTAGTTGACGCGCGTGAGGCCCTTGCTGGTCTTGCTCGTGGTCGTCGTGCCGTACCGTTTGAGGTCCTCCTGCTTGAGCCGCTTGATCTGGGGGCTGAAGTCGTGGTCCGTTTCCTCATAGGACTCCACCGCGATGATCTCGCCCCCCCGCTGCCGGACCGACTGGGTGAACAGGCGGGTGAGTTCATGTCCGTACGTCGTGTCGGGGTGCAGGATGCAGAATCGGCGATAGCCCTGCCGGCCCACGGCGAAGTCAGCGATGCGTTGAGCTTGTTGCGTGTACGTGAACGCGGTGCTGAACACGTAGCTCCCGTAGCGCCACACCTCGGGCGCAGTCGCGGCCGGCGTGATAAAGGGGACCTCCGTCTCCTCCCCGAGCGCGGCCGCGGCGGGAAGATCGCGGGAGAGGAAAGGCCCGATGACCGCGACGGGCTGATACTCGGCCAGCATCTCGCTGAGCTCCGTGCGAAAGCGGGTCCGATCGGGCGGGCTGTCCTTGACGATGAGTCCGACAGAGGCCAGCCCCAAGCTCTCCTTGGCTTTATCCAGCGCCAGGCGGACCCCGTTCAGCGCCTCGTTGCCAAACGGCCCCAACGGCCCGGAGAGGGGGAGGACCGCGGCGATGACATGCTGGCTGGCTTTCACTTTGGATTTGAACGATCCCAGCATCTCGCTCGCGGTCTGGGCATACGCGTGGTTGGGAAAGCGAAGGAGAAAGATGCGGATCGATCGTTCCGCGAGGTAGTCTTCCCCGCTGGCCAGGTGCAACTCAATGAGACGGATCAACGCCACGTCACCGGGGAAGGTCGTCGGATACGCATCGCGCAACCGGGTGAGCGCCCGTTTGTCCATCTTGTGAGCGACCAGGTCGTGAATGCGTTCCCGGATGGCGTACCGCTGGTCGTCCGGGGCCAGCGCCGTCTCGTCGAGCCAGGCCTGCACCGCCCGCACAAAATCTCCCTTGACGACCTGGATCTCGCCGATCATCTTCAGCGCGTCGCGTTGGGTCTCGCGGTCCGGAGCGAGGCTGCGGGCCTCCGCCAACACCGGCAGGGCCGCGTCCACATTGCCAAGTTGCACCTGCGCCGTCCCCATCATGATGCGTGCCCGACCGGCCAGGGTAGAATTCGGGAATTCACTGAGGAGGAGATCCAGGTATTCGACGGCCTCGGCCGGGGTCTTGTTCCCGATCAAGGCGCCGGCCGTCAACAGGTAGGCATGGTCCAGATAGGGCGAGTGAGGGTTTGCGGCCATGAAGGCCCTGAGAATCTCCAGCGCGGCCGGTTCCTGGTGGAGGTCAATCAGAGTCTTGGCGCGTTCGAGGGTCGCCTCCGTCTGCGGATCGCTCTTGGACGCGCCGCGCTCGGACCGCGGCCCGGCCGCCTTCGCGGAAAGGCCCTCCCAGAGCGACACCGTAGTGACCAGGTCCGGCAGGATGAGGAGGGAGAGCAGCACGGCCAGCGTAACGGGGCCGCGTTGCCGTGCGCCGAGCGGCGGGCGACGGGAGAGGCAAGGCCCCGACCGACAGAGACCGGGACGTTGTGAGGATCGAGGCATGGGTAGGTCTTCCCAACATCGCAGACACCCGAACGCGGTCAACCTCATACACTATAGGAAACCGTGCTTTGATGTGTCAAGCCACCAACTGATCGTATCTTGTTGTCTTCTCAAGTTTTGTTCGCTATAGTCCTGAGAGTCCTGCAGGCTATTCGCCGCCGCTGATCCCGCAGCCGATGAAGCTCACGCGCACCAGGCCCGACAAGCCCGACCGTTCCGTCATGCAGACTCGGGTGGAGCAGTACCTGGACGAGCTTCGTGTGGAAGGCGGACTGGCACGGAATACGTTGGAAGCCTACCGGCGGGATTTGAGGAAGTTCCTGGCCTACCTCGTGACGCTGGGCATGGACGACCCCGCGACGGCGACGCAGCAGACGCTGTCGGGGTTCCTGGCACATCTGAAGGAGTCGACGCTGGCTCCAGCCTCCACCGCCCGCTGTGTGGCCGCGCTCCGCGGCTTCTTTCGCTTCCTCTGTCGGGAGGGTCTGGCCACTCGGAACCCGATGATCAACCTGGGCGCGCCACGGCCCTGGGGACGGCTTCCCAGAACGCTGACCCAGGACGAGGTGACGCAGCTCCTGGATCTTCACACCGGGAAGCGGCCGGAAGAGATCCGCGACGCGGCCATGGTGGAGCTGCTGTATGCGACGGGACTTCGGGTGTCGGAGTTGGTGAGTGTCGAGGTCCCGCATCTGAACCTCGAGGTCGGCTACGTGCTGGCGTCTGGGAAGGGAGGCAAACAGCGGGTCGTCCCGATCGGAGAGCCGGCTCGTCGAAAGGTGAGCGCCTACCTGGACCTGGCCCGAGGCACGCTGATGAGACGACGTGTCTCCCCCTTTGTGTTCGTGACGCGGCGTGGAACGAAACTGACTCGGCAATGCTTCTGGCGAGTGCTGCGGGACCGGGCGAGGCGAGCCGGCATCTCCAGGCGGATCTCTCCGCACATGCTCCGGCATTCGTTTGCGACCCATTTACTGGAGCATGGGGCGGACCTTCGATCGGTCCAGGCGATGCTGGGACATGCCAGCATCGCGACGACGCAAATCTATACGCACGTGGAGCGGGAACGCTTGAAGCGGGTGCATAGCGAATTGTTTCCGCGCAAGCAGCGACGGCGAATAAACGTGAAGCGCACCTCGTGAAGGGTATCTCGTGAAGCCTCCCCAGGTGGGCGTGAAGCGTTGCTCAGGGAAAGGCGAATCGCACCTCGTAACGCGTATCTAGTCAGGTCCTTCGCGAGTTGCGAGATACCAGATACGAGATACTAGATACGAGAGAGGTGTGAGGCGGCGATGCGGTTGACAAGCTCCAGAGGACTTGATACCATCCGCAAATCCTGAGCAAGCTTGAACTTTTGGGCGGATAGCTCAGCTGGGAGAGCGCTGCCCTTACAAGGCAGAGGTCACAGGTTCGATCCCTGTTCCGCCTACCATGGTTGTCGAGTCGCCGGGAGAAGCCGGCCATTCCTGGTCCTTCTATCAGCATGAATCATGATTCCACCCGTGTCTCGGTGGAGTCTGTCCATCGGATCACAATCTTTCCTTTATGGGGCCGTCGTTCAGCCTGGTTTAGGACGCCAGATTGTCAATCTGGAGGTCGCGGGTTCAAATCCCGTCGGCCCCGCCACTTTTCCCCTTGCAGATGAGATGCGCGTTGCGCCATGAGGTCCATCACCACGTCGGAGGAGATGCGTTAGGGCGATGATATTTCCCACCGGTCCCATGGGGCTCCTCTCGTCGCTCGGGGCGGTGGCCACAGTCGTTCTGCTGGTCCTGTTTTTCTTCTCGGTTGTGTCCTGGGCGATCATCCTTTCGAAATGGCGATCCTTCCGGTCCATTGATAAGGAAGACATGCGCTTTCTCAGCTTGTATGCGCGCGCCAAAGACAAGGAGGACGTGCGCCGCCCGGCTCGGCGAATGGATCGCAGCCCGAGTGCAGCCGTGTTTGTCGGTGTCGCGGACCGGCTGCTCCCCGAGGCAGAGGGACCGGCCCGGAGCCAGTTCGGCCAACTGAGCACGCTCGACGCGGCGGTCGAGACGCCCGCGGTCGACCGGCAGTATCTCGATCGAGTTGTGGCACATATCATGCAGGATCATATCTCCAAGCAGGAGGCCTATCTGCCCTTTCTGGCCACCACAGGCAACGTGACCCCCTTTATTGGACTCTTGGGCACGGTGCTTGGCATCATTGATGCATTTGGGGAGATCGGCAAACAGGGGACCGCCAGCATCTCGGCAGTGGCCCCAGGGGTCGCTGAAGCGCTGGTCGCGACAGCGGCCGGCCTGTTCACGGCGATCCCGGCCGTGATCGCCTATAACTATTTTCTGACACGGATCAGACGGTCCGCGTTCCGAGTGGAGGCGTTCAGCATCGAGGCCTTGAATGCACTCCAGGCTCGGAAGAAACCGAGGGGGGGCGCAGGTGATCTTCGAAAGCCGGCATCGCCGCTTCCTAGCTGAGATGAATGTGATTCCGCTGGTGGACGTGGTGCTCGTGCTGCTGGTCATCTTCATGGTCACCGCACCCATGTTGCACCGCGGCATGGACATCAAGCTGCCGACCTCGTCGAGCAATACGCTGAAGGCGGGCGAGCGGATCGTGCTCACGATCGAGCGGGACCAGAAGCTGTACCTGGACAAGGATCCGGTGAGCGTGGTGCAACTGGAACGGAGATTGAGGGCCGTCAAGCAGCGGAATCCCGCCGCGTGGGTGTATTTGCGCGCGGACAGGGATATTCCCTACGGGAGGGTGGTGCAGGTCATGGACGGCGTGAAGCGAGCCGGGATTGAACGGCTGGGGATGGTGACGGAGCCGGCCGGTCACGAGCGTGTCTCGGAGGATCTGCTCAGGGATCCGGGCACGATCGACGGGCGACGCTGAGGGGGTTTCACGTGTCCAGGGCTGTGATGTCCGCCGGGACGTATCCGAGCCTGCTGGAGCTTGCCGACGGCCGAGGTGGGCCCATTCGGGGGACGCTCGGTGTGTCGCTGGTGTTGCACCTGTGCGTACTCATGGTGGTGACGGGACTCAGTTTCTCTCGCAAGCACGAGCGGCCGCTCACCTCGTATGAGGTCTCGCTCGTGACCCTGCCCGTCCCCGCTCAGGTCGAACCGTCTGCCGTCGAACCGGCCTCCGACCTGCCGAAGCCGCCTGCCCAGACAGATAGCGCGTCCGACCAGCGGACGACGACGCTGGTGGAAGCGGATCCGGCCAAGGGGAAAGCTGCCGCGCCCAAGGTAGCCCCGGCGCCGACTCAGCCGTCGCCGCCGGAAGCCAGGGAATCCGGCAAGCAGCCTGAGAATCCGATGCGGGACGTACTCCGCGGAATCGTGCTGCCCCCCGAGGCGCCGAAGCTGGGGAGCGCGCGTCCTGCCCCGGCTTCCGCTCCGGCTGCGCGGACGAACGAACCCAAGGTCGAGGACGCCCAGCAAAAGCTGCGCAAGGACATCCGTTCGCTGGTGGACCCCCTGACCGTGCCCAGCCCGACTGTCCCTCTAGAGGAGTCGAAGGTCGCGGCGAGGCAGGAGGAGGTCACCAAGCCGGCGATGGCCATCCAGGTTCCTGGAGCCGACCCCGGACTCAACCAGTATCTGGCGTTGGTTCAGAATAAAATCAGTGGCCAATGGGCTGCGCCCCCGGTCGGCCTGACCGGGCAACGATTGCAGGTGATCATTCGGTTTCGCCTGGATCGGTCCGGCACGGTCACCGACGTCGTGATCGAGCAGACCTCCGGCAACGACTATTACGACATGGCGGGCCAGCGGGCGGTGCTGAAGGCCAGCCCGCTGCCCCCCTTTCCGCGCAATGTGTCCGAGCGCTCTCTTGACGCCCATTTCAGTTTCACGGTGGGTGAAAAGGCCGGCTGATTCATCATGAAACGAGCGGCATGTGTGCTTACGTCTCTCACGCTGGCGTTCGGCGTGGTCTGGATTGTGGAGTCCGGCGCAGCGGACGTGTATCTTGAAGCCACGCGGCCGGACTTCCAAAAGATCTCGATCGGGATCCTGGGGTTCCGGGATGGCAAGACCGCGGACCATTTGGGCGACCGGGTGGCGGAGGTTCTCACCGCCGACCTGCGCCGCTCCCAGGTCTTCTCGATCGCCGACCTCGGGAAGCTGGGCATCAAGCTGGACGACACCAAGATGGCTCAGAAAGCCGTGCTCAAACGAGCGACGGAGAACGGGGTGGCCGTGCTAGTGTGGGGGCAGCTCTCCGCGGGAGGACCGGACCTTGCCCTGGACGGCTATGTCTACGACGGGAACGACGACGAGGTCATGGCGGGCAAGCGCTATATCGGCGCGCCGTCCGTCCTTCGCCTGATGGCCCATCGGCTGGCGGACGAACTGGTGTTCCGCTATACGGGCGAGGCGGGCATCGCCAGGACCAAGATCGCCTTCGTCTCGGAACAAGCCGGCGGCCGGGAGCTGTTCGTCATGGACTACGACGGCTACGGGCCTCGCCAGGTCACGTCGGACGGATTTCTGAATCTCATGCCTCGATGGTCGCCGGATCGGCGGTTTCTTGCCTTCACGGCCTTTCGTGATCCCAGGCAGCAGACCATCGATCTGATTGAGCTGGCGACGGGGAAACGCTGGACGCTGATCTCCCTGCCCGGGCTCAATATCACCCCTGCCTGGTCGCCGGACGGCACGAAACTGGCCTTTGCGACGAGTCAGGACGGGAATTCAGAAATCTACACCCTGGATACGCAGACCAAGGCGTTCCAACGGCTCACCACGCATGCCGCGGGCGACCTGTCGCCCTCCTGGTCGCCGTCCGGGCGCGAGCTGGCGTTTACCTCGGACCGCGGGGGTGGCCCCCAGATCTATCTCATGGGCGCGGATGGGTCGAACATCCGCCGGTTGACCTTCGACGGTGACTATAATGCGTCCCCGGCGTGGTCTCCCCGCGGTTCCTGGATCGCTTATGTGTGTCGGACTGACGAGAAGCACTACAAGCTCTGTCTGATCACTCCGGATGGGCAGAAGCGACTGCAGATCACCACCGGGCCGAGCGTAGACGACTCACCGTCCTGGTCGCCGGATGGACGACACCTGGTGTTCAGCTCGATGTCGGAAGGCCAGAGCCACATCTACCTAATCAGCAGCGACGGGACTGAGCGGGAACGTGTCACCTCGCGCGATGCTCACCACAGCTCGCCGTCCTGGTCGCCGGCGGGATGACCCGCGTCGCGGATGGCGGGGAGGGGAGCAAGATCGGTTTAGCATGATAGCAGCGTCGGCAAGAAGAAGAGTTGAAGAAGGTCTCGAAGCGTTTCGGAACAGACAGGTTCCCGTACAACAACAACAATCACAAGGAGTGTGGCTTATGCACCAACGATTCCAACGAGTATGCCTGCTGGGGCTGTCCGGTCTCATGCTCATGGTTGCGCCTGGCTGCGGGAAGTCTCAGATTCAGGCAGAGGCCGGGGGACAGACCTCGACCCCAGGTGCGCGAGCGGGTCAGGCTACGCCGGTTCCCCCGCCCGACCTCGCCATGCGAGGACAAGGGGACCCGTTGAAGGGACTTGAGTCGGTGAAACCGGGGCAGTCTCTGAAAGAGGAGCGCATCGGGGGTGGGACTGCGATCGCCAAGGCGGAACCCTCGGGGGCGACGCGGCGGCAGGTAGAGGAGATGCAGGCGGGCCTCAACGACATCTTTTTCGATTTCGACCGTTGGACGCTCTCGGAGGACAGCAAGGACGCGCTGACACGCAGTGCCGAGTGGCTGAAGGGCAACGCGGCTCAAAAGGTGGCCATCGAGGGGCACTGTGATGAGCGCGGGACGCAGGGCTATAACCTCGTGCTCGGTGAGAAGCGCGCCAAGGCGGCGCGGAATTACCTGATCGAGCTCGGTGTGGCTGCCAATCGGCTGACGGTCGTGTCGTATGGAAAAGAACGCCCGTTCTGCAAGGGGCACGAGGAGACGTGCTATCAACAGAATCGGCGCGCGCACATGGTGGCTCCTTCGAAGTGAGATCGGCCGGTGGCACGCGCACGGCCGGTCAGGTCGAACGCCTTTGCATCGGAGGTCCTCCCTGTTGCGGAGAGGACGAGTCGACTGGCTGGCGGGAGGACCTTCTCAACGCCGTGAGACACCCGAATGCAGATGGGGTGGAGGGAGAGATCGCCGTGACGAAGCGTGAGACGGGGCGGTCGGGTCCGGCGGGAACGACATGGTCTCTGGTCGTGCTGGGTTCCCTGCTGTCCGGCTGCCTGGCTCAGCAGGCGGACTTGATGCAATTGCGCCGAGACGTGGATATCAAAACCCAGAAGATGGACCAGAAGGAGAAAGAGCTCCAACAGATCATCCAGCAGGGCAAGGCGGACATTGAGCGGATGGTCGGCGAGACCCGCGCCCGGCTGAGCCAGGAAATCACCGTGCTCCGGGAGGAAGAGCTGCCGGTGATTCGAGGGGCCCTGGACAAGAACGTCTACCAACTCTCCGCGCTCCGGACCCGCCTGGAGGATCTGGATCATCGGACTGCCGGTACCGCAGAGCGTGACCGACTGATGGACGAGTTGAAAAAAGCCGTCGGGCGTCTGGATGCGATGACCGCGACGATCAAGGACCAGATGGCGCAGTTCAGCAAGTCGCTCGCGGACTTCAAGCAGGCGTTGGCCGGTCTGGGGGACAAGATTGTCCAGGGAGACCAGCGGGGCAACGAGCTCTCGACCACGCTGTCGCGGCAAACGGACACGCTGGCGGCCCGGGTTGACTCGGATGGCAAAGCCACGACGGCGCACCTGGCGGAAGTGAACAAGAGTGTCAGTTCGCTGGCCAGGGCCATCGAGGCCACGGGCGGAAAGTTCATGGAGAAGACCGCCGAGCAGGGACGTCGCCTCGACGAGATGGCCAGGACGGTGCACGCGTTGCGCGCGCAGGTAGCCACGCTCGATGAGACAGTGGCCAGGCTTCGGGAAGCGCGCGGCGCCCCGAAGAAACCGGTCCCGCAGTCCGCGAAAGGGAAAACGCCGTAACTTCAGTCTCAGCTGGCACTGGACAAGTCGGCGCAGGTCAGCTAAACACAGAGGGCACGATGCGCACCTCGAGTTCCCTCCGTCTCCTCACTGGAACCAGCCTCGGCGCGTTGCTGGCGGTCTCGGCGGGTTGCGCCTCCCATGCGGACTTCATCGACTTGCGGGCCCAGATGCAAGACGTGGCGAGGGCCCAGAATCAGGCGCAACGGCAGCAGGACGCGATCCAGCGCCGCCTCCAAGCCCTGGAGGTGGCGCCGACGCCGAGGGCCGTGCCGTCGGCAGAGGGGTCGAAGGAGGTCGCGGCGCTTCGGCTACAGCTCGATGACCTCACCGCCAAGCTGAAAGACCTGGAGGGTCGCTTGGCCCGTCTGGAAGGGCCGCCACTGGCCGTGCTTCCGCGACCAGAGAGTACGACCGGCGAACCATCCCGCCAATCCAAGCCGGTTCGCGTGCCCGAGCTCCAGGAACGCGGGCCCGTCATGCCGGGCACACCGGATATCACGCCGACCTCCGCGTACAACCTGGCCTACAACGATTATCTGAACGGCAAGTACGAGTTGGCGGTGACCGGCTTCCAGCGATACCTGAAAGATTTTCCCAATAGCTCGCAAGCGCCGTCCGCCCAGTACTGGCTTGGAGAGTCCTATTACAACCTCAAGGACTACGTGCGCGCCATCCAGGCGTTCGAGCGGGTGGTGAACCAGTACCCTCACAGCGAGCGGGTGGCTCCGGCGTTGTTCAAGATGGGGATGGCCGCGGCCGAGACCGGCGATCGCCCTCGCGCGCGTGGATTGCTGAAGCGGGTGATCGAGGAGTATCCGACCGCCGATGAGGCCAAGTTGGCCAAGAATAAGCTGGCTGAGATCCGATAGGTGCCATGGCTTCCGGCAGACAGCGTTCGGCCTTGCCATGACGCAGGCGTCGACCACCCCCCGCGTCCGACACGCGTCTGCATGCCCAAACGCTCACCGTTGACAGCTCCTCACGTCTTCATCTCCCCTGGCGATCCTGATGACCGGTCTCGCGAGCGCTCTCGGCGTGCCTGGGTCGGACGTGAGAGGCGGCCACACGCGAGCGGGGGAGGCTAAGATAAAGGCGGGTCGGTGCGGATCCGTGTGAATGATAGGCATGGGCAAGATCCACATTCTGCCGGGAGACGTGGTGAGCCGGATCGCAGCCGGCGAGGTGGTGGAGCGGCCGGCTGCGGTGGTCAAGGAACTCATCGACAACAGTCTGGATGCCGGAAGTTGTCGGATCGTGATTGAGGTCGCAGACGGCGGGCGGAGTCTGATCCGCGTGACCGATGACGGTGAAGGGATGATACGAGAGGATGCCAGGCTGGCCTTTGAGCGTCACGCGACCAGTAAGTTGCGCTCAGAAGGCGAGCTCTCTTCGATCCGGACCATGGGATTTCGGGGTGAGGCCTTGCCCAGTCTCGCGTCGGTCTCCAAGGTGCGCCTGCTCACCGCGTGTCGTGGCAACCCGGTCGGCACCCTCGTGTCCGTCAAAGGCGGTGCGGCGCCCACCATCAAGGACGCAGCCGCGGCGCCCGGCACGCAGGTCGAGGTGACCGATCTGTTTTTCAATACACCGGCCAGACGAAAGTTTCTCAAGACGATGACCACAGAGTTTTCCCATCTCTGCCAAGTGGTCCAGCACGCGGCCCTGGCCTGGCCCGACGTGCAATTCCGGCTCATGCACAACGGGCAGGCCGTGCTGGAGTACCCGGCGGTGTCCAGCGCGCGCGACCGGGTTCTACAGATTTATGGAGCGCGGTTCCTGGAGTGGACCGTGGCGGTGAGCGTGACCCGACCGGGACTCCGCCTCGATGGATTCACTGTCACCGCCGCCGCGACCCGCGCCGGCCGAACGCCCCAGGACCTTCTGGTCAACCGCCGTCCCGTGAAAAACGCCACCGTGACTCACGCGATCTATGACGGCTACGGGGTCTCTCTCGTCAAAGGGCGGCACCCGGCGTTCGTCCTCTGGCTAGAGGTGGAGCCGCACCGTCTGGATGTCAATGTGCATCCGACGAAGCGCGAGGTGCGGTTTGCGGACCAGGAGGTGATTCACCAGACAGTTCGGCAGGCCATCCGCGAGGCGCTTGGGGGCGGCCAACCTGGCGCGATTGAGCCGCAGCTCATGCACCGCTTGTCCGGCTCCTCCTCCGTTTCTGTCTCACCGGCGGGTCGCCCTGGTGCACCTGCCGGGTGGCCGGCGCCGGAGCTCGTTCCCTCCCCGAGGGTGCCCGAGTCATCCTCACTCCCTTGGACCACGGCTCCGACATCGCCGCGTCATGATGGGCAGGGCTCGGCTTCGGCGCCGGCAGCCCGAGAGGCGGAGCCGCCCTATCTGCTAGGTCCGGGCCGGGAGGTGATCCCGCTCGGCCAACTCAGCCGAACCTTCCTCGTCGCGCAGGTGGGCGCCGAGCTGCAGGTGATTGATCAGCACACCGCGCATGAACGGGTGCTGTTTGAGCGATTGTGGAGAGGCTGGCGCGAGCAGGGTCTGCAGTCGCAGGCCTTGCTGCTTCCGGAGCCGGTCGATCTTCCCCCGCACGGCGTCGTGCTGATTGAACGGCACTTGCCGGAGCTCGAACAACTGGGGCTGAAGCTGGAACGGTTCGGGGCCTCCTCCTTCGTGATCCGTGCGGTCCCGGCTCTGCTCGGGCCTCTTGATTATGCTTCACTGGTCGCAGACCTGGTCGAGGATCTCTCTCTCTGGGAGTCATTATCCTCCCTCGACGCGCGTGTGCGCCCTGTCCTGGCGTCCCTGGCTTGCCATGGGGCCGTGCGCGCCGGCCGCCAACTGGAGTTCCCGGAGATGAAGCGACTCGTGGAAGATTGGGTCGAAGAAGGGCTCCCGATGACGTGCCCGCACGGTCGGCGGGTCGCGCTGCGCCTGCCGGAGGACGAGTTGCTGAAGATCTTTGGGAGAGCGTAAGGGGTGACGCGTGACAGGTGACGCGTCACGCAAGATGAGATGAGTGGTGAGAGAGGAGGGACGGGTGGGAGATGACGGGCGGTGAGTCATGACTGAGGCGGTCGTCACGCGTTACGCGTCACTCGTCACGTCCGGTGTCAAGCCGCTTATCGTGCTGGTGGGCCCGACGGCAGTCGGGAAGAGTCGGCTTGCCATTCCGCTCGCGCGAGCCTTGGGGACGGAGATCCTCACGGCCGATTCCCGGCAGGTCTACCGTGGGATGGATATCGGGACGGACAAGCCCGGGCTCGCGGAACGGCAGGGCATCCCGCACCGACTGATCGATCTGGTCGAGCCGGATCAGCCCTTCAACGTCGGTCTCTACCGACGGTATGCGCTCGCGGAGATCGACCGGTTGCACCGCGACGGGCGGGTCCCGCTCGTGGTCGGGGGAACGGGGCTCTACGTGCGGGCACTCCTCCGAGGGCTCTGGTCGGGGCCGTCCGCAGACTGGTCCTATCGCGCGCGGTTGGAGGAGGAAGCCGCGCATCGGGGCCCGGACTATCTGCATCGCGAGCTGGTGCGCGTCGATCCTGAATCAGCCGGTCGACTGCATCCGCGTGACAAAACCAAGATCATCCGAGCGTTGGAAGTGTATCACCTCCTCGGCCGTCCGCTCTCGGAGGCGCATCGGCGGCACGCGTTCTCCGAGATGACGTTCTCCGCCTGCGTGATCGGTTTGACGCGGGAGCGGAGCGAGCTCTACCGGCGCATCGAGGCACGAGTCGAGGAGGAGCTGGCCAAGGGATTGGTCGACGAGACCAGGCACCTCCTGGGGAAGGGGTACGGGCGTGCGCTCGGCTCGATGAAGGGCTTGGGGTATCGGCAGATTGCAGGGTGCCTGGCGGGTGACCATGACTACGACGAGGCAGTCCGGCGGCTGAAACGGGACACCAGGCGGTATGCCAAGCGCCAGCTCACCTGGTTTCGTCAGGAACCGGGGATCATCTGGCTGACCATCGAGGAGGACGAATCCTCTGAGAAGATGGTGGCCAGGATCATCGACCAGGTCCAGCGGTTTCTGTCGCAGTTGGACACGCACTCGGAAGCTGACACGCTGACGAGAAACAGGATGAAGGCTAAGGGCCAAGAGCTAAGCGCTGAGAGCTAAGGGCTAAGAACCAGAAGCCAAGCCGCCTTCGCCTGGCTTCGGCACGCCGCCCAAAGGCTCTGGCCGACGGGTCGGCGGCCCGCTGGAGCTCGGCGAAAGCGGGAGCTGAGCACTCATATTGCCGCCATGGGGAACGAAAGGGTGAGAGCCAAGCAGAGACAACCTCAGGCCGACATCGGGATCATCGGAGGGAGCGGCCTGTATGAGATGGACGGCCTGGAAGGGACGCGAGAGGTGCGCCTCATGACGCCCTTCGGGCGGCCGTCGGACGCGCTTACCCTGGGGACGATCGATGGCATCCGCGTGGCCTTTCTGGCCCGGCATGGGCGTGGTCACCGCATCGGGCCTAGTGACATCAATTATCGGGCCAACGTGTATGCGATGAAAGCGGTGGGCGTCACGCGGGTGATCTCCGTGAGCGCAGTCGGCAGTATGAAAGAGGCCATCAAGCCGGGCGAGGTCGTGCTGCCAGACCAGTTCCTGGACTGGACAAGGCGCCGCGTCAGTACGTTTTTCGAGCGCGGGGTCGTGGCGCATGTGGCATTTGCGGACCCGGTGTGCCATGAGCTGAGTGCGGCGCTGTTGAACGCCGCGCAAGCGGCCGGCGCTTCCGTGCACCGAGGCGGCGTCTACCTCTGCATGGAAGGTCCCCAGTTTTCGAGCCGGGGGGAATCGCAGCTCTACCGGCGGTGGGGAATCGACGTGATCGGGATGACGAACATGCCCGAAGCCAAACTGGCCCGAGAGGCGGAACTGTGCTATGCCACGCTGGCGCTCGTCACCGACTATGATTGCTGGCATGAGAGCGAGGAGTCCGTGACGGTGGAGGCCATCCTGGCCACGCTCAACAAGAACGTGGCGCTCGCCAAACAAGTGCTGCGCGCGGCGCTGCCGGTGGCCCGGCAACCCCGAACATGTCCTTGCGTAAACGCGCTGGAGTATGCCATCGTGACGCCACCGCACGCCATTCCGAAGGCGACAAAGATGCGGCTGAAATTGCTGATCGCGCGCCACTTGAAGACCGTGACGCGTCACGCGTGACGGGTGATCCCTCGGCCCCTCGACCTCACTCGGGGTCGAGCCTGAGCGGGGTCGAAGGCTCGACGAGGCTCGGGATGGTGAGCCTGTCGAACCATGGGTGATGAGTGATGGGCGAGGAGTGATCAGGATCGAAACCCGCGTATTGTTGAATTCCCTGTCACGCATCATGCATCACTGATCACGGGAGAACGTTGTAGATGGGCAAGCTGCTGGTGGTCGGTTCGGTTGCGCTGGATACGGTCCGGACTCCGTTCGGCGAGGCCAGCGAAGTGCTGGGGGGATCGGCGACGTATTTCGCCACGGCCGCCAGTTACTTCACCAGCGTCGACCTGATCGCCGTAGTGGGTGAAGATTTCCCCGAGGAGCACGTGAAATTCCTCCAACGCCGCGGCATCGATCTGACGGGACTGGAGCGGAGACCGGGCCGCACGTTCCGCTGGAAGGGCGAGTATACGCATCAGCTCAATGAAGCGCACACGCTCGATACCCGGCTGAACGTGTTCGAAACCTTCCGGCCGAAGATCCCTGAGTCGTACCGGGCGCCCTCGATGCTGTTCCTGGGCAATATCGATCCGGAGTTGCAACTCGAGGTGCTCCGGCAGGTCCAGCGGCCTGCCTTGGTGGCCTGCGACACGATGAATTTCTGGATCGATCGCAAGCGGGAGGCGCTGTGGCGTGTGCTGGAGCAGGTCGATGTGCTGATGATCAATGACGGCGAAGCCAGAGCGTTGGGCGGGCGGCCCAACCTGGTCCAGGTCGCCAGGGATATCCTCGCCCGGGGGCCGAAGCATCTCATCGTCAAACGCGGGGAATATGGGGTGTTGATGTTCGACCACAAGCGCTCATTCGCCGCGCCGGCATTCCCCCTGGAACTGGTCCGGGATCCCACCGGGGCGGGAGACACGTTTGCGGGCGGCTTCGTGGGCTACCTGGCGGCCACCGGGAACCTGTCCGAAGTAGCCATGCGCCAGGCGGTGATTTTCGGCAGCGTCATGGCGTCCTTCACGGTTGAGGCCTTCAGTCTTGACCGGCTGCGCGCTCTGGATTACAAGGAGATCGAAGCGCGCTTCGGGGAATTCAAGCGTCTGACACATTTCGAAGACTTAGTATGAGCGCGGGGATGAGCAGGATGGGGTGGAAGGCATGGAGACGGCTCTCCATGGCGGCGACGGCCCGCTTGCTGTGCGCGTGTCTGGCCGTGTGGGCAGCCGGATGCCTGGGGGCCGGGGAGGAAAACACCAAGAAGGCGAAGGGGCATTTCCAGGAGGGTCTGGCCAACCTGGAGGGCAACCGCCAGGAGGCCTTCTTGGCGTTTCAGAAAGCGGTCCAACTGGATCCGAGGCACAAGGAGTCGCACTATTACCTCGGCCACCTCTATGCCGTTCAAGGAAAATACACGCAGGCCGAAGAAGAGTTCCGTGAGGTCATTCGCCTCGACCCGGACTACTCCGAGGCGCATAATTACTTGGGGCAGGTGCTGGAGCCGCAGGATCGCTGGCAGGAAGCGATTAAGGAATACCGTCGGGCGCTCAGCAACCCACTCTACGCCACGCCGGATATTGCATGGTTCCGGCTTGGACGCGCCCTGGCACACGAAGGCGACATGGACGGAGCCTCCCGGGCGTTCGAGGATGCGCTCGTGATCAGTCCTCCCAACGTCCCGCCGGCGCAAGTGAATCTCGAATTGGGACGAGCGTATTACCGACTCGGGTACGATACGAAAGCCCGTGAGGCGCTCAGCCGTGCATCCAGGCTGGATAAGGGAGGGGAGTACGCCGCCGCCGCCAATCAGCTGATGGAGCGGCTGAAGCGATAGGTCTATGACGATGGAGTCAGTCGGCGAGTTTTTCAGACAGGTCCGCGAGACGAAGGGGTTGACCCTGGACGAGGTCGCCTCGAAGACTCGCATCCACCCCGATTTCCTCAAGGCGCTTGAAGACGGCAATTTTGCCAAGCTGCCGGATCAGGTGTTCGCGAAAGGGTTTGTGCGGTCCTACGCCCGATCCCTGGGGCTGGATGAGGAAGACGCCATACGACGGTTCACGGAATCGGCGGGGGCATTTTACAACAAGCAGGATGAGCTGGAAAAGCACCGGCAGGAGCAGGCTGAGAACGAACGACGCAAACGAGCCAACCGGAAGGTCGTGATCGCCGCGGTGGGGGTGGCGCTGCTGGCGCTGGTGCTCTTGCTGAACCGTGAGCAGTCCGCTGTTGGACCACCACGGTCGGCCTCGCTTCCCGAGCCGCCCGGGATCACCGCGCCCGTCCCGCCAACTCGAGCGACCAAGGGCCAGCATCCAGGCGAGACGGGAGGGACCGCCGGCGGACGCGGCCCGGAGACACCGGCCGGGGTCCCACAGAGCCCAGCGGAATCTATCACGGGCGTGCTTCCGAGCTTGCCGAGCGGGCCGGTCCCCTCAGAGGCCGGTTCTGTGACGGCTCCTGCTCCCCCCGCGCCTCCGCGGCCGGCCGAGGCGGAACGGCAGGCGACACTCCCATTGGCCTCCACAGCGGAGGTTCCCACAGAAGGATTGCCCCAGGAAACGATGCCACTTCGGGAGGCTCCGCTCATCCTGGAGCTGGAGGCGTTGGAACTCACCTGGGTCGTGGTGCAGGTGGATGGGGGAAGTCCGCAGGAGGCGCTGCTTCGCCGGGGTGATCGGGTGAAATGGAAGGCGACGGACCAGTTCCTGGTTACGCTTGGCAACGCAGGCGGTGTGCGCGTCCAGCTCAACGGAAAGACCAAAGGTCCGTTCGGTCCGAGCGGGAGAGTGGCGCGGGATATCGTGCTGAAACGCGGAGGATGAGGGAGGCGGTTTGGTCTGGGTGGGCCCCTGCTCGCGCGTCGCGCACACAAGAAGGGGGAGGGGCCCGGTGGCATGGCTGACCCGCCTGCTCGCGGAGCGCGCACTAGGGGTCAGCCAAGCCACCGGGTCTTTGGGATAGCGGTGAAGGTGCTCGCTCGGGCAAGGGCGCGTCTCGGCGCGCCCGGGGTGGGCGGGTGAAAATGACGCGCGCAGTGAAGGCCAGCCCAGCCGCCCGGCTGTGAAAAGAAGGTGGATGGTGTGCCGGGTACCCATTGCTCCTCTTGCTGCAATGGGTGATGACGCGCGCAGTCTGAGGCTGCTAGGCCACCTGCCCTAAGAGAATGGATTAGTGAGGTGTGCTCGCTCGGGCAAGGACGCCACTTTGCGCGCCCGGGGTGGGCGGGTGAACCGGGCAAGGGCGCGTCTCGGCGCGCCCGGGGTGGGTGGGTGAAAATGATGCGCGCAATAGGTCCCACCCCGACCACCCCGCTCTTTGAAAAGATAAGCGACGCGCGCAATTGGGGTCAGCCATGCCACCGGGCTTAGGGACAGTGGTAGAGGTGGTCGTCGCGGTGCGCATTGCTGTCGGCGTCGTGGCTGGTTGTGGCGTCGAGGACGATCCGTTATGATGCCTGTCCAGATCGACCGGGTTCATGACCATAGCGATGGCCGCAACGCTTCCGAGCCTCTACGTTGCCCGACTCTTGCCCGAGCCGGTCATGACGGCGATCCGGGAACGGTTCCGGCTGACCGTCACGCCGGGGACCCGCCCGCCCGCTCGACAGGCGCTGGTCGACGGTCTCCGGCAGGCCCACGCGGCGATCTGCACCCTCACGGAACAGATCGACGAGGAGGTGCTCGGCGCGGCGCCTCACCTGAGGGTGCTCGCCAACTATGCCGTGGGATATAACAATATCGATCTCAATGCGGCGCGGGCCCGTGGCGTGATCGTCACCAACACGCCCGATGTCCTGACCGACACGACGGCGGACCTGACGTGGGCGCTGCTGCTCGCTACCGCCCGCCGAATCCCGGAGGGGGATTCGCTGGTTCGCCAGGGATTGTGGACCGGGTGGGAGCCTACCCAGATGCTGGGAGCGGAGGTGTCCGGCAAGAGACTGGGTATCATTGGAATGGGTCGGATCGGACGGGCAGTTGCACGGCGTTCGGCCGGATTCGGCATGACGGTCTGCTATGCGACCCGCCCCGACGCCGAGGCATCGTCTGCCGACCGTTCCTGGCTGCATCTCCCATTCGAGGAGGTTCTGGCTCAATCGGACTTCATCAGCCTCCACGTGCCCTTGACCGCGGACACGCACCACCTGATCGGGTCGGCGGAACTCCGCCGCATGCGGCCGACCGCCTTTCTCATCAACACGTCTCGCGGCGCCGTCGTGGATGAAGCCGCCCTCGTGGAGGCGGTGCGTGACGGGTGGATCGCGGGCGCCGGGCTGGATGTCTACGAGAGGGAACCGGACCTGCATCCCGGCCTGCGCG
>JAHRHE010000250.1 GCA_020027965.1 Nitrospirota bacterium | reverse complement strand
GGCATCGAATACGGGGCGAATTCGGTCATCAACGCGACCGTGAACAAGGCGTTAGACGATGACCTGTACCCCAGGATCAAGCAAAACACGAAAGAAGCCATCGAGTATGCGGCAGCCACGATGAACGGGAAGCTGGTGAAGCCGTCCGCGAAAGGAAAATAGCGGGCGACACGCTGCCTCCCCGATGCTGCTCCTGTTCGACCGGTAGGGGACCGGACGACGCGACGACGGCCGGTCCCTTCCGTAGAATGCTGTCCTGGGCCCTCCTCCTGCGTCGAGCGCCTCGAACAGATCTTTCCCTTCATCGGTTTTTCCTGTATTGAGACCAGAATCCCGACTCAAAAGGAAGAACTCGATCGCTTCGGCCAATCCAAAGAGTTCGGCGGTCGCCTCTGTTCCTGAAATAATTTTGACAAGCCCCAATTAAATGCTAGGCTGAAGTCCGGGTCGATCAGCTCACGTCATCCCGGCCGCATCCATATGGAAAGGCTAAAGAACTACCTTCTGAAAAACTTCGAGCAGTTGTTTGTCCTGCTCATCCTGTGCGCGACCGTCCTGGTCAATTACTACATTCCCCAGAAGCTGGCGTTTCTGAATTTCTATTTCCTCCCGATCATCCTGGCGGGCTATTACCTCGGCCAGCGCAAAGCGGTCCTCGGCGCCGTTCTCTGCGCGTTGGTCATCTCCCTGTATGTCGTCCTGTCGCCCGAGTTGTTTCAAACCCCTCATTCCCTGCTCGACGTCTTCTTGAATCTGATGATCTGGGGGGGCTTTCTGATTATTTCCGGATCGGTCGTCGGCCGGCTCAAGGAAAAGCTGGATGAAAAAATCTCTTCAGCAGAAGTCATGAACAAGGAGCTGGAGCGACAGGAGAAGGAACTGCGGCGCACCAACGAGGCCTTGCAGGACGACAGCGTGAACCTGGAACAGAAGGTGAGGGAGCGGACGGAGGAATTAGAGCAGAGCAAACGCGCCGTGGAGGCGCTCAAGGCCAAGGTGGAGGAAGCCCTGTACGCGACCATGGACGCCTCAGTGGTCAAGCTGATGATCGAAGGGCGGCTGCGCAATGACAAGCGGAATGTGAGCGTGCTCTTCTCGGACCTCGCCGGGTTTACCACCTACTCGGAGGAGCAGCCTCCCGAGACGGTTATCCAGGAATTGAACCGCTATCTGGGAGAGATGGAGCCCATCTTGCTCGCCTTTCACGGTCATATCGACAAATACATGGGCGATGGCATCATGTGCGAGTTTGGAGCACCGTGGGACTTTGAGACCTATCGCCTCCTGGCGGTCTTGGCCGGCTTTAAAATGCAAGAGAAGGTGGCCTCGGCGAAGTATCCCTGGAAGATGCGGGTTGGTATTGGCTCGGGCTCCGCGATCACGGGGTTGACCGGATCCAAGCGCCAGAGTTACACCGCGATCGGCGACGTCGTGAACCTCGCCGCCAGGCTGGAAAAGGCCTGCCCGCTGGGCCGTGTGCTCATCGACCGACAGACCTATGAAGGGGTCCAGCAGTTCGTTGAAGTGCGGAGGCTGCGCGACCTGCCCGACAAGGATGTGAGCGACCTCGAGCGCGAGCGGCGGCTGGAGTCCCTGCACACCGACCTGGCCGCCCAACCGTCCAACCCAAAAATATTGTATGAGATCGGCCGGGTTCACCTGGAACTCGATGAGGTGCAGGAAGCGTTCAGCTACCTTGAGCGCGCCTTGCAGTTGGGTCCACATGACAACGCCGTGAAGGTGGCCTACGCGGAAACCGGGATGAAGCTCAAGGAGATGGAGAAAATCAGTGTCAAGGGCAAACGCAACCGGATTGAGGCCTATGAGGTGATAGGACTGAAGGACCCGTTGAAGAACCGTGAGAAAATTCCAGAGCGAGTCTACGAGGAATACCACCAGGTGATGGATCTGATCCAGGTGTCTGACGACGTCCTGCTGCCCGTCGAAGCCATGGACGGCAGCATTGGGCATGGCAAGGTCGTGGCCCTTCTATCCTTTGCGGTGGCCACGATGTTGGGCATGTCGGAGTCAGACAAGCGGGAGC
The DNA here is from genome assembly GCA_020027965.1 of Nitrospirota bacterium. Lineage (GTDB taxonomy): Bacteria > Nitrospirota > Nitrospiria > Nitrospirales > Nitrospiraceae > JAHRHE01. The sequence goes on along the minus strand of JAHRHE010000250.1, from coordinate 569 downwards.
TGCTACTGGCCAGCTTTCTCGCCGACATTGGTAAGCAAATCGTGCCGTATCATCTGCTCAATCGGAAAGGCCGCCTTGCGACAGGCGAATTTGAAACGGTCAAGAAGCATGCGCTCGAAAGCGCCAAGATTCTGCGGACCATGGGGTATGACAGCGAAGCCCTGACTGAGACCGTGCTGCATAGCCACGAGAGTTATGACGGCTCGGGCTATCCGGACGGGCTTGCGGGCGAGAAGATTCCTATCGGCGCCCGCATCCTGGTAGTCATGGACGCCTATGACGCGCTCACGTCGTGGAGGCCATACCGAGAACCTTGGGAACGCCATGCCGCCTTCGATGAGATCCGCCGCGGGGCAGCCAAGGGGATCTATGACCCCAAGGTTGTGCAAGCTCTGGGCAGCCTCCTCACCTGACCGAAACCGCGCCACACTCGATCGAGACCTTACCCTAGCCAAGAACGGTCCCCTCCCTGTAGTGTTCGGCTCTTCCGGACGAGCGGGGCTTGGAGGGCAGGTGGCCTCACGTGCTCGCGCGTCGCGCACACAGGATTGATCGGTCCGGGCAAGGGT
>JAHRHE010000249.1 GCA_020027965.1 Nitrospirota bacterium | reverse complement strand
CGGAACCCTCCTACCGATTGGTCGTTTCGGTAGTAGCCGGCGAATGCGTGGTTCCCCCAGAAGGCCAGGTCCGAGTTGATCCTCGAGTTGGGGGCCGTGGAGACCAGGTCCGTCCTGGAATGTCTGTCCGCGTTATGGGTGGCCGTCGCCGACGAGGGAAGTGTGGCGATAGCCAGGGAGAGCGCAGCCGGAACGAGCACTCGCCGCCATCGCCTCCCCCGGCCCAAACGAAATGCCATTTCTCTCATGTCAGCACCTCCATGCCAACGGGGCTTTCGTCTCTGGCGCGCGGTCCCTCGTCATCACCCCTTTCCCCCAAGCCTCAGGCATCCGGTGAAAATGGAGAGTCGTTCTCAGTAGCTCTTAGGCCACCCCCTGCGGCGCATCCAAGCGCGAGAACTGCCTGAATCTACCGATTCTGGACGAGAGAAGGCAAATCGGGGGACTAGGGGGTGGGGCCCAGCACCCGGCCGGGTCGCCAACGCGGAACCGTCCTTCTCCACTGACGGAGGTTGGCCGTGAGCGCGTAACAGCTGGATCGAGACGACCGCCCCGTTCACCGCGCCATGCTCGCATGAGGACGAGCGAGGGCGGAAGGACCCTGGTCAAAGCGGCCTGTTGGTGTGACAATCAGTGACCCGGACCGATCGGACGCCACGTTGGATTAGCACGTCATACGGAAGACCCACTCCAGGCCGGACGGGAGGCCGCCTCTCGGCACGCCTGGCGCGAGGCATTCCACCTGCTGATCCAGGCCGACGCTGAAGAGCAGCTGGGCCCTGACGACTTTGCCACACTCGGCGAGGCCGCCTGGGTGGATCAGGAAGAACGAGAATCTCCGCGTCCTTGGACAGGTCGGAAGACGAAGAACTACCTGCAAGGCCGACCAACCGGCGGAGCGCGAAGTAGATGAGAGCCAGGAGCATGGATCAGACCTCCTTGAGCAAAGGAGGCTGATCCTACGAAAATCCTGCTCGCGAGCCGATCAATGGTTTGTGCGCCCTTCAACGTACGGAGGATCCGCTCGAGATGCCTTCGGCCAGGCACGAGCGTCCAGTCCAGACTCGGTGCGGACCGTGCGGACCCATCGCTCGGCGAAGCCGTTGGCTTGCGGCGCCCGGATCGGCGTGCGGATCACCCGGGCGCCCTCCGTGCGGAACACCTCCTCGAAGGGACCCGAGTACTTCGAGTCCCGGTTGCGAATGAGGAACCTGACGGTTCCCAGGCGCTCCCCCACCGCCAGGTTCCGCGCCTGCTGCGCGACCCAGGCTGAGTCGGGGTTCGCCGTGACCCCACCCAGGTGGGCCCACCTGGTGGAAAGCTCGATGAAGAACAGCACGTAGAGGGTCCTCAGGGAGATGGTCTCGACATTGAAGAAGTCAGAAGCCGAAATGCCGTTTGCCTGGCCCGCAGGAACTCCGACCAGCTCGGTCCCGAGCGCCGGGGCGCCGGGCTGAGGCCGTGGGATCCGAGCACCCTCCTAACGGTGCTCGCACCGATGCGAATGCCGATCTTGCGGAGCTCTCCCTGGATCCGGACGTAGCCCCACCTCGGGTTCTCCCTGACCAGCCGAAGCACGAGGTCGCGAGCGTCTTGGTCGATTGGGGGACGTCCCGGTCTCCGCGCACGGTAGGTCCATTTCCGCCGGACGAGCTCGCGGTGCCAGCGGAGGAGGGTCTGCGGGGTCACGAGGAACGATCCCCAGCGCTCCCGGGGCAGCAGGCGTGCCGCCGCGGCGAGGAACGCCCTGTCGGCCGGTCGCAGCGCCGGGCGGTGGACCTGCCGGCGCAGCACCTTGAGCTGGTGGCGATGGACCGCTATCGTCGAGGTCCGTGGACGCCTCTCTCGGAGCCGATCCGGCTAACAGTCCGAGGAGACGACGCAGCAACAGATAGAGAATCGACAGGATCACGAGGGGGAGATGCTACGGGCGATCGGACTTCTGGCACCCTTCACGCTTCAACGACGCCGTGCTCGAGGCCGTCTACATCAAGGATCGCAGGATCGGCCGGGCCGATTTCTCCGGGGTCTTCGCGTCTCTCTTCTCTCGCCCGAGTTCGAATAAGGCCCTGAAAGTGGACCCAAGGGGATTCGAACCCCTGACCTCATGGCTGCCAGCCATGCGCTCTACCAGCTGAGCTATGGGCCCGTTGTTTCTCCTGGTCAGCGGGCAGATTCCGCGCCTAGGGCGGATTGCACACCGCTCGAATAGGCGATAACCTTCCACAGTGAGATAACTCGACACATGCACTGTGGGAGGCTCACCCTGGGTACGAAGACCGACCGCATGACGAGGCTCAGTGTAGGCGACGTTCGGACGCTCCGACAGTCGTGGGAGCTCTCGCTTCAGGCCGCCAACCGCTCCCCCAACACCATCGCCACCTACACGTTCGGCCTCGACTTGTTCACGCAGTTCCTGCTCGAGCGCGGCATGCCCACCGAGGTGGCCAAGATCACCCGCGAGCACGTGGAGTCGTTTCAGGTCGACCTGCACGAGCAGGGCAAGCGGCCGGCGTCGGTCCGCAACCGCCATCAGGCGCTCCAGGCTTTCTTCAAGTGGTGCGTCTCCGAAGGCGAGATCCGCGAGTCCCCGATGGCCAAGATGGGCCCGCCCGAGGTTCCGGTCCAGCCCCCGCCGGTCCTCAC
>JAHRHE010000140.1 GCA_020027965.1 Nitrospirota bacterium | reverse complement strand
GAGAAGGCCAAGGCGGTGCTGGAGATCGCCGCCCAGATTCCCGATGTGCTGATCATCCCCATGCCGGACTATCGCCCCAAGTACCCGACAATCAATCCGGAGGAAGTGATCAACCCCAACCATCCGAACCTGACCATCTGGGGGAACAAGATCGAGGCCTGCATCTTCATCGGTGTGCATTGTCACTACGCAAACTTGACGTTGAAGATGATCCGGGCTGGCACGAACTGCTGCACCATGGCGATCTGCGCGGAGCAAGGGCACGAAGATGCCATGCTCACGATACGAGACGCCGACAAGGCGAAGCTGCAGCGGGTTGCGCAAGTGTTCAAGCGGGTCCGTGAGTCGATGAAGATCAAGCTGCCGGAGAACGGGGAGAACGTGCGATTCACCGGAATCCAGTCCAAGGTGCACGGCGGAAAGACCCACACCAACCCGTTGGCCTTCATGCCAACTGAGGCAGCCTTGGCCGGCGCAGCGGCCTTCGGACACAAGCCGGAGCACATGCAGAGCGAAGCGTAAGTCTAGGCAATGGGCTCGGGGCGATAGGCAAAGCGGATTCCATCTGACCCTATTGCCCATAGCCTCTCGCCTATAGCCTGCCCATATAGAGGTGGAGCGATGAGCGAATCCCTGGAAGCAGAAGTCAAAACCAACCCGCAAGGCGATCCGATTACCAGCCTCGAACCCGAGCAGAAAACGAATCCTCAAGGCGATCCGATCACCAGCGTGGCTGCCCCGAAGGTAGACTTCAAGAAAGATCCCCACGCCGAGGCCAAGAAGCAACGGGTGGTCACGCCGGAATATATGTTCTTTGAAGCCCCGCGGACCAAGGAGTTCATCACCGGCAGTGAATCCGCGAAGGAGGCGGTGCGGCGATCCAATGTCGATCTGTCCATCGCCTATCCGATCACTCCGCAGAGCGAAACGATGCAGTTGATCGGGGTGCTCTATGGCGAAGGCTACGTCAAGGAATACTACCGTGGGGAAGAAGAGTACGGGGTGATGTCGGCGATCGCCGGCGCGTCTCGCGCGGGCGTCCGTTGCTTTACGGCAACGGCAGGCCCGGGCACCCTGCGGGGGCTCGAGCCGATTGCCTCCTGGCCGGGGCACCGGTTGCCGGCCGTGGCCATGTTCACCTGCCGGGTGGTCAATGCTCCGCTCGCCATCCAGCCCGACAATATCGAAGTCTCATACCTGCTGAACTGCGGCATGATCGTCTTTCACGCCGAGAACCAGCAGGACCTGTTCGACTTCATCATGCAGGGATTCATCATCAGCGAGAAGAACGATGTCACGCTGCCGGTTGGGGTGGCCTGTGACGGCTTCTTCGTCACGCATGCCCGCGGCTACGTCCATATGCAGGAGAAGGGGATCAAGCTGCCGCCGAGGGAGGCCTGGCGGGGCGCGGTCCCGGTGCTGGACGCGGAGAACCCGCCGGCCCGGCTGTCGCGAGACGCGCCGGTCCAGAAGTCCAACTTCATGGCCTACAACATCCACGCGGTCTGGCAGCAGGAGGTCTGGGCGGCGGTCGAGCGCTCGCGCAAATACATCAACCAGTACATGGGCGGGTTGGTCACGGCCGAGAATGTGGAGGGGGCGGACGCGATCCTGGTCGCCTCCGGCAGCGCCGCCGCTCAGTCCCGGGAGGCCATCCGGTTGTGCAAAGACAAGGGCCTTCAGGTTGGGCTGATCAAGATCCGCTCGTTGCGGCCGTTCCCGACGGCCGAGCTCCGGCAACTCTGCGCGAAAGCCAAGCTGATTGTCGTTCCCGAGTTCAACTACGTGGCCTGGTTAGCCAAGGACGTGGCCGCGGCGATCTACGGGTTCTCGAAGGCAAAGATCGTGGCCGGCCCGCACGTGTATGGCGGCATGTCCATGCCGGTCGAGATGATTGTCGATGAGATAACTGGCGGGCTGACCGGGAAGAAGTCCGGCAATGTCCCGATGTCGGCCATCATGGGCTGCGACGTCGACCAGGCCGCGGTCGCTCACTTCATGCAGAATATCTAAGCAGCCGACACTCGGTGCCTGAACATAGAAGAGCCCGTCCGGCGTGCCGGACGGGCTCTTTGTTTTAAGGACCACGCGGTGCGGTCAGGCCTGCAGGTCCCCTTCGATCATCTCTTCGCTGTCCGGCATCCCGTAGGCGATAAACTTGGCGTAGGAAAGATAGATCATGCTGCTGTCGCGCATCGCCTTGGCCCCGTGGGTCATGCGCTCCAGCTTGGTGGCGTCAGCCGATTCGCTGGACCTGAGGGCGGTGACCTGTTGCTCCAGGACCTGGTTGTACTGCTGCATGGCACGCTCGACTTCCCGATAGGCTTGCATGATGGGATCGGTCATGGTTTAACTCCTGGCCATAGGCGATGGGTTATTGGCGATAGGAACCGAAGCCAAGGCTATGGGCAATAGGTCGTAGGTGATAGGTCGGAGCACAGTGATTTTACCTATAGCCCATCGCCTATAGCCTCTTGCTATCCCATAGCCTCTTCCCTATAGCCTCATGCCTATCGCGTGTGATACACGCGAGCATACACCACGGTCTTTCTGAGGGTCAACCGCCTATGCCGCGTGTCAGGGAACTGTCTCCTTCCGTCCTGCTCGTCCTCTCGCGCCTCGTGAGTGCTGAGAGTGGCCAGGCATTCCGCGCGCTGTGCGAGGCCGTCACCAGCCTATCCCGGCGGTTCACGCGGGAGCGGGAGGCCCTCACAAGGGATCGCGGGTCGCGGGCTGCCGCGTACCTGGATGACGACACCCTCAGGCGCGGCTACCTGGCGTATTTTCTGCCCGTGAATCTGGCGAAGGTCCAAGCCCTGCTGGATGAGTTGCCGGGATTGGAGGACACATTAGAGGGACCGCGTCGACCGTTTCGGGTCCTGGATCTCGGGAGCGGGCCAGGCACGGCGGCGGTCGCGGTGCTGGACTGGCTGCGGCAAGACCGATCCGGCCTTCCGAGGCCGCTTGAGGTGGTCGCCGTGGATCGATCCCGGCCGGCCTTGGTGGAGGCAGAACGGCTGTGGAATGAATATCGCCGCCTCGCCGATGGCCTGGACGCCCGCCTCCTACCCACCCACGCCGATCTTGAGCGCGCGGGGTCGCTGAAACACCTGACGCCGACGGGAGGGGCTCCCTTTGACCTGATCGTGATGGCCAACACGCTGAACGAGCTGTTCGGCACGGCGCGCGATCCCATCGCGCGCCGTGCCAAGCTGGTATCAACCCTGCTCGATCTGCTGGATCCACATGGGGCGCTCGTCATCCTCGAGCCGGCGCTGCGCGATGTGTCACGGGATCTGCATCGGGTGCGAGACACCCTGGTGGCGCAGCAGGCCTGTACGGTCTACAGCCCGTGTCTGCACGAGCGTCCCTGCCCCGCGCTGATCCATGAGGATGATTGGTGTCATGAAGAACGTCCCTGGATGCCTCCCCCGCTGGTGGCCGCCATCGACCGGGAGGTGGGATTCATCAAGGACGCCCTGAAGTTCTCGTACCTCATCCTGCGAAAGGACGCGCGGACGATCGTGCCGCGGTCGCCGGGGCTGTATCGCGTGGTGAGCGAGTTGCGCGAGATGAAGGGAGAGAAGCGGGCGTGGCTGTGCAACGAAACCGGGAGGCCGGAAGTCGGCCGGCTGGATCGGGAGCGGTCGGACGCCAACGCAGCGCTGGACGAGTGGCACCGGGGTGCGATCGTGAAAGTCGAAGATCTGGTTCGAAAGGAAGGGAAGGGCGGCCAACGGGTCGTTGCCAGGATTCCTGCGGCGGCGAAGGTGGAGGTGGTGAGGCCCGTCTGAAAGAGGGGCCGGGTGGCCTGGCTGACCCGCCTGCTCGCGGAGCGCGCACACGGGATCTCTCGTTTCGGAAAGTGGTGGATGTGTGCTCGCTCGACGCGCGCAATTGGGGTCAGCCACGCCACCCGCCCCCATACCCATCCATCCCATCCGAGCCTAAAGAGAAGTGGACAGGGAACAGGCCGCTTTGAAAGCCTGTTCCCTGCTCGGAGTCCGGCGGACTCGCCGCTCATGGGGCTCAACTCTCGCAGCTATAATGGGGCTATGCTGATCGCCATAACTCGCATACTGTGAGCGGAAGTGACCATTGACAAGTCTTGGATACGAGCGGAGAATCGCCCTACTTGTTTGTGGTCTCGAGAGGCAGGATACACCGGTCAGTATACTCAATAGTTAGATGCAGCTACTTGCAGACGGCAATCGCGGATGACCCGGTGCATTTATTGTCAGGAGGCGAAACCCGCCGAAGCATTTCAACGAACAGAGCATGTATTGCCGCAGTCCTTCGGAACGTTCCGAAACAACCTTACTCTTACGATTGTCTGCGACTCATGCAACCAGCATTTCGGGGACAACGTAGAACTTGCGTTGGCTCGAGATACTTACGAGGGACATTCTAGATTTGAGTACGGAGTTAGGAACCCGGAGGAGTTTCGACCGTTCGGGAGAAACAGCCGGATCATCCTCCGTATTGGTGAAGGTGAGTTCGCAGGCGCTTACGCATATCGCGAGTATTGCCAAGAAGCCGACGATGTCGTGTTGCGGCCCCTCCCTCAAGTCGGATTCTTCATGGTCGCATTAGGCAAGTACGAGTACTTCTTGTTAGATGAAATCCCGACGGAGCGAGAGTTACAAGAGAAAGGCTTCGATTGCTGGCACCCCGCGGCGATTCGTGGATTAGCGATCGATGAAGGTCAACTGCGGGACAAGCTAGGTGAGAAGGGCATCACATTCCGGTATGGCGGAGAAGTTCTCCCACCGCAGCGTTCCGAATCAGTTCTTTGCGAACTAGAGGGAAGAATTGACCGAACGATATTCCGCGCGATAGCCAAGATTGCATTCAGCTACTTGGCCTATTGGCAACGTGAGTCCTTTGTCAATGAATCGGCATTCGACCCTCTGCGGCGCTACATACGTTACGATGAAAAGCCGGGCTACAAATTAGTCGACATACGGCAAGAAGCAATCCTTGCGGATGAACCAATTGCCGGAAGGCGACGACTCGGTCATTTGATAACGATAAATTGGGCTCAGAATGGAGTCTCCATCATTTCGCAGGTGTCCTTATTCAACTGGGTAACCTATTGTGTAAGTCTGGCCCGTGATTACCCGGGAGAACGTCGAGACATCAGAAGAGGCAACTTCTTTGATATCGCCAACCGAGAGATTTTGGAGCTCGGAGCGCGATAGCGTGATTGGAATGAACCGGAGTCAAGGGGGGCCCAAAGGGGGGCCACCCAAGGGGAGCCAGGTCTTGCAATCATACATTGTCGTAATGCAAGACCAGACCCCAATGCGACAAGACCAGACCCCAATGCGACCCCAGACCCCAATGCGACCCCATGGCATTCACTCTTCCCACTGCGGCGGCACAAGTCCACGGCTTCCTGCTTAAACTCCGGCGTGAAACTCCGTCGCTGCTGGCCCATGTGGCACCTCCCTTCGCTGATTATGCACGGAAGGTGTCCACAAAATCAGGGGAAGACCAAGGTTTGCGCGAAACCTCAACTTTGGCTGGAGTGAGGTAGCGTTGAGCACAAAATGAGCACAGTTGTGGAGCTCTTCGTTTGGATCGGTCGCTTTGGGCCAGAGAGTTCCGGGTCTGGATGCGACCAACGACCAAGCTCAGCGGACGCCGAAGGCGGTCCGCTTAAGCGTGAAGTTAGGCGTCACGTTAGGCACGGCTAAGCGTTTGTTCATCATTATTTGCTCACGCCCGCCGAGTTTTCAGGGCGCGACTGTAACGCGCAAAAAGTTTGCAGGAATGGAGGTGACACCCTTGCGCACGCTCTTGTTTTGGCTGTCGAACAGAACTTCCAGCTCTTTTTGCAGATCACCGGCGCGACCGTTCTTTTCTGCAGCTTCGAACGCATTCATGGTTGGCCCATAGTATTTTCTGAATGTACCAAGCAGCTCAGAGGGTGTGCTGGGATAGTTGAAGCTAAACGTGTCTTTGACGAAAGAGATCTTCTCTTTAGGAACCCCCGCGCCTGCAAATCGCTCGATCACATTGCTCTCGATCCCCCACGTCATAGGACTAACGAAGCCTTCCGGCGGTGGTGGCGAGTACGAGGAGCTGATTTTCAAGATTTGTGCGACCAATGTCGGATCATTGGGAATCCAGTTCCCCATAATGATCCGACCTCCGGGCCGGGTCACGCGTACCATCTCCTTGGCCACATCAAACGGTTTTGGCGCGAACATGGCTCCAAAGATGCTCACGACAAGGTCGAACATATGATCCTTCAACTCGTGCAAATTGGACGCATCGCCTTCCTGAAACTTGCAGTTCGTGAGGCCCTGCTCCTGTGCACGTTTGATCCCAGCCTCAACCAGGTTGCTCGCGATATCGACGCCCAATACGTCCGCTCCGAGTCTCGCCTCTGGTAATGCCGTCGTTCCATCGCCGCATCCGAGATCCAAAACTTTGAGCCCTTTTGTGATTCCGAGTCCCTTGACGAGTGCCTCTCCGCTCTCCCTCATACTTTCCGCAATGCGGGTAAAGTCGCCTTTTTCCCAAAGTGCTTTGTTTGGATTCATTGGAGCGCTCCCTTTGAGGTCGTTGGTTGGTTAGCTCGAGGGTTTACAACAATTCGGCCTAACTAGTAAGTCTGCAGCAGCCTACCCGTGTAGGATAGCCCGGTAACCTGAGCACTCTAGTCGATGGCAAGTCTACTTGAGAATCCAACACTTGCTCAATATTTCGCCCTGCTTCGTCTGAGGGGATAGGCGGCGAATTCCGCAGTCTATCCCCGGTCGTACTTCAAAACCCTTCCGGTCATAAACCTCTCGGTGTCGCCCGGCTGCGGGTCGAGCCGCAGTACGCAATGCTCGATCGAGACGGCAATACCTCGGCTGATCCTGTCCTAAGCGCTGCCGCCTGAACTTCCCAGACGGCTGCCGGCCGCTGGTTATGGGGTTGGATCTCGTTTCCCATGACATTCCTCCTCGTCGTTGATCAAACACGCTCGCGGGCGTTCTAACGTCCCGGGTCAGCGGCGGCGCGCAGCGCCGTCCGCTGCAACCGGTTGTTAGGCCGCAATACAACAGATGACGCCCTACTGGCGTTCGTAAATCCGAATCTCGGGATCCGCCATGAGGTAGGGCTTCAACTCTCCAACGACATCGTTTCCGAACAGCTTGCTCGTTAGGTAGCTCTCTGCGGAGGCGCGTGAATCGAAACCGTGAAGCACCTGCACATCCTCTTCACGGAGGAGGAGGTCTTTGGACTTGGCGCCCGGGATCGTCTCGAGAAACGGCGGTTTGTACTTTGAGTAAACCGCGCCGGCCTTCGCGCGATCCACGCCGGACACCTTCATCGTGATTTCGAGATATGCTTTTATCATGTTCTTCTCCTGTCGGCTTGCGCGGAATCGCCGCGCCGAAGCTCCCGAAATGGGAGTGTGCCTACAATCTGACAGGTCGAACATGACTTGTCTGTTCTCTAGATAACAGTGCCACGAACATTCAGGTGTCGATCAGATTCTCGATATCCTCGATCCGGCGAACGCACACATATTCACGATTGTATCCGAGCACTCCCTTGTCACGGAGTTTGTTGAGGATCGTACTCACAACCGGT
>JAHRHE010000139.1 GCA_020027965.1 Nitrospirota bacterium | reverse complement strand
CGCGGAGGTCGACTACGTGGATAGCCTGCAGGGGTCCGGCTTTGCGATCAAGAATCCCCAGGCGAAGACCACCTGCGGATGCGGGAGTTCGTTCAGCGTCTAGGAAGAGTTTGGTCATTGCTTCATTGACGATGGGGTGATCGGCATGGGTGAACCCGATTCTCCGGCCTGCCTGGTCAATGAATCAATGAGGCAATGAGTCAATCGCGCGTTCAGACGATGGGCCGGTGCCGTCGCCGTGGAGGGGATGGAGTCCGGCCCTTCTTCTATCCAGACTGAAGATTTGGCTCAGGGAGAACCGACCCTTGGATGAGGTCAGCCTGACGCGACGGTACCATTTCGCGGCCTCGCATCGGCTGCACTCCACGTACCTTTCTGCCGAGCAGAACCGGCTCCTGTTCGGGAAGTGCAACAACCCGAACGGTCATGGCCATAACTATGTGGTGCTGGTGACGGTGACCGGTAACCTTGATCCGGAGAGTGGCCGGGTTGCGGAGCTTGAAGCCTTGGATCTCATCGTGAACGAGGCCGTCGTCGCTCGGTTTGACCACAAGGATCTCAACCACGACCCGGCGTTCACGGATCGCGTGACGACCGGAGAGAACCTGGTCCAGTTCATTTGGGATCTGCTGGTCGACCAGATCCCCGCAGGGCGGCTCACCAAGATCGGGTTGGTGGAAACGCGCGACAACTATTTCGAGTACCCAATGCCGGCTCTCAAGACGTGATCCGTCACGGGTTTCAGAGATCACGCGTTCGGTAGGAGCAGGAAATGCGCGGGAAGAAACTGACGGATGAGCGCCGGAGGTTCGAGCGACACGACGTCGAGGGGCCATCGGAGTTGCAGGAGATGGTGGCGCGGATCCTCGAGATGCTTGGCGAGGATCCGACCCGGCATGGCTTGGTCAAGACGCCGGAGCGGGTCGAAAAGATGCTTCAGTTCATGACCAAGGGCTATACCCAGGACATTGATCATCTGCTGAACGGCGCGCTCTTCCCCATCGAGTACGACGAGATGGTGATCGTAAAGGACATCGACTTTTTTTCTTTATGTGAACATCACCTTCTCCCATTTTTTGGACGATGTCATGTGGGGTATCTCCCGAACAAAAAAGTGGTGGGTCTCAGCAAGATCCCGCGCGTCGTGGACGTCTTCAGCCGCCGGCTTCAAGTGCAGGAGCGGTTGACGGTGCAGATCGCGGAAACGCTGCAGTCAAAGCTGAACGCGCACGGGGTGGGCGTCGTGATGGAAGCCCGCCATCTCTGCATGATGATGCGTGGGGTGGAGAAGCAGAACACCATCGCCACGACCAGCGAGATGCTGGGCGTGTTCCGCAGCCAGCAGCAGACGCGCGATGAGTTCCTCAGATTGATCCGGCGGAGCAGCCCAGGGATTTCCGACTGAGCCCTGATTGTCATTCCCTCGCATTCGCTCAGGACAGGTCTGGGCCCTTCGCCCGCTGTCATGCTGAGCGAAGCGAAGCATCTCGTCTGTCCGCTCAGGGCAGGCGCAGCCAAGAATCGCGAAGTCTCAACCGATAGAGACCCTTCACTTCGTTCAGGGTGACACACGTGGTGTCATCCTGGCAGAAACGATGTCACCGCTCGATTGAAGGCCTCCGGCTGCTCAAGATTGCTCAAGTGACCGGCCGACGGGATGATCTGAAAACGAGCGCCGGAGATGCCGGCGGCGATCCGCTCGTTGTCCGCCGGCGTCGTGAGCACGTCCTGCTCGCCCACGAGAACCAGGGTGCGACAGGCGATCTCTTTCAGCCGCGCGACTGAATCCGGCCTTTCCGCGATCGCCATTAGATCCCCCACGATGCCGCTGACCTGTGTGCTGGTAATCATGGCGCGCACCTGCTGGACCAGCGCCGGCTTGGAGGCAGACCCGGACGGGGAGAGTAATTTCGGCAGCATCTCATCGGCGACCGCCCGGGAGCCCTCCTTGTAGACTCGCTGGGCGAGGCCAAATCGCCAGGCGCTCATCTCCGGCGTGTCTGCTTCCGCGCGCGTATCGGCTAGCACCAAGGCCTTGATGCGATCGGCATACCGTCGATGAAAGGCGAAAATCAGGTATCCTCCCATGGAGAGCCCGAGGAGGACGGCCGACGAAATGGACAGGAAGTCCAAGAGTCCCCTGACGTCATCGGCAAAGAGATCCAGGGTATAGCGCCAGAGCGGGGCGTCTGATTCGCCATGGCCGCGCAGGTCCACGGTGATCACTCGATAGCGGTCAGAGAGACCCTTGACCTGCGGCTCCCACATGGTGCGGTTCAGCGGAAATGCATGGAGGAAGACCAGGGGCGTGCCCCGACCCTGATCAGTATAGGCGAGGTTGATCCCGTTGATGTGCGCGTTCATGGTGGGCCTCATTCCATCACGGCCTTTGTCATCTGCCCTCGCGTCGCGCTGTTCATAGCACAGGGTCAAAAGGTGGTCAACCGGGCAGGGAGAAGGTTTGCTGCCCTCCTCGTATTCTGTATAGAATGAGCCATTTCCGAGGTGATAGGCGACCATGCACGAGGATGGCCAGAGCGAGTCGGACCTGTTCCGAGCCGAAGAGGGCCGTTCCGACGATACCGCGCCGCTGGCCGAGCGCATACGGCCGATGGATCTCGCGGACTTCGTCGGCCAGGAGGAGATCATCGCGCCTGGCCGGCCGCTGCGCCGGGCGATCGACTCGGATACTCTGTCGTCGGTGATCCTCTGGGGACCGCCGGGCTCCGGCAAGACCACCTTGGCCAGGATTATTGCGCGCCACACCAAGGCAGAGTTCGTCTTCTTCTCCGCCGTCACGAGCGGGGTTCCCGAGCTGCGGCGGGTCATCCGGGCGGCGGAAGACCGGCGGGCGCGGCGGGGCCAGCGCACGATCCTGTTCGTGGATGAGATCCATCGCTTCAACAAGGCGCAACAGGATGCATTCCTCCCGCACGTGGAACGGGGAACAGTCATTCTCTTGGGCGCCACGACCGAGAACCCCTCCTTCGAAGTCATCGCGCCGCTCCTCTCCCGCTCCCTGGTGGTCGTGTTGAAGCCCCTCTCGGATGACGCAATCGGGCAGATCATTGACCGCGCCGTCGCCGACGTCCAACGGGGCCTCGGAAAGCTTCGCGTCGAGCTGTCCCTCGAGGCGCGCCGCCGCCTGGTCGGGTTCGGCAACGGCGACGGGCGCGCGGCGCTGACGGCCCTCGAGTTTGTGGCGAGTCAGACCCCGGCGGCCCCCGACGGCCGGGTGATCATTGACGAACGCGCGCTGGATGCCGCGCTCCTCAAGAAGGCCCTGCGGTACGATCGCGCGGGCGAGGAGCATTACAACCTCATCTCGGCTTATATCAAGAGCCTGCGGGACTCGGATGCGGATGGAGCGCTCTACTGGCTGGCCAGGATGCTGGAAGGAGGAGAGGATCCCAAGTTCATCGCGCGGCGCATGGTGATCTTCGCCTCGGAAGATATCGGAAACGCCGACCCGATGGCGCTGATTCTCGCCACGGCCGTCTTTCACGCCGTCCAGTTTGTCGGGCTTCCGGAGGTGCAGATCAACCTGGCTCAGGGGACGACCTACCTGGCCTCTCGTCCGAAAGACAATGCCTCCTACGTCGGTCTGCTGGAAGCCTTGCAGGATGCTCGCGCGTTCGGCAACCTGGAGGTGCCCCTGCACCTGCGCAACGCGGTCACCTCGCTGATGCGAGACCTGGGATACGGACAGGGGTATCGGTATGTGCACGAGGACCCCAAGGCAACCACCGAGCAGAGCCACCTGCCGTCCCGCCTGGGAAGGAAACGCTATTACCGACCGAAGTCGCTGTAATTCAACGTGTTTTTTCTATGCATCAAGATCTAAGGGGTTACCGCGGTCTGGTATCCTATAAGTAATGGGTGGATCCCGGGTCGCGCAGGCGGCCTGAAGGAAGCCGGTAGACAAACCAGGCACTTTCGGTATACTAGCGACACAGACAGGAGAGGGGGACCATGCCGACAAAAGGGAAGCAGGAGGAGCGGCGCCGGGCATCGCGGACAACCCTCTTGGGAGCAGCGCTCATCGCTCCCCAGAGTAAAACGCAGAAGGCCATGACGGCCGTCCTGGACAATGCCAATCGCATCGGAATCGGGCTGCACACCAAGGAAGCGGTGGCCGTGCAAGAGCCTGTCACCGTAACGCTGGTCTTCCTGGATCAGGAGGGGGACGAGCAGCAGGAAAAGCTTGCGGGGAAGGTCGCCTGGGTGAAGCCCTGGGAGAAGGGGTATCTGATCGGCGTGGTCTTTGATGAGGTGGTGACGAAAGAGAAGAACCGCTTTCTGCACTCCTACCTGGAAGAAACACTCAAGGAAACCGCTTAGAGACCGTGACGGGTGACGCGTCAGGCGTGACGCGTGAAAAGAACGGCCTCTTCCCTTCACGCCTTACTCTTTACACCTTAGGTCTTACCTCCCCTGACGCGTTGCTACTAACCCCAACCCACCGTCCACTTAGGCCCCACTCTTTACGCTCAGCCGTTTTCGGACGTTTTCCAATTCCTGCGACAGGGATTCCCACTTCGCGGTCATCCGGTCGAGTTCCTGCTTCCAGCGCGTTTGCTCCTCGTGCAGGGTGTGCCAGCGGCTGTAGTCCTGGTAGAGCAGGGGATCGGCCAGTTCCTGGTCTCGGCTGCGGATGCGGGTCTCCGCGGCCGCGATGTCCGCCTCCGCTCGGGCGACCTGTTTTTCGAGTCGAGCCTGGGCCTTCGACAGCTCGCGATGATTGGGACCAGACGTGCGCCCGGCCTCCTGTGACCGGGTCGGAGGTCCGGGAAGCCCTTCGACGGAGCTCAGGGCAGGCCCTTCGACGGAGCTCAGGGCAGGCCGGCCTCCTCGGCCCCTGGTCTTGGTACCTTGCCGCTCGTGGGTCGTGACATCGCTGGTCTTCTCCTTGATGGACTCCAGTTCCTGCGCCTTCTTCCAGAGGTAGTACTCGTAATCGCCAAGATAATCCCGGGCCTTGCCCTCCTCGATCTCGACCACGCGGGTGGCCACCCGGCTGAGGAAGATCGGGTCATGGGAGATGAAGACGATCGTCCCGGGAAACTCGCTGAGCGCATCGGTGAGCATGTCCACGGAGGCGGGGTCCAGGTGGTTCGTCGGCTCGTCCAGGAGCAAGGTATTGGCCGGCTCCACGAGCATCCGCGCCAGCGCGACGCGGTTGCGTTCTCCCCCGCTGAGTGCTTTGATCGGCTTCTTCTGGTCCGGCCCGGAAAAGAGAAAGGCGCCGGCGATCCCCCGCAAGAAGTTCATCTCTGCCTGGTTCGAGATTTCGGCTAGGGATTCCAGGATCGTCTGCTCCGTGTTCAAGGATTCGGCTTGATGCTGGGCGAAATAATGCACCGTGACGCCGTGCCCTGACGTGCGGCTCCCTTTGTCGATCGGCAGCACGCCGGCCAGCATCTTGAGCAGGGTGCTTTTCCCGGCGCCGTTCTCGCCCACCAGCGCCACGCGTTGCCCCCGCTCGACGGCAACGTCGAGGGACGTGTAGACAATGGTCGCTCCGTAGCTCTTCGCGACGCCCCGCAGGTCGAACACGTGCCGTCCGCTGGCTGCGGGCTCGGGGAACTTGAATCGGACCCGCTTGACGTCCCGGGTCCGCTCGATCCGCTTGATCTTCTCAAGTTGCTTGATGCGGGACTGGACCTGGCTGGCCTTGTTCGCCTGGTACCGGAACCGATCTACGAACTTCTGCACCCGAGCGATTTCTTTCGACTGCCGCTCGGCCGCCGCATTCTGGTGCGCGTCGCGGGCCGCGCGCCACTCCAGGTACTTCGTGTAGTTGCCGCGACATTCCAGGATGGCATGATGGCGGATCTCCCAGATATAGGTCGTCACCCGGTCCAGGAAGGCAGTATCGTGGCTGATCACCAGCATCGTCATGCCGGACTGCAACAGAAATTGCTCGAACCAGGCCTGCGTGGGCTTATCCAGATGGTTGGTCGGCTCGTCGAGCAGCAAGACATCGGGGTTGGACAGCAGCAGGTGCGCCAGGGCCACCCGCATGCGAAAGCCCCCGGACAGGGTCTCCACGGGCCGGCCAAAATCCTGGTCGCTGAAGCCCAGCCCCGACAGGATGCGCTTAGCCTCATGTTCAGGATACTGGTCGTGGTGGGCCGCATCGAGGATGGTCTTGCCCGAGAGGGTTTCCAGCTCCTGGGGCAAGTAGCCGAAACGCAACCGCGCGCGCTTCCTGATGTTCCCCTGGTCCGGCGACTCTTCTCCCAGGATCATGCGCAACAGGGTGGTCTTTCCGGCGCCGTTGGGGCCGACCAATCCCACGCGTGAGCCGGGGCGGAGATGCGCCGACGCTTCCTTCAAGAGGACGCGGGCGGCAAACTGTTTGCTGACGCCTTCGATCTGGAGCATAGCGTAATAATGCTTGGGCTGCGAGGCTCGGGGCGCTGGGCAATGGGCGATAGACTATGGACGAGGGGCTATAGGTAGGGGTTCATATCAATGAGACAACCGGACCATGAACGGGGAAAACCAGGCGAGCGCGTCACCTTGCTTTACCTCTAGCCTCTCGCCTTGTAGTGGCCTGCCATGAGCCCCTCGACTCCGCTCGGGACAGGCCCCTCGACTCCGCCTGCGCTGAGTCCCGTCGAAGCGCTCGGGACAGCATGCGACTCGCTGGGTGCCTGCCCCGAGCCTGTCGAGAGGGCCTGCCATGAGCGAGCGTGGGAGCGCTCGACTGAGCGCTCGCCTCGCGAGTCGAAATGTGGCCTGCCATGAGCGAGCGTGGGAGCGCTCGACTGAGCGCTCGCCTCGCGAGTCGAATGGTGGAGCTGGCCGGGATTGAACCGGCGACCTCGTGAATGCCATTCACGCGCGCTCCCAACTGCGCCACAGCCCCACCCCTTCGAAACCTAGTGGTGCCTAAACTGCCGAAAAAAGAACAAAAAAGCGAGGGGTTTCGGACCCCCCGCACTGGCCGCATGCTACCATGGGGGTGCCGGACCGTCAAGAGAAGGGGGAGGAACCGGGTGGCCTGGCCGACCCGCCTGCTCGCAGAGCGCGCACAGAAGATCTATCATTTTGGAAAGTAGTGGATCTGTGCTCGCTCGATGCGCGCAATTGGGGTCAGCTAGGCCACCGGGTCTTGTGAAAGGGCGGGAGGAGCGCCACGTACCCATTGCCATGTAGAAGGCAACAAATGACTCCGCGTGCAGAAGGGGTCTACCAGGCTATGCCTATCATCCGAGGCGGCATGGGGGAGGGAAGGGCCGAGAAGAATCCGGCCTATCGCCTAGTGCCTCACGCCCACTGCCTGCGCGGAGGCGAACGCCTCTGCGTCGCTTGACAATCCCCTGGGGGCATCCTACTATGGGGCCCTGCGGCTCTGATCTCATGCGGTCAGGGCTCTTTTTTTGAGAAGAACCGAGCAAAGGAAGCTGGACGCCCGGGGTGCCTCTCGTGCTCACGGAGCGTGCACTCAGGACGGGGGAGGGGTCCGGTGGCGTGGCTGACCCGCCTGCTCGCGGAGCGCGCACACCGGAACGGGCCTGAGGTAGCCTAGCAGCCTCACGTGCTCGCGCATCGCGCACACAAGATTTATCGCTTCGGAAAGTGGTGGATGTGTGCTCGCTGGACGCGCGCAGTCTGA
>JAHRHE010000138.1 GCA_020027965.1 Nitrospirota bacterium | reverse complement strand
TACATACCGAATTAGAACAATATCAGGGTTACGATTTCGAAGACCCTGAATCAGGACTGGCGACAGGGACATATTGACCGAGATTAGGTCGTAGCGGTCAGCGACGATATTCACGTTGTCCGCCGTGATGGGCGAGAGATCTGCCCTGGCTTGGAAGGAGAGGAGTTGAGGACCTCGTGTCAGCGGCGGTGGCGAGGGTGGCGGCGGGGGCGGAGGGGGTGGCGGGGACGGTGCGGCCACGACATCTATCGTGATCGACCCGCTTGCCGTCCGTCCTCTGATGATGCCACTGACGAGAAGCGAAATGGTGAAAGTCCCCGCGGCTTGTGGAGCGACCCAGAGCGCCTGAGAACCCGTTCCTGTGATGCTACCACCCGACGCTTGCCATGAGTACACAAGCCGATCCACATCAGAATTGGTCACGTCGGCGGAAATGCGGACGGTCCCTCCCAGTCCTGTGACAGACGGGTCGGCTATCAAGGCCTTGATTGTGATGGAACCGGGGGTGCTTTCGGCTGAACCCGCGGCCACTCCACTCATTGGCGACGATGGACTCGAGCCCGGAGATGATGGCGCGGACTGTGGACTCTGTGCGGGAGCTGCCAGCGATGGCGCTGGCGCAGGGCCGGAAGATGAGCTGTCAGAAGGTCCGGAAGTGCCTGAGGTCGACCCCGGGCCGCCACCACCCTCCGGTGCCGGAACGATCGAAGGGGTGGAGGTTCCTCCGGCGGCCGGCAAGGTCGCCCCGCTCACATCGAGGGCGATGGTGATTCGCCTGGATCGGTTGGGGACGACTCTAACGCCGCGCGCCTTCGTTGAGTAGCCGCCGTAGACCGCATTGACCAGATACTTTCCCGGCGGGACGGCGACCTTGTAGTATCCAAGCCCATCCGTTTGGCCGGCCCGGTTATGGATGCCCCTAACGACAACAATTGCTCCGAGCGGATTCCCGTTCATCGACCACAGGGAAATGAGAAGCAGGCTGAGCCAGCGCGGGACTGACAGTCGGCGGCGCATCAGGGTACGCCCCCTTCAGAAGATGAGCAGACCCTGGACGGCCCAGGGGTTCGGTGGCGAAAGATCGGGCGCAGGGCTGCCAATCGCTTCATACCCGTCCAGTCAGGGTCCTTAGACCTAGTCTATGCCAACCTCTTTGGCGTCTGGGACCATGGGATCTGTCAGTGGCAAGGCCTCTTTCCAGCCGGGAGCCCTTATCGAAACGCTCCTGCGCATGGGGCTGGCCGCGCCTTCTGCATCGATAAGGCAGGGGGTTGTCTCTACTCAGGAGGGCATGGATTGGACCCGGCTGTGCGCGGTTAGCCATCGGTGTCGCATCGCCCCAGTTATTTATCTTAGCCTACGCAGTGCCTCGCTGCCGGTGCCGACCGGCGTATTGGACTGGTTCCGTGCCCAGTACTACGACACGGTGGCGCGGAATCTCGCGTTGCTGAACGATCTGCAGGATTTAGTTGGCTGGTTGTCGGAGACAGCAATCCCCGCCATCGTGCTGAAGGGGCCTGCACTCGCGCACCTCGGACTGGGCGTGGCGCGGATCTCCCACGACCTGGATGTCCTGATCCATGATGGAGATCTGCCGCTCGTGGATTCGATCCTGCGCCGTCATGGCCTCAAGGCTGTGGCCGGTCCACCCCATGACTATCATCGGATATACAGTCGCCGCACAGTTTCTGGGACGAGAGTTGTCGAAGTCCACTTTGACATCTCTGACCGCCCCAGATCCTACAGACCGGACATTGCCGGCATATGGGACCGATCACGTCTGACGACGATCTTTGATGTGCCCGTGCGCGTGCCTGAACTCTCAGATCATCTCTTGCTCACGATCATGCAGCTTCCGCACCACCACTGGGCGATGCGGCTGGTGGTAGACCTATGGCAAATTGTGCTGCGGTGGGGAGGCGGGGTTGATTGGCACGTGTTTCTAGACCGAGCCGGGGCCTGGCGGATGAATGTGCTGACCAAGTCAACCTTGTTCGCCCTCGGGACGATGTTCGGCGTTCCGATTGCGCCAGAAGCGATGTCGATGTCAAATCCGACGAGGTATTCTGAGCGAGTGCAGTGGCAGGCGGCGAGGCGTGCCATTGCTGAGCAACTGGAATATCCATTTCGCCCGAAAATGACATTGGTCGCCCCCTTCCTGATGGTTGATCAGGTCAAAGGAGTCCCGAGTATCCTGGTGAAGAGGTCGCTGGGAGCGGGGGGCTCGCCAGAAGAAGGAAGATTCGCCAAGGCCACCAGGCGCACTTTCGCGACAGTTGCGGCGCTGCCCGCGGTTGGTAAGGTGTTGCTTGCAAGCATTGGTTCCCTCCGCCAGGCTGATGCGAATAATCCCAGAGGTGGTTCCCGTAATGGATGAGAAAACGAGAATCAAAAGAAGCCCGCAGGTGGCGGCGCACGGCCTTGGCGAACGCGACGGGGGTGTTCTCCTTCACCTGAAATCCGGCCAGTATCATGGAGTGGATGGTGTAGGTTGGATCATCTGGAACCTGCTTGACGGATCACGCAGTGTTGTGGAACTCGTGGACGAGTTGAGGCTTCAGTTTCCGGACGGGCCCGTTCAGCTAAACGAGGATATCAGAAGCTTCGTCCGCAGTCTCCTCGAGCGGAGCCTTGCTGAGGTCGTGGATGCGAATCCCGACGCATAAGCATATCGATGGCGGCTTTCCGATAGAGCCAGCTAGCCTCGGCACCCCCCTGTATCATCAAACGTATCTGTTAGCTCTAGCTTAGCCCTTCTAACCTCCTGGGCGCAGTCGAGGCTCTTCTGTTCCCAATCGGGTAAGCGGGACGCACGTCTCCCTGTTTCCTCCAGCGCTGTGCCGGCGGGCAGGTATCTGCGCGGATATATCCTCCGCTCGGAGGATGGACAGCCCGCCAGAGAGTGTGTTCGTATTAGGTACACTTCGGAGTTCGAGTTGCTGGGGGGCAACAGGGACTCCGCGGGGGCCCCGTTAGGAGACGCCGCCGCCTGTCTTTCAAAGGGGCCAGGCCAGACGGTAATAGGAGTGATCGCGTTTGCCTCGGGCGGCAGCGCGGAGGTCGCTAAGGGGCGCTCGAACTCGCTGTTCTGTCGGAGCGTGGAACGGTGGACCTTCGGAATTCCGCTGCTGTTGCACCGGAAATGAATTCCGCTGCTGTTGCACCGGAAATTATGGCAGAACTTGCTGCGATCGAGAACCGGCTGATTACACTCACCCGTGAGGGGAGTGAGGCCGTCCGACCTCTCGATCAAGTTATCGGCGAGTTGGATTCGCTTGCGCAACAAATGCGTCCACACTACTCGAAACTACAGGAGACGCTGGAGAGGCGAGACTTAGCATACGAACAGGTGGCGGGTCTTGAAGAAGTACGCAAACGGATGCTGTGGCTCTATCGCCGGTCGCGGCTGGAGCAGTTATTCTACGCGAAGCTCAAACTTGAGCGGTCGCTGCGTGACTTGCTCTACCGCCAGATCCTTGAGGCCTACGATGAGTTCTCTACGATGGAGGCGACCGAATCTCACCTGCGGGGGCTTCCGGACGACCTGCTGGCCGCGGAGCTGCTTCGCGAAGGGCCGCGGTCGTCGGGCGAGTAAAGGTCACGTGAGAATTCACTCAACCGACAGATTGCACCGAGAGGAAGATTCTGAGTAGAATCGAGTCGCTTGTCGCTCCGTGGGAGGGGCGTAAGCCCGGCGGAGTAGTGCGGTAAGGCTGGAAGGCGAGGCTTCTCAGGCCCCGCGATTGCTTCGGTACACGGTACCGGAGAATACCAAAGGGCTGGATGGATTTTCTCGCACCAGGGTGAAACGCCAGAAGCGGTGAGCGTCCCTCCCAGGATTTGCCTCCTTGGCGGTGCTGCGCAGGTCTCTTGTCACGGTCTCAGCTGAACCGAGCAAGCGCCGTGTGATGTTTTCCAAGGAAGGGCCCGAGATCTTGTCCGTTGAGCTCGACCCACGCGTGGGCACGATGGTCGAGGGCCTCGATCGGAAGCCCGATTACCAGCTCTGCTTGGTCTCCCTGTTCGTGCAGCAGGCGATAGAGCACCAGGGCGTTGGCGAGACAGGTGGGTCGCCAGGCTCCGAGTCGCAACGCCCGAAGGACGGTCCCGCGCAGCCGGAGGGGGGTGATGCGTCTCGCATCTAGATGCTGTACGCGGCCGAATCTGGCGATGAATTCCGGCAGTGGCTCACGCCGATCACGAAAGGCGATGCTGAGAAAAGAGCGCCAGATCCTGATCGCGATCCGCACCTTAGTCGTTAGCGACAGCGATGATCTCACGGTTTCCATGGCCGCTAGGCAGTTAGGTGGCCGACCGTTTCCGACAAAACCTCGAGACGAAGAGGGCGTGCGAAGCGCCAGGTGGGGATACGGGCGGCAACTTCGGCCAGCTGGGAAAAGCAACATGCCAACCAGTCATCGCCCGGAACGCGGAACGTCATCGCCCAGAGTCGACGGATTCCTTCCTCTGGGGAAACCCTCCCCACGGCAAACCCGTTTGAGGAAGTTTCGAGCAGAAAGACGGCCTGCAGCGGCACCGGATCACACGTGCCGCGTCCCTGTGGATCCAGGGCGAAGGTGACGCGGGACGGCGTCCTTCGTATGACCCGTGCACCGGGCAGGCTGAAATGAGAGATGACATCAGGGCGCAGGCGCATCATTGCGGGTCCGGGGACGACGGAGGGATGGGGATCCATCCGTAGGCAGGTCACATCTTCAGAGAGCACGCGATACCCGGCTTGAGCGAAGGCCGCCCCCAGCGTGCTCTTCCCCCCACCACCCGGGGCGGCGAGCAGAAGAGCCCGGCCTTTGACTTCCACGGCGACGGCATGGAGTGCAAGATCGCGGCGATGGAGAAGGCAGATCGCCGCAGGGATGCTCCACACCAGCTCTTCACCAAGCGCCGGGTCCTCAAGCGACGGCAGCGTGATCCGCGGTACGTCAGGTTCGATCAACGTCCAGCGTCCGCGTCCGGTCCAGAGCCAGTACTCTCTGTCGCGGCGGTACAGGCGCCCATGCCCCCCTTGACCCGGCTGCGCTGTCCACTCGACTGCGAGCTCCAGGGGTCCAGCCGGGGTGCGATCTCCCAACGTCACGACTTCCAGGTCGAAGCCCTGGCCGCCACGCAGACAAAGAAACTGCATCTCGGACCGAATGCGAAATCCGAAGCTGGTGCCCTGGTTCATGACTCTAAGATCGGTAGCGAAATCTCAGAAATGACAAGCCCCTCTGTGCAGGTCGGCGGCGAACCACCGGCAGAGGGGCGTTGGGTCAAGCGTTTAACGCTGACGCACTATTCGTACGGCTTGAGTACTTCTTCTTCCTCGTCCGTCTTCAAAGCTCCAGCGGTTTCTGATTCGTTGTTCCGGCCAGCGATCGTGGCAAGTACGGCCGCCCCGATCCCGAGAGCAAGTCCGAACGCTCCGCCATCCGATCCTCCTGAAGCTGGGCTGGGCGCGTCGTCTGGTTCAGCGTCCGGCCCGCTGAAAGCCGCACTATGTACGCGAAGCTCAATGCTTCCGAAGTCGGTAATTCTCGGAGCCTCGTACATCATTATGAACCCTCCCCTGGATTACTGCTATTTTTACCATTGTCAGTCATGTGTCTGCTATCTACCGAATGAGAGATTTGCCCCTAGCAGGTCGCGGATGGAATATACGAACATTCGTTTGTGGAGACGCGGCGCGGCTGCGGTCACCCGCCGAGATAGGTGGGGCGCGTCGGCGGGAGGGGTTGGAGAAATTGGCGAAGGCAAGTTGTGCCGAGATTCGTCATGAGAACTGCCGCCCTTGTTGCGCTTGGTGCACTTGTGGGAGGGCTGATTGGTGGCCTGATGATCTACTTCTTTGTCCAGGATACGCTTCAGCCCGGCGTGAGGTCGACCGGCGGTAGTCGTAGTCAGGCCGACGCCGTTTCGCCGACACGTCTATCGGATGGAGCCGCCGGACCTTCGGCCTCGCAGACGGCCCAGACCAGCGAGTGGGGGCCGCTGATCGCCTCTGCAAACAGTTTGGTGGCGGCCAGGAAGCCCCAGGAGGCGCAGGAACTCTACCTCGCCGTGTTACTTATCGAGCCGACCCATCAGGCGGCAATGCGAGGGCTTGTACGCGTCGTGCGTCTCATGTCCGGGGGAGATCCCGCGGTGCTTCGCCGGCAGGCCGAGGAATATCGGGGGGCGATCGCGCGGGGGCTGGAGACCGATGAGCACTACACTGCGCCGGCCATGGAGCTTCTTGCCCGGGCCAGCCTGCAGGCAGCGGCGGAGCTTCAACGTTCTGGTCGGCGGGGAGGGCGGCAGGCACCAGCCGGCGCCACGGACGCGCGCCGGTCTCAGTCCCAACCGAAGGATCCGCGCGCCGTCGCAACTCCCCCTCCAAAGGCCAAGCCACCGGCCAAGCCAGCGACCTCTGCAGCCAAGAACCCGCCGAAGGTGTCTACGCCTGAAATCTCCCGCCCCGCGGCACCGTCGCCCATTCCTCCGGTGAACGTCAACGAGCCTTTCTTTGTCGTTGCCGTCGGTCCGATCGCTTCGGGTGAACGAGCCTCCGCCATCACCGCCGAGTTGACGATTGCGGGGTTCGCCGCGCGCGTGCGCCAACAGGAGGCGGGCGGCTATGTCATCACATTGGGGCCGTATCGAGAGTCCGAGGCCAGGAGAGCTGCGGCTTACGTCAGGTCGCGCTTCGGGCAAGCTCTGCCCGTTACACTGACTCCGGCGCAGTGAGTGGTCAAGAAGATGTGAGTTCGAGTGTGGCAGGTGGGGACCGGCGCCCGGCCGGATCGATCGCAACGACCGTCACGATCAATTTTGCCTGAGCGAGCGGCCCCAGCGGGCCCAGCGATGTCCGCCAGGTCCCGTCAGAGCTGACGACGGCAATGAATTCCCCCAGGGTCCCCGCGCCCTCAAGCGTTACCGACTGGGCTTCATAGTCAATACGGCCCCGTATTCGAAACCCCGGTCGCGAGGTTCCGCCCAGCATGACCCGCGCGGTGGGGTCGTCTAGCGAAAACGAGCGACTCAACGGGGCGATCGTGGGCGCCGGCGGTTGTCCCGGGAGGATTGTCACGGGTGTAACGGCAGAGACTGAACTAGTCTGCCCATTCTTTTGCAGCGTGACGATGAGCGGAGCGCCGAACACAGCGTTCAGCTGGCGAACCGTAAGCGTCCCGAAGTAGACTCCTGGCGTCCGTGATTCTTTCATCGGCCTGTCGCCGCGGATTCCCTGGATTGAGAACCATGCTGTCCCGCCTGGAACCCCGGTTACGACGACAGTGAGGAGGTCGTCACCGGTCAAGGGAGTCGCAGGGTTAACCGTCACCGATGAGATCAGCCCATTCGATGCATCCACGTGAAACGTCCAGTTGGTCCTGAAGATATTCTTGGCCCGATCTCCCACAGTGAGCTCGACGTGTACAGGTCCGGGTTTGAACGGCGCCTCAGGATTGTACGTGATCGACGTTTCGGAGATCGAGGTCCTTGCCGTGACATTCTGACCGTTGACCACTAGGCGGATCAAAGCCGGATTGACCCCCGTTTCCGCATCGACCAGGTCGACGGCGATATTCGGGCGCGTGTTCGCTAGTCGAGTTCCTGGTTTCGGGTGGCGTGCCGTGATACTCGGGGGCCTGCCATCGATTGTGAGACGTTGTGGACTCGCGGCCATAATCTCCGCTCCGCGGACCGCGAGCGTCGCGAACACCGCCCCATTCAGCACCGCGTCTCCCGGCTGGACGACGTAGGTGCCTGTATACAGAGTGGTCAATCCCTGATAGCCGGCGGTCCGCAGTTCCCGCATGCCAATGTCCGTCGTTACTCCGGGGATGTGAAAGGTTGCCGCCCCGCCCCCCGTTCCCCGCAAGCTCACCGCGAGGCGCGTCCCGGGCCCGAACGGGTTGCGGCCGCTGTAGGCCACACCCTCTATACGAACGGGCGGCGGGGAAGCGGGCGCGCCGCTTGCGGACTGACCTGCCAGAAGGAGGAAGAGTGCTGCCGCCAAGTGCAGAAGGGACCGGATGCGGCTCATGGTAGCAAAGACTTCCAAAGCAACCGTTGCCTTTCCTGTGCCTGAGAGCCCTGCACCGGGGCGTTCCGGGTATGGGACACGTGCCTTTGAATTGGGTCCTCAGCGTGAATCACCGGCGACCGTGGAGCGGACGAACCTGCTGCGCCAGTCCTGGTTCCTATGGCCGTTGGGCTTGCGGCTACTGGCATGGCTGTTTTTGGCGCACGCTTATGAGATTGCGGTGTTTCAGGATGTGTCCATACGGATGGCCAGCGGGGAAGGCGTGTACACGCGATTTTCCACGTGGTTGGCCAGTACCGGGGACGGCTACTATGCCTATCCACCTCTGTATGCCTACATGCTGTGGGCGTCAGGTCGGCTGGCCGCTGCCCTGGGCGGGCATTGGTGGGTCCATCAACTACTGATCAAGTCGTGGCTGGTGCTGGCCGATCTGACGGTGATGGCCTTTCTTCTCCGCAGGCGCCCCGCCGCCGCACGAGCCTACTGGACTCTTTGGTTCGTCCCGGTCGTGGCCATTGGCCAGGTGCAGCCTGATCTCTGGGTCGGGCTCAGTATCGTGCTCGCACTGCACTTC
>JAHRHE010000039.1 GCA_020027965.1 Nitrospirota bacterium | reverse complement strand
GCCGTATCTTCCTTTAGATCCCACACAGAGTCCTGCGTCGCCCAATGGACGACAAGCTGTCCCCTGTGATCAACACCATCCGGTCCTTCCTTGCCGGCCACGATGGCGGTGTAACCCGGCTCAACGCTCACTTCCGGGAAGACGTACCTTCGCCCCTCCTCATTCGAGAGGGCATAACCGGCCAACCGTAATGGTCCCTCGCTGAGGTTTGCGATGCGCACATAGGGAGCATAGAGGTCGGGCTCAATGGGATCAATCGGGTGTACGCTGGTAATCTTGAGGTCTTTTGCACGAGCCCGGCTCGACCACATACCCACTTTCCGCTGCTTCGCTTCCGCCTGGAGTCGAAGAAGCAGGTCGTTATGTTTCCGGTTCGGCCCGATGAAGAACGCATGAGCCAGGCCGGCCTCGACGAGCTTGGCATTGACGAGCTGGTCCCCCGCGTAGACATAGGCCAGAAGCCGCTCATGTCCATCGGCCCGCTCCTCATCGAACTCCAGGCGAACCTCTTTGCCGAGCACCAGCTTCTCGTTCAACCGTTTCGCCTTCAGGTAAAACGGCTCCTGATATTCGGGGGTGTTGATCCCCAGATACCGGACCCTCCGGCCGTCTGTGAGGAGGATGGTGTCGCCGTCGAAGACTTTCTCGACGTGGACGAGATCGTCCGCGGCAACGGAGGCTGGGAGGATCGGGTTGCCAAGGAAAGCCACGAGCACGAGCCACAAGGAGCACCAGATCATCTCTCTCGATCCTGGTCCTCTGCGGTCAAGCTCGCACCTTGGCGCGCCTATGCCGGCCTCCACAGCCGCCCGTGCACCCCCGGCGTTCGTGATCCCGCTGATTTGGACTGTAGGAGTGATTGACACTTTCTCAACGGTTCAGCCCAGCACCTTAGCCATATATTTAGTCATAACTTGTGTAAAACCATTTTCCCTTGTGACAGTACAACAGAATCGAAGTTCCACCATATTCGATCATTATCCCATTGTGACTGAAACGTACATTCTTGGGTGCCTCCACTTTAGGATTGTCCACTGCTACAAACCCTTTCAAAGTCATCTTTCTATCTTGATACACATACAGGCTTCCAGGATCGAACTTGCCTTCGATATCAGGACAGGTCGATAGATCACTTTCCCCGCCCTTGTAAGTAAAAACATGAGCGTATAACTCCTTCTCCCGGCTGATTTTTTCTCACACCAGAACACAGCACCGTTTTCTTCAGGTCCTGAAATATAGCTGTACAAATATGGTGGTTTGACAACGCCGGGTTTGCCCTCATAGTAGTCAGACACCTGCTCACATTGGCTCTGCTCAGCGATTTCAACAAGCGCCTCTGGCATGATCTTGTTGTCTTTGCCATAGGCTCCAACTTGAAATAGCAGCAAAATTGAGACGCCAGTTGGCAAAATTAAGTTTCGAATACGTTACATATGTCCCAGCGCCTACTTTTCCGCTGCCTTGTCTTTGCCGAGCAGTTCCCTAACCTTGGTTCCTGTATCCTCCGCTTTGATCAGAGACTCCCCCACCAGCATGGCGTGGACGCCGGCCCCAATCAGGGTCTCGACATCGGCCCGTTTGTGAATCCCGCTCTCGCTCACGATCACTTTGCCGGGCGGGATGCGCTTGGCGAGCCGGAGCGTGACACCGAGGTCTGTTGAGAAAGACTTCAGATCCCGATTGTTGATCCCAATGAGCCGCGCGTCCGGCAGCCACTCCAAAACGGTATCAAGTTCTTTCTCATGATGCGTCTCCACCAGGACGTCCAACTCCAATTCACGGGCCACGGCGTAGAAGTCTACCAACTGTTTTCGCTCCAGCGCCGCGACGATCAGCAGCACCGCGTCGGCCCCGTAAGCCCGCGCCTCGTAGAACTGGATCTCCCCGACCATGAATTCCTTGTTGAGCGTCGGGAGCCCGACTGCATCCTTGACCGCCTTCAGGTGGTCCAGACTGCCCTGAAAGAATTCCTGATCGGTCAGTACGGAGATTGCGGAGGCTCCATTATCCCGATATATCATCGCAATATTAATAGGATCAAACTGATCCTTAAAGTGTTCCTTGATGAGTCCAAGACTTGGTGAAGCTTTTTTCACTTCGCCGATGAGCGCCGGACTGGTCGGCTTACAGGTCGCCTCCAGCGTCACGATGAAATCCAGCGGCGGTCCCTGATTCCGGATCCGAGCCTTCAGGTCGGCCAGATAGGCGCGGCTTTGCTTGTGCCGCAGCTCCGCTCGTTTGTGTTCAAGAATGCGTTCGAGAATCATCAGAAAAATCGTGACGCGTGACGCGTGACGCGTAATGAGGAACGAGCAGGCCTGCGTTCATTTTTCCGTCCGTCCCTTGACCAGTCACGCGTCACCCATCACGAGTCACGCTTATTGGTGAATTCGGTCAGCCGCTCCAACTTTTCGCTGGCCGCCCCGCTGTCAATACTTTTTCCGGCCAGCGCGTAGCCCTCCGCCAAGGTCTTCGCCTGGCCGCAGGCCACGAAGGCCGGCGCCGCGTTCATGCAGACGATGTTCCGTTTGGGTCCCTTCAACCCCTGAAGAATCTGCCGCGTCATGTGGGCGTTTTCCTCGGCTGTCCCGCCGGCGAGATCCTTAAGCCGGACCCGCTCCAACCCAAAATCCCTCGGGTCCACGAAGTAACTGGAGACGACCCCGGCCTTCCCCTCCGAGACACGAGTCCGGTCGGTCAGGGTCACCTCGTCCAACCCGTCCATCCCATGCACGACGAAGCAGTGGTGCGCGCCGAGGTGGATCAGCACCTTCGCAAGCAACTCGGTCAAGCCTTCATCATAGACCCCCAATACCTGGATCGTGGCACCGGCGGGATTAGTCAGTGGCCCCAGTACGTTCAGCAACGTGCGGACCCCCATCTCCTGTCGCGGAGCCGCGCAGTGCTTCATTGCGCCATGGAACAGCGGGGCGAACAGGAAGCCGATGCCGACCTCGTTCATGCACTCCTCGACCCGAGCGGTCGGGAGATCGATCCGGACTCCCAGGGCCACCAGCACGTCGGCGCTGCCGCAACGCGACGACACGGACCGATTCCCGTGCTTGGCTACCGTCAGGCCTCCGCCCGCGACGACAAAGGCCGCGGTGGTCGAGATATTAAAGGTATTCGCCCGATCGCCGCCGGTTCCACAGGTGTCCACCACCAAGGGGTCGGCCGCCAGGATCCGCGTGGCCCGCGCCCGCATCGCTCGCGCGGAGCCGGCGATTTCATCCACGGTCTCGCCCTTCATCCGGAGGCCCATGAGATAGGCCGCGATCTGAGCCGGGGTCGCCGCCCCGTCCATGATCTCGAGCATGACTCCCTCGGCCTCTTTCTCCGAGAGATCGGCCCGATCGGTAACTTTCGCGATCGCGTCTTTGATCATAAGGGAAGTCTAGGGTGCGAGGCGATAGGCTATGGGCGCGACAATCGGGATATGGTCATCTCTCGCCCCTTGCCTCGTGCCTCGCGCCTGCAAATTGGAGTCTGAGAAAATTCCGTAGCAGGTCCTTACCGGCCGCAGTCAGAATGGATTCGGGGTGGAACTGGACCCCTTCAACGCCCAGAGTACGGTGACGCAGGCCCATAATCTCGCCTTCCGTCGTTTCGGCCGATACCTCCAGACAGTCGGGCAACGTCGCCCGGTTGACGAGCAACGAGTGATAGCGGGTCGCCTCAAAGGGATTTGGCAGATCCCGAAAGAGCGTCTTGCCGTCATGGTGAATCATAGAGGTCTTTCCATGCATCAGTCGGTCCGCTCGGATGACCTCTCCACCGAAGGCCACAGCCAATGACTGGTGTCCCAGGCACACACCGAGTACGGGGAGGCGCCCGGCAAAATGCCGGATCGCCTCCACCGAGATTCCCGCCTCCTTGGGCGTGCGAGGGCCTGGAGAGAGTACGAGCCGTTGGGGGTGTACGGCCTCGATCTCCTCGATCGTGATCTTGTCGTTGCGATAGACACGCACGTCCTCCCCCAACTCCCCGAAATACTGCACGAGGTTGTAGGTGAACGAGTCGTAGTTGTCGATCATCAACAGCATAAGGAACCCGTGACGCGTGATGCGTGACGCGTGACAGGTGGTGCGCCTACCGAGAGCGTTGTTTCCGCCTTACTCGTCACGCGTCACCCGTCACCCTTTACGCGCCCGCTATTCCAGGCCACGTTCCGCGAGCTCGATGGCCGTCATCATGGCCCGGGCCTTGTTGCAGGTCTCTTCGTACTCTCGCTCGGGGTCCGAATCGGCCACGATGCCCGCTCCCGACTGGATATAGGCCTGACGCCCCTTGATCACGATGGTGCGGATATTGATGCAGGTGTCCATATTGCCGGAGAAACTGAAATATCCCACCGCTCCCGCGTAGGGTCCCCGTCTGGTGGGCTCGAGCTCTTCGACGATCTCCATGGCGCGGATCTTTGGCGCGCCCGAAACCGTCCCGGCCGGGAAGCAGGCTTCCATCACATCGTAGGCTGACTTGGTCGGCTCCAGCTCCCCGTTGACCTGTGACACCAGGTGCATCACATGGGAGTAGCGCTCCACCTGCATCAAGGTATCCACGCGGACTGACCCCGGCCGGGCGACACGTCCGACATCGTTCCGCCCCAGATCCACCAGCATCACGTGCTCAGCCCGCTCCTTTTCATCCGCCACCAACTCCCGCTCCAACGCCTGGTCCTGCTCTTCGGTCGCCCCGCGCCGCCTCGTGCCCGCGATTGGGCGGACCGAGACCCGGCCGTCCTCGCAGCGCACCAGCGTCTCCGGCGAGGAGCCGACGAGCTCCACTCCAGCGACCCGCAGGTAGTACATGTACGGAGAGGGGTTGATTACCCGGAGGGCCCGGTAGATTTCGAAGGGGGCGGTCTGGATCCGGGTCTCCCACCGCTGGGACAGCACCGCCTGGATGATGTCGCCGGCACGAATGTAGTCCTTCGTCCGCATCACCATTTTTTCGAAGTCGGCCCGGCTCATATTGGCTGTGAAGGTGATCGGCTTACGACGACGCTTCGGGCGAGGGTGACGGAGCGGTTGATTCAGCTGCCTGATGATCCGCTCGATCCTGGCTGTGGCGTCCGTATACGCGCGCCTGAGTTCTGATTCCCGATTGGACTTCACGTGCGCGTTCGCCACGACTTTGATCTTCTGGGCCACGTTATCAAAGATGAGCAACGTGTCAGTCAGCAGAAAGGCCAGGTTCGGAAGGCCAAGGTCTTCTTTGCGACGCGAGGGGAGCTCTTCGAAATAGCCGACCACATCGTAGCCCAGATAGCCCACCGCGCCACCCACGAAGCGAGGCAGGCCAGGGACCTTCACGGGCTGATACGCCGCCATGATGTCTCGAATTCGTTCCAGCGGGCCTGCTCCAGGACGTCTGCCGATCGGGGTGCGTTGCATTCGGGCCCCGTGCATGACGAGCAGCGTACCTGCGTCCTCGCGGATCACAATGGGGGATCCGCTGCCCAGGAACGAATAGCGAGCCCAGTTCTCTCCTCCTTCCACGCTTTCCAGCAGATAGGCTGAGGGACCGTGATCGATCTTGGTAAAGGCCGACACGGGTGTCTCGAAATCTGCCAAGATTTCACGGTACAGGGGGATGAGGTTCCCGCGTAACGCGAACGTCCGGAACTCCTCGAAGTTCAATGAGTAGCGAGGTTTGTCCATCTCAGATCCGAATCGTCCAGCCCGTCATTCATAGCCCACGATGAGCTCCTGGCCGACGGAGATCGTATTGTCCGGAAGGTTATTCCAGCTCTTGATCTTGGCGACGTCTACGCGATACTGCCGCGAGAGGCGAAACAGGGTCTCCCCGGGTTTCACCTCATGGTAGATCGGCGTCCCGTTCTCAGCCGACGCCTCACCCAGCGGGGCCTCAACATTGGGAGTCTCCGGCTCGACACGCTTGGCCCTGGCCGCGGAGCGGGCCGGTCGGCCTCCCCCTCGTTCCTTCTCCTTCATGGCCGCTGCCTCCCGCAAGGCCATGGTCTCCTCCTGCAAGCCTGCCATCTGCTCGCGTACGGCCTGAAGCTGAGCCGCCATCTGTCGGTTCTTCGACTCCAGCTCGGCGGCCTCGCGTTTGACACGCTTGACATCACTGTCCAGCTCCCCGGTCCGTTTCTCCTCCTGCGCCAGTAGCCGTTGAAAGTTGAGCGCGCGTGCCTTCTCTGCCTCGTACTTCTCCGGCATCACGCAGCCGCTCAGCAATACTCCACCCAGACAAACCGCTAATAGATGGGATCTCTTGCCCGTGGTCATGGTAGCACCAGCCCTCCCTCCCTTGTCGCGCTCTTCTGATATCTCGCGTACTTGCTCGTCTCCGGCCATCGGAGAGACCCGTTCGCTCCGGTCTAAGTGGAAGGTCACCCCCGACTGCGCAGGCAGGCCAGGACCGGAGAGAATTGAGAGGCAAGCACGCTGAGAGACCGGCTTCGGTCCCCCGCTTCCAAGGCCCCAGGATAGAGCCACGGGCGCTGAAAGTCAAAGCCTAAGGATGGGGAACTGTGCGTGATTCCTTGCTTTATAGCGCAGGGACTGTTTGACCCTTCGCCCGAGGCTGTGCTACGGTTTGAACGTGCTCGAGAGCGAGGCTTGGCATAAATAACGTAGAGGGTTCATGCAAGAGCATCGTGAGGGCGGTTCACGGCGTGTGCTCACGGTCGATGGCGTGACATTGCGCCGGGCTCAGCGGGTTGAGACCCGTCAGGAGTGGATCGGGGAGCGAGAGATTCTAAAACAGCTCCTAGCCTGCTGGCTGGTGATCGACCACAAGGACCTTCCGCTCTCACCCCGCATCACGGGCCCGCCTGGTATCGGCAAGACCACCCTCGCCATGTCCGGCGCGCGCGAGCGGAAACAGGATCTGTACATCTTTCAGTGTACGGCCGACACGCGGCCGG
This sequence comes from Nitrospirota bacterium, assembly GCA_020027965.1. Classification (GTDB taxonomy): domain Bacteria; phylum Nitrospirota; class Nitrospiria; order Nitrospirales; family Nitrospiraceae; genus JAHRHE01. The sequence goes on along the minus strand of JAHRHE010000039.1, from coordinate 15,712 downwards.
AGGACTTGTTGATTACGCCGGTTCTGGCCGAATCCGGTACCATCGCCTACTACGCCTCCCCCCTGGTCACCGCAGTGTTGACGGGCAGTGTCTGCGTGCTAGACGAGGGAAACCGGATGAACGAGAAGAGCTGGGCCTCCGTCGCCTCCCTCCTGGATCACCGGCGGTGCGTGGAATCCATCGTGGCGGGAATCCAGATCAAGGCCCATCCCGACTTCCGCTGTTGCGTCACGATGAACGAAGACGCCTCCACGTATGAAGTCCCTGACTACATTCTCTCTCGCCTCCAACCCACGCTTGGCATGGGATTTCCCCGCCGCGCTGACGAGCTGGCGATTCTCCAGTACCACATGCCGTTTGCGCCAGAAGAGATGCTGGCCTTGACCGTAAACTTCCTGCAGGACGCGCATCAGCTCAATCTCCAGTTCTCGGTTCGGGACGGGATCCATCTGCTCCAATACGCGCTCAAGCGGCTTGCCCAGGACCCTAGCCACCCGCTGGCGAAGGATGAAATCTGGCAAGAGGCCCTGGTCAAGGTCCTTGGCGAGGAGGCGTTGGATCTCGAAGCGATGTCCCGGCGACGGAAGCGGGCGCTGGGAGACCAGCCGCTTCCCCAGGGGTTAGGGGACTTCTTTTTTGAAGGGAATGACCCGTTACATCCGGACAAATAGCCTATCGAGAGTCGTCACGTCTGGGTTGAGACGTGATGACGAGCCTTGCTGATGGCCAACATCGATGAAACAACGGGCGCCGTCCTCCGCCTCTCCACGAGGATCGAGGTGTTACCGGTTCTGCACGGCAGTGGAGATATGGCGCAGGAGGTGCGCGAAACGCTGATCGGGCGTCGGTTCGACTGCCTGGCAGTGCCCTTGCCTCCCTCCGTCGAATCGATGCTGGAGAGGGCGGTGGAAGTGCTGCCACGCATCAGTCTGGTGATGTTGCCCGAGCCGGATGAGAACGAGATACCGGCCTGTAGTTTTATCCCGGTCGATCCGTGCCAGGCCGTGATCATGGGCGTGAGGGTGGCCAAGGGGGAGGGCATTCCGCGTGCCTACATCGACCGGGACGTGACTGCGTTCGTGCCCACGCCGGTCGCCTCGCCAGACCCTTACGCGCTCAAGCAGGTCTCTCTCGCCGCCTTCGCCTCCGCCCTGGTTCCCTGCCTGCCCGTTCCCGCTCAGCCGGGTCAGCAATGGGATCGCATCGGCTGGATGGCGTTCCGACTCCATGAGCTCGAGCTGGAGTACGAATCCATCCTCTGCCTGTGCCCCCTCGCGGACTGGCCCTGGCTTCGGGAGGCGTACAAGCAGCGGCGGCCCTATGCAGCGCCGGAGCCCCTGACAGAAGCCCCCTCCGTCTATTCTGTCGAGCCACCCACCCTGTACTTCGTGCTGGGTGAGCTGCCGTTCATTACGGAGCTCTACGAGCGGCGACGCCTCGATGCGCGCTCGGACCGCCACCTATCCGTCGACGGTATCAAGGAACTCCTGCTGGAGGCCAGGACGCGTTGGATGGCCGACCGCGAAACCAAGACCCATTCCGTGGCTAACTGGGTGACACCGCAGCTTCTGCAACTCTACCTGCAGTACGTCAGGAATCTGGCCCTCATGGACCATCGCCTGACGCCGGACCTCTACACGCTCGTCTCAGCGGCCAAACAGATGGCGGGGGACGAGTTCGCCATCAGCCTGCTCCGGACCGCCAAGAGCTACGCGTTTCAGGAGGAGCAGCCGGGTTCCGGCTGGACAACCGACGGGCCGGCCATTTCGGCCGGCATCGATAAGATGGAGTTCCCCGATGGCCGGATCGCACGGGGCAAGAACCGCCTTCAGGGTTCGCCGCTCATGTGGCGATCGCTCTGGTTGCGTCCGAGGCCTGCGCGGGTCAAGAGTCGCCAGTGGGCGCTCCAGTGGAATCCCTTCCGCCAGTGCTCCTGGCCTCCCGAGGATAACCGGATCGAGAGCTTTACTCGCCACGTGCGGGAGCAGGCCCGCGCGATCCTGGGAGCGGATCTTGCGCGCGTCGAAAAGTTCACCACGTCGGTGAAGGACGGGGTCGATTTGCGCGAAACCTTGCGTCACTGGTATACCGGCCACCAGAGACCCGAGCAACACGGACCGAACGTATCCGGCCGTAGCACCAGACCGGGACGGAGCAACAGGATCGAGGTCTACGTCAAGGAGATCCCGCCGGCGAGAGGTAACGTCGAGGTGGTCGTCTTCCTGTTCGACACCCCGGCCGATCCCGAGGTGTATTCCTGGCAGTCCACCTGGTATGCCGAGCACGACCAGGAATCTACGCTCTGCTTCTACGCCAGTCCGTATCAACAGCGGATGGTGGGCCCCGGCATCGGTCAGTCCCGCTACGGCGGCGCCATGTTTCTGTTTCCGCCGAGGCCGATCCCGAACATCTGGGAGGATCCGGCCCTGAGCTTCTCACGAACGCTGGAGGAGCGGATTATTGCGGGCGCGGCTCTACATTCTCGGGAACCTCACATCGTCCTGGTCTCGCCGATTCCACCTCTGGAACGATGGCGTCGAATTGCCAGGCAGTTTCATCGGCGACTCGTCAGCATTCCCCTGAGCCGGTTTTCCGGACAGACCGTGGACCGCCTGCGTCACTTCCACGTCCTCAACGGCCACGAGATCCGGAGCTACGCCACGCGGTTCATTCTGGAATAATCGGCGCTGGCGCGCGGCGAGAGGCTACAGGCAAGAGGCTTATACATTTGATGGCCGATAGCTCGGTTTCCCCATGAAGCACTTGACCCGTGCTGAAGCGGGAAAACGCATGGAGGCGCTCCGCAACGAGATTCGCCGACATGACTACCTCTACTATGTGAAGGACCGCCCTGAAATCTCCGACGCGGAGTATGACCGCCTGTTTCGTGAACTCAGCGACCTCGAGGCGGCCTATCCCGACCTCGTGACGCCAGACTCCCCCACCCAGCGCGTGGGCGCCCCGCCTCTCGCGGAGCTCACCAAGGTCCAGCACGAACGGCCCATGTTGAGCCTGGATTCTGTCGCAGATCCTGAAGAAGTCCGGGCATTCGACAAACGGGTAAGGCGAGAACTCAGCTTGGAGACCGTGCACTATACGGTCGAGCCGAAGTATGACGGACTCTCCGTGGAGCTGGTCTACGACAAGGGGGGCTTCGTCCGGGGCGCGACCCGCGGAGACGGAACGACCGGCGAGGATGTCACGATCAACCTTCGGACCCTGCGGTCGCTTCCCCTCCAGCTTCAAGCCGGTCATAGCCAGGCTTCCCAGCTGCCTTCCCATCTCGTCGTCCGCGGAGAAGTCTATATGCGGCTGGAGGATTTCCAGTCGCTGAACCGCAGGATCACGGAACGGGGGGAGGAAGCCTTCGCAAACCCCCGGAACGCCGCGTCCGGTTCCCTCAGACAACTCGACTCCAGAATCACGGCCGAGCGGCCGCTTGCGCTGACCTGTTATGAGATCATGGCGCAGTCAGGCTCCCCGCCGCCCACACACTGGGACGAACTTGACTCGCTCGAACGATGGGGCCTCCCGATCCCGCTGCAACGACGTCGTTGTGAGTCCATCGACGAGGTCATGTCCTTTCACGCCGAGATCGAGTCGCTCCGCGAGCGGTTGCCGTTCGAGATCGACGGCGTGGTCGTCAAGCTCAACCGGCGTGAATGGCAACAGGCGCTCGGCGAGAAGTCCCGGAGCCCACGCTGGGCGATCGCCTATAAATTCACCCCGCGCAAGGAGATCACGCAGGTTCAGGACATCGTCGTCTCGGTCGGCCGCACCGGCACCCTGACGCCGTTGGCGCTTCTCAAGCCGGTGGAAGTCGGCGGCGTCACGATCAGCCGGGCCACGCTGCACAATGCCGACGAGGTCGCCCGTAAGGATGTACGGGTCGGGGACACGGTCAAGGTCGAGCGAGCCGGAGACGTTATCCCCGCGATTGCGGAACGTGTGCCCGTTGAGGGCGAGCGCCGTGCCGAGCCCTTTCGGATGCCGGATCGGTGCCCCGTCTGCGGATCCGCGGTCGCTCGGGAAGGGGCCTATTACTACTGCACCGGACAAGCGGCGTGCCCCGCCCAGATCAAGGGCGCGCTGGAACATTTCGCGTCTAAGAGCGCCCTCAATATCGAGGGGCTCGGCAGGAAGACCATCGCCCAGTTGGTGGAGCGGGGATTGGTCCGGGACCTGGCCGATCTCTATACCCTTACGAAGGACCAGATCCTGACGCTGGACGGGTTTGCGGATCGTTCCGCCTCTCTTCTGATGGCAGCGATCGAGGCCAGCAAGCAGGTCTCCCTGGAACGGTTTCTGATCGGGCTCGGCATCCGCCAGGTCGGTCAGCACATCGCCGGGGTTCTCGCCCGACAGTTCGGAACCCTCCAGGCTGTCATGGCAGCCGACCGGGAGACTTTCGAACGCGTGCATGAGATCGGGCCCGAGATCGCTTCTAGCCTGGAGTCGTTCTTCAAGGAGGACCACAATCGACGGGTGATCGAGCGCCTCCTCCGCCACGGTCTGAGCATCGAGGCCTCCGCCACAGCCGAACGGCTTCCTCAGCCACTGGAGCGGAAGACTTTCGTGTTCACAGGCGCGCTGGAGCGTTTCAGCCGGGAGGAGGCCAAGCGGGGAGTCGAACGGCTCGGCGGCCGGGTCACGTCAAGCGTCAGCAAGGAGACCGACTATGTCGTGGCCGGGAAAGATGCCGGCTCGAAGCTCGAGGAGGCCCGACGATTGGGCATTCGCGTGCTCAGTGAAGCAGAATTTTCGGCCTTGCTCGAGCAGCTTTGACCAGTGTCAAATCGTCGAAGAAACTCGCCGTTAGCCTACGACCGTACTACAATAGTCCATCGCACACGGTCAGGTCATGGCAACAACGGCCCACGATAAGTTCCCCTTGACTCCGCACGCGGCGTTCCTGATCGGCGGGGCGCTGGTCATGGTCTCAATTCTGCTCTCCGTGCTGCAGTACCGCGCCCACAGCCGGTCGCTGACCAACGAGTGGGAAGCCAAGACTGCCGAGCTGGCGAAGGTCTTGGAGCTCTCCGTCCAGCCGTTGCTCAAGCCGGTCAGCTATCCGGCGCTCAAACGTGTGCTCAGCCAGACCGTCCTGACCCCGGAGACGATCTCGGTCACCGTGCTCGATCCCGCCGGGGTCGTTCTCGCCACGTCCGCCAGTAGCGGAATCGGGCTTCCGCTCACGCTTCCCGCCGGGACTCTCAGACAGGCGCTGGAGGACGGGAGGCGTCACACCTCCTGGATCGAGAGAAAAACAACCGGGCGGGTGCGGTATGAACTGACGCCGTTACGTGTGGTACCGGCTGAGGCACCACCGCGGGCGCAGCCTCCTCAAACTGCGCGGATCGCCGGGACCCTGCTGATTGGAACCGATCTGTCACAGTTGGATCGGATCCTGAACTCCAATCTGCTCTACTTGCTGTTCCTCAATGGACTGACCATCCTGGCCGTGGGCGTGTTCGTGTGGACCGTCGCCCGACCGAGCCTCTCCGGACTCTGGCCCACGGATTCTCTGCTTCCCCGGTTAACGACCGGGGACGAACCAGCCGGCGGGCTCGCGGAAATTCCCGCCGCTGAAACCGGTGTGGCCGCAGCGACAGGCGCCTGGACCGAACGAAGGCGGCAAGGCGAGGAACGCACCCAGACGGTGCTCAACTGCCTCACGGCGCACATTGCCCTGCTCGATGGGAACGGAAACGTGATGAGCATCAATAGGGCCTGGGACAGCTTCGCCAGGGGGAGCGGAATCCTGTTCCCGTATACAACGGACGTCGGCATCAACTACCTGGATCTGTGCCGTCGAGCGGGCGGGGAATCCGCCGACGACGCCTGGGCGGTCCTGGTCGGGATCCAATCCGTGCTCGATGGCTCGCTCGCTCAATTCACGCACGAGTATGTCACCCATCTGCAGGACCAGGCACGCTGGTTTGAGGTCTGCGTCACCCCGTTGCCACCTCCGGAGGGCGGCGCGGTCATCTCGCACATCGACATCACCGACCGGAAGCGGGTCGAACAGGCACTGCTCAACGCGCAGGCCAACAGCGACGGAATTCAGGCTCGGCTGGATACGCTCTATAAGACTATCCCGATCGGCCTGCTCTATCTCAGCCCCGACTTCACCATCGAGCGAGCCAGCCAGCAAATCGCGGATCTGCACGGTCGAGCCATGGGAGAGCTCATCGGGCGAAGGTTTCCGGACCTGATCCCCGGGGAGCGATGGACCAGGCTCAAACCGATCTGCGCCCAGGTGTTGGACGACGGGAAATCGTACCTGGGGCTGGAGGAGGAACTGCCGGACCCTCTCCAGCCAGGTAGCACGCGGATCACCCTGTCCGATTATTACCCGGACCGGAGCGAGGACGGCGCCGTCAAGGGTGCCCACGTGGTGATCCAGGATATCACCCTCCAGAAGCGGGCGCTTCATGAACAAGAGCAGCACCTCAGAGAGTTGGAAGCGAAGAACCGGGAGCTGGATCAAATGGCGATCCGCGACCCGCTGACCGGGTTGTACAATCGTCGATTCTTCGACGAAGTGCTCAACCGGGAGTGGGGCCGGTTCCAGCGAAGCGGGGAGTCCTTCACGGTCCTCATCATGGATGTGGACGCCTTCAAGCGCATCAATGATCAGCACGGCCATGACGCGGGAGACCAGGCGCTTCAGCAGGTGGGCATGACGCTGCGGGTGACTCTTCGCGAGACGGACCTGGTGGCGCGAATCGGTGGGGATGAGTTTGCGGCCCTGTTGCCGCGCACGGACGCGGAGCACAGCGCCCCTGTAATAGAGAAGCTGCGCCAGGCCCTCAGGCACATGCACGTCTCGACGGCGGTCGGGCCCATCGGTGTGTCGCTGAGCCTTGGTTCGGCCACCGTCCCAGGTTTTCCTCCCGTCAGCTCCGCCGCAGAGCTCCTCCGCGTTGCCGACAAACGCATGTACGACGCCAAGCGACGGGCCTCATCGAGGAAGACCGACGCCCACTGAGCCGGTCGGAGCGGGGACCTTTTCTTCCTTGAAGATCTGCACGCTCTTGATGGATCTTGCGTCGGCCTCGTGCACGACCAGGCGGCAGTTGCCCACCACAATCTCCTCCCCCACGGCCGGAATACGCCCCAGGTGCTCCTGAATGAGACCGCTGATCGTGTTGGTCTCTTCGCCCAGTTCTACCTTCAGGAATTCGTTGATGCGCCGCACCTCGGTGCGCCCGTGTACGAGAATCTGATTTTTCCCGATCCGTTTGATCAGCTCCTCGGTCAGGTCCGTCTCATCCATGATTTCGCCGACCACTTCCTCCAGCAGGTCCTCCAGCGTGACGAGGCCCATCACCCCGCCATGCTCATTGACGACGACGGCCATATGCCGTTTCTCCTGCTGGAACTGCTTCATCAGGTCATCGGCGGTCTTTCCCCTCGGGACGAACAGGGCGGGGTTCGCGATCTGGGAAAGGCGCAGGTCGCAGTGCCCCTGCGCGAGCTCCATCAGCGCCTTGGTCTTGTAGAGAATGCCGGTGATGTTGTCGAGGGACCCTTCGAACAGGGGAATGCGGGAATACTTCGACTTGAAGAGCGCATCTTGCGCTTCCTTCAAACGTAGCGTGCCGTCCAGCGCGAACACGTAGATGCGGGGAGTCATGGCGTCTTCGGCCGTAATATCCTTCAGCTGAAAGACGTTCTTGATCATCTTGACCTCTTCCGTCTCGATCACGCCCGCCCTTCCGCCGACATCCAGCATAATCTTCAATTCTTCCTCGGTCACGAAGGGCACGGCCATGCCCTTCCCGCCAGTGAGACGGTTGATCATCGGCTCCAACAGGACCAGCAGCGGCGACAGTAGTGTTTCCAGCCAATAAATCGGATAGGACATGGCCAGCACAACGGAAACCGCATGCTTGGCGGCGCGGGTCTTGGGAACGATATCGCCGAAGATCAACATCAGAAAGATCAAGACGCCGCTGGCCATCGCCACGGCCTCCGAGCCGAAGTAGCGGATGGTCAGGATCGTCGCAAAGGTCGCTGCCCCGATGTTGACCAGATTGTCGGCGATCATGATGGTCGAGAGCAGGCGTTGGGGATTACTGCGAAGGTAGAGGGCCATCGCAGCCCTTTTGCCCCCCTCGTCGGCCTGCGCCCGAAGCCTGGTCTCGCTCACCGAGAAAAACCCGATTTCGGCCGCTGAAATGACGGCTGACAGGAAGATGAGGGTGACCAACAACAGGATGTCCATTGGATTTCCTATGCGAGAACAACCTGTGGAGATACCCGCCGCGTGCAATTGGCAGGGCCCAGGGTGAACGCGGAGAAGGGAGGGGCTGGGGGTCCTATGAGCAAGTTGACCAGGCTAGGCTTTCTGGAGTTGCACTCATCCATGGGGGCTTACTTGTATCACACCCGGCTCTCCCGATCAATATACTCATCTAAAAGTTAATGTAAAACAACTAGTTAAAGGAATAATGGTCATACAAAATTGAAGCGGGAGGCCAACCGTATCTGGGCCCCAACAGGAGTTCAGGTATCATCCCTGAACACAAGGGTCTCGACGTCGAACTGAGCCTCCAGCCGGTCGGCAGCGGCTGTGGCTTGCTGTTCCGAGACGAACTGCCCGACTAAGACCCTGTAGCGCCTTCCCACCGACAATTCTACGGCTACAATGCGGACGTTTGGATACAGTCCCCTCATACGGCCGGCCAGGGCTTGGGCATTTGCCTGCTCGGCAAACGAGGCCACCTGCACCCTCAGTGCGCCCAGCGTTCCCGGACGTCCCTGATATCCGATGACCCGCAATTCAACCCGATCGGTCCCCGCCCCTATCATGCCCACGGTCTGCGCCGCCGCCAGCGAGAGATCGATGATGCGGCCCTTGGCAAAAGGCCCCCGGTCGTTGATGCGCACCGTCACGCTCCGTCCGGTCCTCAAGGAGCGCACCATCGCCACCGACCCAAGCGGGAGTGTTCGGTGAGCGGCGGTCAATTGATGCATATCGTACCGCTCCCCATTGGCGGTCCGATTGCCATGGAAGCCGGGACCGTACCAGGAGGCTTCCCCCCGCTCCACGTAACCCAACGGGTAGCCAGGATACCTTACTGGTGCACTCGCACAACCGCTGAATCCCCACTCACATACCAGATAAAGGACCAGCAGCAGCGGGGCTTGGCGCCTCATCCTGAAATCCCCTAGACACGCGAGCCGCCTAAAATTCATCCAATGACTCCCCCCTGAGCGTCTCCAGCGCCTTCTCGGTGTTCGACACGGTGAGCACCACGATGGCGCGCCGTCCCTCACGCGACGGCGTGCAGTAGCCGCATTTGATATTGATGCGGGCCTCCTTGAGGTGCTTCGCGACTTCCCCCAGCGCTCCAGGCCTGTTCTCGAGGCTCAACACCAGGGCAGTCTCTTCAATGAAGCGGATTTTCTCGGCCTTCAGTGCGACCCGCGCGCGTTCCACGTCAGACACGATGACGCGAAGCTTACCCGCGCCGGTGACTTCGGGCGCCGCGAATGCCTTGATGTTGACTCCCGCGGTTCCGAGCACCGACGCCACCCGCGCCAGCACGCCCGGCTTGCTCTGTTCCCTGATCACTAACTGTGTCGTCGTCGGCATGTCTTTTCTCCATGTAAGGCCATAGGCGATGGGCTATAGGTAAGCGACTAAAGGTCGGATTCTCTTACCCATTGCCTATTGCCTATAGCCCCTTGCCTATTGCCTGTATCCGTACAGCCACCTGGCTGTCGTCCCGCCCACGTTCCGCACCGAGTGCTTCACCTGGGCTGGAATCGTGATCTCCTCTCCGACCTTCGGGCGGAACGTCCGTCCCTGCATTTCCAACTCCAGCTCCCCCTCCATGACCATCAGCAATTCGTCCGTCGAGTGCACATAGTCTTCCCATACCTGCCCCGGCGGGTCAACCCACAGCCCGCAGCTGAACCCGCGCACCTGCCAATTCTGCTCAATCGATCTCCTGTCCTCCTTCTCCAGTAGCTTACCTAGCCGCTGAACAGCTTTACTGCCCTGCTCTGCAGACCGCCGCGAGGTCAACTGCTGAACCTCCAACTCCACAAAGGGCACATAACAGAAGGGGGGATGCGGCGTTCGGCCGACATCCCCTCCTGGACTCACACGAGCGCCTCGGGCGCTTACTATATCAGAACACAGCCCGAATTACTTTGAACTCCTCAAGGAGATTGACCCACTTCGTGTCGCCTGTGCGAGCCTAGGGATCCGCCGTACCCGCTCCCACTTCCTCACGAGAGCTGGAAGGTTCCGTTCACGAACGCGTACTCATAGACGCCGTTCAACTTGAGGTGCGACCCCGCGGCCAGTTGCTGGGCGGTCGTCCGCCAGCCCTTCGGGACGAACAAATAGAACGGTACGCCCAAGGCGGCATAGTCCCGCCACCGACTTCGTGCCTGGTCTTCCGTGACCGACCCCTCCGTCTCCACCTCGGCGATCCAGTCAATCGTGTTCCGGCCGGAGAGGAGTTTCCACCCCAGGATATCGGGGTATCTTCGGTCAGATCCAGCCCACCGATTCCGTTCCGCGTCCGTGTTGATCGTGATCTTGGATTGAACCGACCTGGCCCACCGCTGCGCGACCAGACTGACCACCTGGTCGTGAAGGGTCTGAATCCCAGCCTCACGGGTAGTTGTGCTCATTGCGTTTCCCTCTCCTCGATTGGACGCAGTCGCTCATCGCGCCGCCCGAAACAAACAAAGGCAGGGTGTGTGCCCGTGCTGGTCACAGCAGGTGAAAGGTCCCATTCACGAACCCGAACTCGTAGACCCGGGTCACTGTCACGCTGAGCTCGGCAGCCAGGATCTGAGCCGAGGTTTTGTACCCATAGGGCACGATCAGGTAGAAGGGCACGCCCAGGTCCGCGCAGGCGCGCCATGGTCCTTGCGCCTGGTCCACGGTGACATCCTCCTCGGTCTCGATCTCCGCGACCCACTCGATCATGTCCATTCCCAGCCTGTCAGTCCATCCCACGAGGTCGGGGTACACCTCATCGCGCCCCACGCGACGGTTTTTTTCCGAACCCGGATTGGAAGTGATGGTGTACCGCGCGGGGTTGGCCCACCGCTGCGCGACGAGATGAACGACGCGGTCGTGAAGAGACTGTTTCTCGACTTCCCGAATGAGTGTGTGCATCTCGCCCCTCCTCTCCTAAGGCCTCCGGGCATGTCGACGCCTACGAGCAGCCGCTCGTAGCACCGCAGGTCTCACATTTCAGACAGGTCCCGTTCCGAACCAGCGTGAACTGTTTGCACTCCACGCAGGGGTCGCCCTCGTACCCCTTTTGTCGTGCGACCTGGACGGCGGTGTACGTCACCGTCTCGCGCTTGACCTCCAGCTTGTGTGCGACATTCCCGTTGCCGTGGCCGTTTCCTCCGAGGCTGCTTCCATTTCCACGCCGAGCCGGGAAGACCTCCGGGCTGATCCCGGAAGGCGCCAGGGTTCTTGGGTCGACCGGCTCGGTATCCATGCATTCCGGATCCTGGGCATCCTTCTTCACCGAATCCATCCGCAGATCATCTTCCTCCACCTGCGCGAGATCGTGGCGGCCCAGGTACGTGATGGCCAGCTCGCGGAAGATGTAATCGATGATCGAGGTGGACATCTTGATATGGTCGTTCAGCTTGACCGGCCCATTCGGCTCGAACCGCGTGAACACGAAGGCCTCGACATATTCCTCCAGTGGCACGCCGTGCTGCAGCCCCAAGGAGATGGCGATCGCAAAACAGTTCATCAGACTCCGGAAGGCCGCCCCCTCCTTGTGCATGTCCAGGAAAATCTCTCCCAGCGTCCCGTCGGCATAGTCCCCGGTCCGGAGGTAGAGCTTGTGGCCCCCGATGATCGCCTTCTGCGTATAGCCGTTACGCCGCTCGGGTAACCGCCGTCGCTTGGCCAGGTAGCGCACCAGCACCCGCTCACTCACTTCCTTAGCAACCGCCAGGATCTCGTGGCTCTCGGCTGCCTCGCCGGAATCCGAGGACGCGTTCAGCGGCTGGCTGAGCTTCGAACCGTCCCGGTAGAGCGCGACCGCCTTCAGCATACTGTGCCAGGCCAGGAGATAGGATGCCTTGACGTCTTCCAGGGTGGCATCGGCCGGTACATTAATGGTCTTCGAGATAGCACCACTAATGAACGGCTGGGCCGCGGCCATCATCCGGATATGCGCGTTCACCTGGATGAAGCGCTGGCCGATGCGGCCGCACCGGTTGGCGCAGTCGAAGACCGGCAGGTACTCGGGCACCAGATGAGGCGCTCCCTCCACCGTCATCGTGCCGCAGCAGTAGTCGTTCGCGGCGATGATCTGCTCCTGGGTGAACCCCAATGCTCGCAGCATGTTGAAGTCCGGCTCGTTCAACTGAGCATCGGTCAAGCCCAACTTCTCGCGGCAGAACTCCTCCCCCAACGTCCATTTGTTGAACGCAAACTGGATCTCAAAGGCCTGCCCGAGCGCCGCTTCCAGACGGTCCAGTGCCGCGCCGTCGAACCCCTTGGCCTGCAAGGCCTCATGGTTGATGAAGGGCGCCCCCTTGAGCGTTCTCCGTCCCGTGCAGTAGGTCACGATGTCCTGGATCTGAGCCTCTGAATAGCCAAGGGTAGCCAGCGCCGGCGGGAGGCTCTGATTGATGATCTTGAAATAGCCTCCCCCGGCCAGCTTCTTGAACTTGACCAGCGCGAAGTCCGGCTCGATCCCGGTCGTGTCACAGTCCATGACCAACCCGATAGTTCCAGTCGGCGCAATGCAGGTCGTCTGCGCATTGCGGAAGCCGTAGGCGGTCCCCAACTCTAACGCCCGATCCCACGCCCGGCGTGCGGCCAGAAGCAGGTCCGGGGGACACTGGTCCGGCTGGATGCCCTTGGGCTTGATCGCGAGACCCTCGTATTCCTCCGGTGGAGCGTTGTACGCGGCGCAGCGATGATTGCGGATGACCCGCAGCATATGCTCGCGGTTTCTCGCGTAGCCTTCGAACGGTCCGAGCTCGGCCGCCATCTCGGCCGACATGGCGTAGGACTCGCCGGTCATGATCGCCGTGAGCGCCCCGCAGATGGCCAGCGCCCTGGGGGAGTCGTAGGGAATGCCCTGCCGTATGAGGATAGTGCCCAGATTGGCATACCCCAACCCCAGTGTCCGGAACACGAAACTCTTCTCGGCGATCGCCCGGCTCGGGAAGGAGGCCATCAGGACGCTGATCTCGAGCACGATTGTCCAGAGCCGGACCGCATGACGAAACTCCTCCAGCAGAAAGCGCCCATCGGCGGTGAAAAATTCGCCGAGGTTGAGCGAAGCGAGATTACACGCAGTATCATCCAGGAACATGTATTCCGAGCACGGATTCGACGCATTGATCCGGCCGTCTTCGGGGCAGGTGTGCCACTCGTTGATCGTCGTGTCGTATTGCGTGCCCGGGTCGGCGCAGATCCAGGCCGCCCAGGCGATCTTGTCCCAGAGCTCGCGAGCCTTGATGGTCTTGGTCAGCTTTCCATCCGTGCGGCGCTTGAGCGTCCAGTCCCCGTCCTTCCCCAACGCTTCGAAGAACGCGTTGGGGATGCGCACGCTGTTGTTCGAGTTTTGGCCCGAGACAGTCTGATAGGCCTTGCCGTCCCAATTGACGTCGTACTCGTGGAACACAAAATGGCTGAACCCCTGTTTGGCGTAGGCGAACATCCGCTGGATGTAGGCCTCCGGTACTGCGGACTGCCGGGCGGCCCGGAGCGCGGCCCGGAGGGCGGCATTGGTCTTGGGCTCCGTGTCCACTCTCGTCCCACCCTCGCCATCAGGCACATGACAGGCCTTGAGTACCTCGTTCAGGAGCTGCGCGCAGACCTTGGAGCCGGTGACCATAGCCGCGACCTTCTGCTCCTCGATCACTTTCCAGTCGATAAACTCTTCCACGTCCGGATGGTCCAGATCCAGGCAGACCATCTTGGCCGCCCGCCTCGTGGTTCCACCCGATTTAATGGCTCCGGCCGCACGGTCGCCGATCTTCAGAAACGACATCAACCCCGAGGACTTGCCTCCTCCCGACAACGCCTCTCCCTCCCCGCGCAACTTTGAAAAATTGGAACCCGTGCCGGAACCGTATTTAAACAGCCGCGCTTCACGCCTCCAGAGGTCCATGATCCCGCCGTCATTGACGAGGTCATCTTCGATGGACTGGATGAAGCAGTTGTGGACCACTACATTGTTGGAGAGATACTGGCCGCTCTCGGTTTGAATATCGTAGACAGGCTGCTTCCCCGCAGCCTCGATGCGGACAATCGCCTCCTCTCGGAGCGCAGGCAGCCGTTTGCCCGGGAACCGATCGGAGCAGGCCATCGCCAGCTTCTGCTGCTTGTCTTCGGACACGAACCCGATCAGGTCTCGGAATCTCGCCCGTGTGTCCCCGTAACCGATGGAGACAAAGTATGGAGTCCGGCGGTTTTCTCTCGTTTCCACCCCCCGCTGGATTCGCGCATAAATGCCCAGATTCAGCAGCAGCGCCTGGACGTCAAGCGCCAGTTGCGGCGAGGTCGTCGTCAGCACAACATCTGCAGTGCGGGACGAACGGGAGCGGAGCTGGACTGTCGCATCGGCTTGGAAGAGAGCGGCGAGGTAGGCCGCTTGAGCATGGGTGCCCGCAGTCCAGATCGGGCCTGGGACCGACAGTTCCTCGCTTCCACGCAGCAGTGCGTACTTCTCAACAAAAGGCCACAGGCCCTCTCCGTATAGACGGATCCGCCGAACATCAAGGTCCGGCGTCTGCGCCTCCACGTACCGGACTTCGTAGTGCATTCCTTCGAACACCGCGTGTACCCGATCCAACACGAAATTGAACTCATCCTTGTTAATGGTCATGAACTCCAGGGTCAGGCTGCGGTTGGTACCATGTTCGTGCTGCCCCACAAATCCGTCCCCCTGAAGCCAACCCGCAAGTGCGGCTTCGCGGACATCTCGTTCCTCCGACCTTTTAGACACACTGGTCCGGGTGGAGAGCTGGAGCCTGATGCCGCGCGCTAGCTCATCCACCCGACGCCAGGCGCCATGCCCGCGGCGTTCATTCAAGGCATAGACCTGGTGATCGGCCGTCGCTTCGACACAGACCCCGTTCTTCAGCACGATTCGAAAAACGGGCTTCTCGCCGTTCGCCGTGGCCGCGACCACCTTGGTGATCCCTGAGCCTCCGTCGAGACCATCGTAGACCTCCAGGCCGATCATGCCCTTCGTCACGATCTCACCGATTGGAATTGGCCCCTGCGGCGTGGAGACCAGCGCATGGTAAGGTTGGCAAGCATGGGGTTGCGGGTGCTCAAAGGCATTCGAGGCCTTGACCGTCTCGCGTGTCTTCGGATCGACGTAGTAATGCCCCTGAGACGGACCGGTCAGACCGTACGCATAATGGAGGCCGGTATTGAACCACTGTGGGGAGTTAGGGGCCGCCATCTGGCGAGCCAGCATGTGGCAGAGCTCGTCATAGAAAGCCGAGGCGTCGTCCTCGGTGTTGAAGTAGCCGTGCGTTCTTCCCCAGTGTGTCCAGCATCCCGCCATCCGGTGGAACACCTGACGCGCGTCATGCTCCCCCCCGAGCACCGGGCTACCGTCGGGTCCGAGGAGAGGCTTCCCATCCTTACTGACCTGGGGGATGCCCGCCTTGCGGAAATACTTCTGGGCCAGGATGTCCACCGCCAACTGCGTCCAGCGTTCAGGGAGGTCGATATTGTCCA
>JAHRHE010000137.1 GCA_020027965.1 Nitrospirota bacterium | reverse complement strand
ATCGCACCACCGACCTGGCTGCTCGTCTCCATGGAGGTGAGCGGGAAGCGCTTATCGGCCCGCCGGGTATCCACCTTAAACGACGCGATATCCGGCCGGCTCTCAATCGCCTCCTCGGCCATCTCGATCGCAGCCCTGGTGATCGCGCCCAGATTCAGGTCGACATCGCGGACGTGACTCAGCGACACAACCCCGAAGACTTTTCGCAATCGCTCTACTGCTGCGTCAGTCCCGGCATCGGTCCGGACGAGGACACGGCCGAAGGCCAGACGTACCTCCGCCCGTCCGAGGTCGGCGACGGCCCGCTCCACGTTCCGCACGAGCGTATCCAGGAAATAGCGCTGGTTCTGGCCCTTGAGTGCGATTTCGCCGTAGCGGAGCAGAAATGTGGCGCTCATTGAGTCTGTTACCGCACGAGCGCCCGGAGTTCCGCCACGGCCGAGATGACTGCGGCCTCAACGATCTCGATTTCATCTTCCGTAGTGAATCGAGAGAGGCCCAAGCGCAGGCTGCTCGTGGCGAGGTCCGGGTTCAGGCCGATGGCCAGCAGCACGTGGCTGGGCTCCACCCGGTGGGAGTGGCAGGCGGATCCGGTCGACGTGTAGATGCCGTCCATTTCCAGGCGGTGTAGCAGCGTCTCGCCTCGCACGCCCGGGAAGGAGGCGTTCAGGATATGCGGTGCGGCGCCCTGGGCCGGGGTGTTGATGCGCACGTCGGGTACCACTGCCAGGGCGGTGCGCAGCCGGTCGCGCAGTTCGGCCATCCGCCGGATCGCTTCATCGAAATCTCTCCCGATCAATTGCGCGGCAGCGCCCAGCCCGGCAATCCCCGGGACGTTTTCGGTCCCGGGTCGGATACCTTGCTCCTGGTCGCCCCCACCCAGGAGGGGGGCCAGGCGCACGCCCTTGCGGACGCACAGCGCGCCGGATCCCTTTGGCCCGTGGACCTTGTGCGCGGAGACCGACATGAGGTCGACCCCCCAGGCACGCGGCCGAAGCGGGATCTTCCCCCATGCCTGCACGGCATCGACATGGAAGACTGCCGCCCCGCCCGCAGCGCGGTGCCGCTTGATCGTGCGCCCAATCTCCTCGATGGGCTGGATCGTGCCAATCTCGTTGTTGATCGCCATCACCGACACCAGTGCGGTATCGGGCCGGAGGGCATTGCCGACCTGCTCGGGGGAGACGCGCCCTGCGGCATCGACCGGGAGCTCGGTGACCTCGAACCCTTCCCCGGCGAGGCGCCGAATCGGCGTCAGGACGGACGAGTGCTCGATCTTGTCGGTGACGATATGCCGTCCTTTCGTGACTCCAGCAACGCCTCGAATGGCGAGTGTGTTGGACTCGGTTCCGCCGGACGTGAACACGATCTCCTCCGGGGTGACCTCCAAGGTCAGGGCGACTGCTTCTCGGGCGGCCCGGACAACCCGCTCGGCGTCGAGCCCTTTCCGGTGGAGGGAGGAGGGGTTTCCGAAATTCGCCGTCAGCGCTCGGGTGATGGCCTCAACGACAGCCGGATGCGGCTTTGTGGTGGCGGCGTTGTCCAGATAGATCTCCCTCTTCATAGACGCACTCATCGTACCTCACCGTACGAAGGCCATACAAGAAAAGAGCGGGCGGGAGCAACTCCCGCCCGCTAGGCCCTGTGAAAACCCCTATCCTACGGCGGAGCGCTGTTCACGTTCTCGAGATGGGAAAGGAGCCATGGGACGCGATGTGTCTGCGCTCCTGCAGCTCCGGTCGCTGTAACCGTCACGTCGCCAAGACAAAATGCTTGTGGCCCGTTGGCGACAGTTGTCGCGACGACCGTGAAGGACCCAGATGCACCTGCTGTCAATGACCCACCGGGAGTTCCGAAGAAAGCAAAAGTCGCCACTCCCCCTGTTGGAAGCGCACAACTGGCGGGTATGGTGGCGCTCCAGGTCAGCGGACCTCCGGAGATGTTGGTAAAGGTTACTGTCCGGCTCACCGACTGAACCTTGTTCTTCGGCTGGAGCCACCCAAGGGAGAAGTTCGCAGGGCTGAAGGTCAGGTTGACGTTCCTTGCGCTGTTCAGGTTGATGCGCCCGCCACCCTGGGAGAGTCCGCTGCCCCCGAACACTGGCCGCTTGGCTCGCGTGACGAGTGCGGACTTAACCTGGTCCGGGTTCCAATCAGGATGGAGCTGTTTCAGAAGCGCGGCCGCGCCGGCGACGTGGGGCGTAGCCATACTCGTCCCCTGGAAGAACGCCCAATCGAAAACGCCGACAGTGGTGGGATCTACGGTGGACGATAGGACGTTGACACCGGGGGCCGCAACATCAGGCTTGAGCCTGTTGTCGAACGCCACGGGGCCCACGCTGCTGAATCCCGCGATGATGTCGGCATTCGGGCCCACGACCTCGGGCGCCCCGGACAGATCAGCTGTTGGCCCGCTGTAGGCGACGAGCGTCCCGTTAACTGTCGCCGTGGTCGAAGCTGCGGCCGCAGTCCGCAACGTTGTCCGAGCAGCCTGGCTGGCCATGGCCGCGTCGATCGTCGGGACCGGAGTCGTTCCATCCTGCGCCATAGCGATGGGATCCCCGGCCACGCTGTTGACGATGATCACCCCCGCGGCACCGGCACTTTGCGCATTTCGGACTTTAGTTGTGAACGTACAGGTCCCGCGGTCAATGACCACGAGTTGGCCAGCGTGGGGCGTGCCAGCAAGCGGGGTGCATGCCTGTGTTGCTGGACTGTTCGCTAGGCCCGCAGCCTGGAAGTTCCAGTTCGCAAGGGTTGCAGTCAGGGGCGGATCGAAATCGCCAAACTGACCCAGCGCAGCAGGAACCGTTGTTGTCCCGAACGTGACCGGAATGCCAATGAAATGAGGGTTGGTCGTAGCGGCTGCCGTCAGAGCACCAGAGGCGTTGCCAGGAGAGGACACGGTGTAGATTCCCGGCCCTGCATTCCCTGCAGCGACTGCCACAACAACCCCAGCCTCCGCGGCTGCGTTAACCGCTTGGGCCAGGGGATCGCCCTGCTCCGGCTGATGGACGGGCCCTCCGAGGCTCATGTTCAGCACATCCATGCCGTCGCTGACCCCATCTTCGATCGCACGAATAATCTCGACGGAACGGGCAGATGCTTGGTCGTTCGGAAAGACGTTGTAGTTCCCCAGCCATGCCCGGTTGGCTACACCGCTGAGCCCGGAAATAGTGACACTCCCGATCGTCGCGCTCGTGCCCGTATTTCCCGCGACCGTCCCGCCCACGTGCGTGCCATGTCCGTTGTTATCATCGCAGGCGTCAGCACCCGGGGGCTTCGGATATGCCCGCGCGACGATGATCTTGGCCGAAGTGCAACTCGCAAAGTTACTCGGGTTGTCGGCAATTGGGAACCCGGACGGCGCGCTGTATAAGGTAGGGTTGAAGAACGGGTGGTCCCGCTGTATCCCGGAGTCGATGATCCCAACCTTCATGCCCTCTCCGGCGAGGCCTTTCCCGGCTGCGGCGAGTGCGGTGTCCATCTGGGGACCGCCGATCAGGAGTCGGCTTATGTTCATCGCCGGTCTAAACTCCCGATCGATGCTTACCGATTTCACCCCCGGACCGGCCAATACCGCCTGCAGGTCTCGTCCTGAGAGAGTAATGGCGACGCCGTTGAGGCTCGTATCGTACTCAGCCTCTACAACAACGCTTGCGGCGTTACTACGCAGATAGCCTTTGAACGACGCTCGTTTTTCCTCGAGATAGCGCGCATAGCCCAAGGCGTTTCTGCTTTTCTTATCGAGCTTCTTGCCCTTGGCGGGTTTCGTGGCGCCGATCCCCTGGACACCACCTGTGTACGTCGCGAGTGGTGAATCTGCGAGCTGAACGATCACCGTGACCTGTCGACCCGACCTGATCGCCTCCTTGAGCGCCTTGTCGTTGTCGCCAATTGCCGATGTGGATATGCTATCGGTCGCCCGGCCTCCGCCCAGCGCCAAGGAAGTACTCCCGAAGATCAGAGCGGGTATTAAGAGAAAGACCACGACTCGATGGACCATAGCAAACCTCACCTCGCTTCTCCTCCCTTCGTGATGCAACCCTAACAGACGCGGCACAAATCACCTCCGCTTCGTCCCCCGTTCTGTGATTAGAATGGCCAATAGGCTGGCGAACCAACGGCTCGCACTTAGTTTGGTTTCACTATACGAGGGGGGATGGTTTGGATCAGAACGACAATTCTGGCGATCCTCGGTCTGTTCCTTTATTTTCACGCAACGAGGAAGTAACAAGTCCTTAACGAGCTTTGAACTTACGGTAGGTTCCGTGGAAGATTGACAGAAGGTGGCGCCTATGGTATAAACGGCGGCAATAAAAGCACTTGGACTTGGGCCACGAAGCCCCGCACCCGCGGGGCTTCTGTCATTGTTGGGGCCGGGACGCCTCCGACCGAGGCGTCTTTTTCATTTCTACATAGGGAGGAACGAATGAACGCCGCGGACACCGCCTGGATGCTCGTCGCCACCGCGCTCGTGCTCCTCATGACCCCTGCGCTGGGCTTCTTTTACGGAGGCCTGGTGCGCGCCAAGAATGCCCTCAACACCATGATGATGAGCTTCGCTGCTCTCGGCTGTGTCGCGATCGCATGGGCGCTGGCCGGGTACTCGCTGGCGTTCGCGCCCGGGTCTGCCTGGCTGGGGGATCTGTCGCGGTTGTTCTTGCACGGAGTCGGGCTGGCACCCAATGGCACGATCCCGCACGTCCTCTTCATGGCGTACCAGGGCACCTTCGCCATCATCACCGCGGCGCTCATCTCCGGGGCGATCGTCGAGCGGATGCAGTTCCGTGCCTACCTCATCTTCCTTACGCTGTGGAGCGTGCTGATCTACGCGCCGATTGCGCACTGGGTCTGGGGAGGAGGGTGGCTCGCCAAACTCGGCGCACTCGACTTTGCGGGAGGAACCGTCGTGCACGTGAACGCCGGGGTGGCGGCGGTCGTCGCCGCGCTCATCCTCGGGCCGCGCAAGGATTACGCGCGTCAGGCGATCCTGCCGCACAGCGTGCCGTTCACCCTGCTGGGCGCGGGGCTGCTGTGGTTCGGCTGGTTTGGGTTCAATGCCGGAAGCGCGCTGGGCGCGAATGCGCTCGCCGCCCTGGCCTTCGTCAACACCATGCTGGCCCCCGCGGCCACGCTCGTCGTGTGGACGCTGCTCGATCTGCGTCGTGGAGGGAAGGTGACCGCGGTGGGGGCCGCCACCGCGGTCGTTGTTGGGCTTGTCGCCGTAACACCGGCCGCCGGCTTTATTAGTCCGATCGCTGCGATCGCGCTCGGCGGCATCGCCGCGATCCCCAGTTACTACTGCGTGCTCTGGCGTCCGCGCACCCGGTTGGATGATTCACTCGACGTGCTGGCGGCGCACGGGGTCGGGGGGACGGTCGGCGCGATCTTGACCGGCGTGCTGGCGCAGAAGGTCTGGAACGGGGTGGCCGACGGCGTGCTGTTCGGCGCCCCGATGCAGCTTGTCGTGCAGATTGCGGGTGTCGCGGCCGTCGCAGCTTACAGCGCCGCAGGGACGGTTGTCATCCTGAAGGCGATCGCGTTGTTCATGCCCCTGCGCGTAACCGAGCACAGCGGCGAAGGCCTGGGACTTGATGTCAGCCAGCACGGTGAGGAAGCCTACGGGACCGGCGAGGGGGCCATCCTCGTGCTGCCAGATCTCATCCCGCCGGTGACGACGCCGGCCCCGGAGCCGGCAGGTGAGCGCGCATGAAGCTCGTGGTCGCGATCGTCCGGCCGGAGAAACTCACTGACGTATTAGAAGCACTGTTTCGGGCCGAGGTGCGAGGGCTCACGATCAGCCGGGTGCAGGGTCACGGCGGCGAGACAGAGCGGGTGACCACCTATCGCGGGAGCACGGTGAAGATGGAGCTCTCGGAGAAGGTGCGCCTGGAGATCGGGGTCTCGGATCATTTCGTCGAACCCACGGTAGGCGCCATCCTCACCGCAGCGCAGACCGGCGAGGTCGGCGACGGGAAGATCTTCGTGCTACCCGTGGAGCGTGTCTACCGCATCCGAACGGCCGAGCGAGACGAGGCCGCGGTCACACCCGTAGGCTGAAGCGGGCACCGCGGTAGTGGGTCAATTTGCGATGCCTCCAATAGGGCGCTTCCTGCTGGATGCGACGACGTTCACGATTCAGACCGAGTTCACCGGTCTCCGCAACTGGGTCCGGACCCAGTTGATGAGGGAAGCGGTCAATTGACCAATTTGGCTATTGACAGGTTTCCAGAGGACCTCAAGAAACCCGCAGAGCGTCCTTCCTGAATGCACCCTACGGGCGCGAGGATTGCCCCAGGATTGCTTTAGGCCGAAGAGCCCCCGAGCAAAGAGAGTCGCGCGAACCCGAAGCCCACTGGGCCACTCTTAAGAGGACCAAAATCGCCATGCTATATTTCGGCCATGAGCACAACCGTTCTTTCTCTTGTGAGTCAGCTCTCCAATCAGGAAGTCGTCGCGCGCGTGAAACTCCTTGCCCAGCGCGAGCGCGACGCGACCGCGACCCTGATTGCCCACCTCGCCGTCCTGGACGAGCGACAACTGTACCTCGCTGAAGGCTGTGCGTCGATGTTCACCTACTGTGTGCAGGTGCTCCATCTTTCTGAGTATGCCGCCTACAGCCGTATCGAGGCCGCACGAGCCGTTCGAAAATACCCCGTCATCCTCGACATGCTCGGCGATGGATCGGTGAATCTCACAACAGTGGGGCTGCTGGCGCCGGACCTCACGCCCGAGAACCATACCGGCCTCCTTGAGGCGGTCAGGCACAAGAGCAAGCGCCAGGTCCAGGAACTCGTGGCGCAGCTGCGACCCCAACTGTCAGTGCTGTCGTCCATCCGCAGGCTCCCCGGCCGGTACCACGCTGCTGCATCGATCCTGGTTCCGGATGCTACGACAGGCTCCCGGTCAATAGGCGATGCTGGCAGCCTGTCGTTTCCGACGCCCGCACTGTCTCCAGCGGTGGAAGCACCACTCCCGGCCGCCCGCAGGCCTGTCATTGCCCCCTTAGCGCCCCAGCGGTACAAAGTGCAGTTCACGGCGAATGCTGAGACGCACGCGAAGCTCCTGCAGGCCCAAGAACTGCTGCGCTCCCAGATCCCAGATGGCGATGTCGGCGAGATCCTCGATCGAGCCCTGACCGCGCTCCTCAATGACCTGACAAAACGGAAGTTCGCTGCCACGGACCGTCCCCGCGGGAGTGACACCGACCGTCCGCGCAGCAGCCGCGGCACAGTGCACGCGTCACGTCACATCCCGGCTGAGGTCAAGCGAAGGGTGTGGGCGCGCGATGGCGGGCAGTGCGCTTTCGTGGCCAGCAACGGGCGCCGCTGCACAGAGCGGGCGTTCCTCGAGTTTCATCACGTCATACCCCACAGTGCCGGCGGAGAAGCCACGGCCGAGAACATCCAGCTCCGGTGCCGCGCGCACAATGGATTTGAGGCTGAGATGGTCTTCGGCCGTCGGAGCCCAGGATGCTGCGTTCATTAAACGTACCACCCGCATCGCCGTCCCGTTGACGGTGGATTTTTCGGCGTGTTACAATCCACGAACAATAGCGATGATGGGAAGAGTATCCTGCAAGCGCTCTTGAGCGAGCCAGGTGTGGTGGAAGCTGGCGGGCGGCGGCGGGAGAAAGATCGCCCCGGAGCTTCGGACCGAAACCCGTTTCGGGAGTAGGCTCCGCCGGGAACCTCACCCGTTAGATCGAGGGCGGAATCGAGCGCATGTTCCTCAGTTCCGGCTGAGCGCCGGTCACATGGAGCAGGCGGTGACCGGAAGCTGGGTGGTACCGCGGAGCTGTTGTCCGCCCCAGGTGGGGCGGACGATTTTGTTTTTTCATGGAGATGGCGATGCCGAAGTTCAAACCGGTCTCATCTAAAGTCGACTTCCCAGCAATGGAGCGGGACGTCATGCGGTGGTGGGAGGATCAGCAGACTCTCCAGCAATACCTCCGCCGCAACGAACGCGCGTCCCAGCGCTGGTCGTTTCTCGACGGGCCCATCACGGCCAACAACCCGATGGGCGTGCACCACGCGTGGGGCCGGACGTACAAGGATCTGTTCCAGCGCTAC
>JAHRHE010000136.1 GCA_020027965.1 Nitrospirota bacterium | reverse complement strand
GCGCAACCAGGGCCATGACGCCACTCACCTGCGTGATGAAGGGCTGCAACGAATGCCCAACGGCGAGATCTTCGCGAAGGCTATCGCCGAGCGGCGCGTGATCCTGACTTTCGATCTGGATTTCGGTGAGATCGCCGCTCTCAGTCGCGGACAGAAAGTAAGCGTCATTCTCTTTCGATTGCACAATCCGCGAACACCGCATCTCATCGACCGCTTGAGAACGATCTTGGCGGAATCGAGCGACGCCCTTGAGCGAGGAGCGGTCGTCACCGTGGAGGAGGCACGCCATCGAGTGCGTTATCTCCCCGTTGGCTCGACCTAAGGTGACGCCAGCGCGTGTCGGAATCCGTTGACACGGAGCTCCTGAGGGGGCTAACTTATTGCCCACATTGGCATTTGATAGGTGATTGGTGGTTAGTGCTCGGTGAATGGTGATTGGTGGTTAGAAACCCGACACCTAACACCCGACACCCAACAGGGGTGGAAATGGCAGGAGCAGTTCCCGGCAGCAGGAGGACACCGGGTGGGCGCAAACGGCTCCCCGGTGTTTTTTGTTTTCGGGGGCCAAGACTCACACGTTAACAGGGAGGGGTTATGGCGGGCGGGGTCAGGCTGCGCAGGAAGGTTGTTCGACGGGGGCAAAGAATTAGGACTGGGACAGCCTGGAGACTCATCAGCCCTAGTGGAGGTCGGGGATTCAAGGCAGTCCTGATGAAAACGTTCTCCTCTGGCGGACAACGGTTTGCGATTTACCGGGTCCTTCCTGCTCCGGATTAACACATCATCACGCAAGGAAAAGTAAGCACATGAGCATCCCAAGACCAGTAATCTGCCTGATTACTCATGGTATTGGATCTCAAGATCCGAATTTTTCTGAGCCACTTCGGAAGGGAATCCAACGCCGCCTCAGAAAGCTGATTCGCAAGAAGACCAAGCAAGATCCGCAGACATGGTCTGGAGTTACACCTGAGCAGACCGTAGAATTCAGGAGCCTTTATTGGGCCGACGTCGCCAGCAATGAACAGGACGAGCTATATCGAACAGTGTATCCCCACCTATTCGAGGCCGGTCCTCTACGGAAAACCCTAGGGTTCTTTCGGTTTGATCCCGCCAGGAGGCTTTCCATCACGCTGGTCGGCGACATTTTTAGTTATCTTGGAAAGTTTCAAGAAGAAATCAAGCGAACGGTTTTTAGGGGATTCCAAGACGTCTTTCAAGCCAGGATTGAATCGAACTCACCCTTCTCCCTTATACTAGTCGGTCACAGCCTGGGGGCAGTCGTAATGCACGACATCATTCGCGGATTTGTGGGATACAGATATGCAGGGTTGCAAGACCTCCCGGGGAGAACCTCTGTATTTACGATGGGCTCGCCTATCGGACTCTTTTCCCTAGTTAGTGACACTCTTGATCCGGGGGCTTTTCGTAAGTGGGTAAATATTCTCCATTTTCGGGACCCTATCGCAGTCCCACTCAACCCCCTATTCAGCAGCGTCGAGGATGTTGCTCTTCGGTCTCGTACACTAAACCCACATTCGGTATATTGGAAAAGATCCAAAGTTCATAAACTGATCGCTGAAGAGGTCCTCAACCACATCGAAAATAAAATTCAGTTAGATCCCGCGAAACTGCGTGTCCCGAAGGAAGTGCCATCCGAAATCTTTCGACCCTTTCACGGACCCGCACTAACGGCCGGGTTTTCGGACTATCAACTAGATTTTAATAAGATTCCGTGGGAGGAATTGATTCAGGTCGCCACCGAGATTGATATCTGTAACGTCTATGCGCACACCTGGTACCGAACTCACGCTCAATACTTCGTCAAGGCTTTTGGCAATCCGGCCGTTAGGGTTCGCATCTGTATGCTCTCGCCTGCCAGCCCCGCTATACCAGGTTTTTGCCACCAATTTAGCCGGATGGCAAGGGACACACTTGAAAATTATATCTTAAGGTCTTGCGAGGAAGTATTGCATGCGTTCACGGAGGCAAAGAGACGACCCGGGAAACTGGGACACCTCCAAATCTATCTTTCAAATGAGATAATCAACCATAGCTTCTATACGTTTGACCACGTAATATACTTTTCACCACGACCTATTTCTAGCCCAAAACACGCCGCCACTCCCATCCCGGTGATGGTTTTTCGCGAAACTCAACAGGCAGGGGACTTTTCCTCCTGGATCATGCGGGACTTCAAAGCGTTGCTGGAAACTCCCAGGGATGTCATTCCTTATTTTGACTCTCAAGGTTGTCAAGTCGAGGAAAAGGAAGAATAGAAGATGCGGCTACAGCTGCGAAGAAGGGTGTTGATAGTTGACGTGGAAACCACTGGCCTTGATCCTGTTAGGCACGCGTGCATTGAGGTAGGCGCGGTCTTGCTAAAAGAGGACTTGACCATTTTGGAGGAATTCAGTTCGCTCGTGGCACCGTGGGAAGGCGCCGAGGTTTCGGATGACGCACTGGGAGTAAGTAAGATCAGCTTGCAGGAACTAGGTCAAGCACGGGACATCGCAGAAGTTATCAGAGAATTTCATGAATGTTTTTGCTCAGATAATTCCACACCTCTGCTTGCTGGATGGAATGTTTGGTTTGATGCGGCATTCTTACGCAAGGGATACCAAAGGGCTGGGTTTGTTTGGCCCTTCAGCCATCGCATGCTTGATGTGCAATCGATAGTGCTTTTTTTCGCTCGCCTTCACGCGATATCCCAGGAGCAGGTGATCGAGTCATACCTAGGAGAGAAGCAGAGGCATAGGGCTTTAAACGATGCCAGACATACGGCTCAGGTGTTCCGAATATTTGCCGAGAAATACCTCCCAGCGATATAGACCACCCTTCTCAGGGTTCGGCTCACCCGCGGTCTGAGGCTCCAACCAGATCGGCGATGTCGCCAATGCCCCTCACGCGGCCCTGAAGGATCACAACACCTCTGTTCATATGGGCGCGGAAGTAGCCCTCTAGCTTCGAGAGGTCCACACCGTCCTGCCGACAGCGTTCCTTGAGCAACGCGACGAAGAGCGGATCGTACTCCCCAAGAAGAGTGTAGCGGTTGAATTCCCTGTCCTCTTCGGGGTAGTCATCCGGATTCGGTACCGCCGGCTCACCAAGTGAAAGGCAAAAGCCTATCCGGCATAGCAGATTCGGCGTCAGCCCCGTCTTGCCCGCGACGAATCGCAGCCGGTTTGACGCCTCCTTGGTGAAGCGGATCTTGGTCAGTTTCATCTAAACTCTTCCCAAAAGTACCCTGCCGTAATCTTCGTTCCATGCTCTGCTGGGTCAAAATCAAGTCGATACGCGTGGGCGATGGCGCGGCGCAGCCGGCTGAAGTAGGACTGGTCGACCTCGGTGTCCGTGGAAAGGATAAGGACCTGGTGGCTCGCCTTCGGGAAGTACTGCTCGACTAGTAGCCTGCGGTGATCGCTGTCCAGCCGGGCGAGCGGTGTATCGATGATCATCGGCAGCGGCCGGCCTGAGGTTTTCGCCAGGGCCCAGAGCATAGAGATCGCATAGATCTGCTTCTCACCGGCAGAGAGCTGCGCCTTAGGCAAGGGTCGCTCCTGCTTATCGTAGAGGGTGACAGAGAAATCCTTCGGATCGATGGTGATCTTCCGCAAGCCGTCCTTCTTCCGGCAGAGAGTGGTGAAGCATTCGGAGACCGCTTCCTGAAGCTGCTTCACCTTCTTCTCGAGGAGCCCGACCTTGTACTCACCCAAGACATTCTGGACGCGGGAGACCAGGTGGGTCCGGGAGGCCTGCGTGGCCTGGGCGGCGAGCCTATCGGCAGCGTGGTTGTACCGCCGCTCAAGGTCCGCCAGCTTTAGTTCGGCGCTCTTAATCTCCTCATCCTTGAGCAGCGCCTGTTTGCCCGCTTCTGCTAAGGTCTGGTGCAGAGCATGAAGCTCCCCGATCAGGGGCTTGAGGACGTCATCGGGAGGAATCTTACGAAGCCCCTCGTCGACCCTGTGTAAGTCGCGGTAGAGATTTTCCAGCTCCCGGGCTAACTCTCGCGCGGTCTGGGTGAGATCGCCCGTCGCCTGGGCGATCCAGAAGAGGAGCTGCCGCTGGACGGATGGGGAAAGCTGGTGGATCATCTCAACCTTCTGAGCGTGCTCGACAGGCAATGGATCCATGATGGCTTGGGTGAGGCGTGCAGCGATCTTGGCCTTCAGGCCTTCCGGCACCTCGGGGACGGCGGCCCACCAATCAGGAGCCTCAAGCCGCTGCAGGATCTCCTCCTTCGCCGCGCGCAGCAACGCTTGAGCTGCCGCCAGCTGCGCCGCGTGCTCTTCGAGGAGTAGCTGATCCTTCAGCTGCTGGCAGAGCTTGGGGATGAGGGCGAAGGGCAACACGCTGGCACATAGCTGTCTTAGGGAGTCCTCATGGTGGCTGATCCCCGTCTTGAGCGTCGCCTGGCGCTGCAGGAGGCCCTCCCGGTTCCGCGCAAATGCGCCCCCCTCCGAGGCGATCTTCCCTTCGACCCTGCCGATGCCTGCACGCAGTTCAGCCACTCGACCTTCCTGCTGCTGACGAATACCGCGGAGCTCTTCAAGCGTCTGCCGGACGCAAGTGATCTCGTGCTGGAGTTCCTCAATTTCCCGGGCGGACTGCCCGTCCTGGGTGGGTCTTGCGATGCGCGACAGGTAGATCGCAAGATCCGTTTGGAGCCGCCCAACCACATCCAGTCCCAGGAGGGACTTAATCGCGCTCCCCAGCGTCTGCTGATCTGATGTGTCCTCCGCGAGCTGCTGGATTTTCTCCCCATCGAAGAAGAAGAGCTGCGACACGCCCGGAGGAACCAGGTCGCGTACGAAGTCCTGCCAGTGCTCCGCCGCTAGTTCGTCGAGGGGCCTCCCATCGCGAGTGACGTCCAGGTACTCGATCAGCTTGTGAGCACCCCGCCGTTCCCAAGAACGGGTTACCCTGTATGTGTGGACCGCATCGGGCTCGGCGTACTGGAACTCTAAGGCCACCGAGGCGAACATGGGTTGGAGCAGGAGGGTGGGGTTCGAGTGAATCCTACTCTCCAGGTAGCTGAGGTAGGCCTCTTTAGAAGTGGGGATGCCGAGGGCGCCGGGCCCGTACAGGCAAACTCGCACGGCCTCGAGCAACGTGCTCTTACCAGCGCCATTCATCCCGCCGAATAGGATGATCGGGCGAGACGGACGCGGCGTTAGCGAGATATCTTGACGACCGCGCAGAACGCCAAAGTCCGTGAGGCTGAGCTTAGTGAGAATCATGAAGCGGGTTCAGACTCCGCGGCAAGGACTTCGTCTTCGGAACGCCAATCCTCTTCTACGACAGCGGCAATCCGTTGGTGAACCGAGGCCCGCCGGCTCATCCCATGTAGCTCTCGCTCGAGATCCACCAGTTTGGCCACCATCGATGCAGGAACGTCATGACGCTCACAGATCGCCTCAAGCAGCCTGCGGTCCTCTCCCGAGAAGGCGGGTTGCTCATCGGCGATCCACTCGAGGTCTTCGCCTGTGACCTCGCGGTAGATCCTGGGGACCGAGTCCTCCCAGTCCTGGGCCTCGGACCGCCAAAGCCTCCGAATCTGCTGGAGCTCCTCGGGGCTGATGAGCTGTTCGTGCGGATTGGGGCCGTTGGCGCGGATCTGTTTCTGGGTCTGCAGCAGGCGACGCAGGAGTTCCTTCCGAACCTCAAGCTTGTAGGGGCCGTACACGATCCCGCCTCCCCTCTTGGCCATGACCTGACCGTCCCGCCGCTTGAAGTCGCGCACCTGTGCCTTGACCGCGGGATCCTGGGTGGACGCCAGCAGGTCCCGATATTCCAGCAGGGCTCTAACCACTCCTCGCCATTTTCGATCATGGCTTCCATCGACTTGTCTTGCGTCACCACAGTACATGTCCAGCACCCGAAGCGGCTGTTCCCACAGGAGGGCGTGGTCCGGTCGACAACCAGGGGACACTCCCCCGCTTGCGCGTTCCGATACAGGGCGACTAAATCCGAGTTCTTGTTGCCCCATGGGGAGGGGACTTGGAGGAGGAACGTCCAGACATCTTCCACACTGAAGTCCTCGATAGGCGTATAGACAAAGGCATTCGGGAGGGTCGAGTGGCGGGAGAGGAGACTTCCCTTGATCCGATGGAGGCTCATTACCTGAGCTCGGGTCGTGCTTTCCGCCTTGCGGACCCCGAGGACGACAACGACCTCCCCGTGCTCAGCGACCCGGTCGAGAATGAAGCGATTAGCGGGATCGATCTTGAGGCGATCGGTGCACCAGCGAAACCGCTGGGATGGCGCGGGATAGCCCCGGCCGATCAGATTCATCCAGAAGGTCTGGTTGACCTCCGGGCTCACCTTGTGGGCGGTAAACGGAAGCCCTTGCCGCTGCGCGGCTTCGTTCATCCTCCGGAGGGAGGTGTCGATGTAGTCAACGATCTTGGGGGTTTCCACCAGGGTGTCGGACGAGATGATATAGAGAGGCTTCGCGCGCTGCTCGCGCGGCAGTTTCGAGAAGGCATACCAGATCAGCTGCAGAGCTGTTGTCGAGTCCTTCCCGCCGCTATAACCGATCACCCATGGGCGCTGGTCTCTAAGATAGACGGTCCGGATTTCCTCGTACCTGGCCTCGAGGCGTTCCAGGTTAAGCGGTTCAGGGGAGGTAAGCTCTGTGCTAGCCCCCTCGCTTCCTAAACTGCGCATCGATGCGTTCCTCCTCTGGTGAGAGTTGCAGATCGAGCGCCCGTTTGAGGGCAGCCGCAGTGAGGATGACGTGGATGCGTGCTTTGCTCACCCGCCCGCCGACCATCGTTCGCCCTTCCCAAAGCTTGGTGTTGGAGCGCGACCAATCAACCTTCGCCAAGGCCTTGAGGCGGTCCTTCCAGCGTTTCGCCTCCGCCCCGATGAGTGCGCGGCCGACAATCCCTATCGTATGGAGGGCGATGCCGTGGGCATGGATGAGCAATGTGGGGGGCCGGGCTCAGGCTTTAATATCTTGACAATCTTTCGCGAAGGGCGTGGAGCCTTGGAGCACGGCCGGGTTGGGTAGGACATGTTGAAGCGGTTGATAATGAGTATGGCTCAGCCAGGGGACCCAACGGATTCTCGTGCTGCTTTCCGAACCTTGCGCATCATCCACCTTGCCTTCTGCACCTCCGTCCTCATCTACGGGGTGCTCGTCTACCTGATGCTTTCATACAGGACCATCCCCGAGGGCGGCTTCGCCCCCGACTTCCCCAGCCTAAATGTGTTACGCACCATCATGTTCCTTCTCGCCCTCGGTTGCTTCGGGGCCATCCGGTTTTTCCAAGGACGCTTCCTCACACCAGAAGCGCTCCGTCGCCAGCCCACTCCCGCCACGGGCTCCATTATTCAGTGGTCCATTTTTACATTTGCTTTTGCAGAGGCCATCGCAATTTTTGGCCTCTTGCTTTTCTTGATTGCCGGTTTACTCGGGGATTTTCTGCTCTTAGCAGGCATCTCGCTCCTGCTCCTGTTTTGGCTCCGCCCGAAGGAGGACGAATATAACTCCCTGGTCCGCGAGATCCAGCACAACTGATTCATGGCAACGGGGATGAGCGCGGCCGCGCTTCGTTACACGGTTGCATTTTCGCTGGGCGGCTGGTACTCTAGCCAAGTAAGTTCGAGCCTGGTTGGCGCGCGGAGGTCCGATGCGGTTCCTGGTGACGATTGAGCAGGACGAGGCAGGCTACTACGTCGTCGAGTGCCCTGCCTTGCCCGGGTGCCTCTCTCAAGGGCG
>JAHRHE010000248.1 GCA_020027965.1 Nitrospirota bacterium | reverse complement strand
GCCGCATCCCGCCCGAGAGATTGTTGGCCGCACGGGTAACATCAGCCTGACCGGCCTGTTGCTGCTTCTGCCTGAAGTCCTCGCGCGCGGCAGCGCCATCCACCTCCAGCTCCAGTTCCCGGAAGCATCGCTTTCCGCGGAGGCCCGGGTCATCTGGCACGATCCCCAGCCAGTCTCCGGAAACCGATTCCGCCATGGTATCCATCTCACGCGCTTTACGCATGATATCGATCTCGTCCAGTATCGACGCTTCCTCAACCACCTCGCGGCGGGCCAAGGAGAGAAACCGTAATGGCCACCGATACGGCCTGCGGTCTTGGCCGAGGGGGACGAATTGAGGGGGACCGGTAATCTCATCAGATCTCACCAAGGACTGAATCCGCCATGAAGAGGGAGAAGGTTTCGGGACGGTCGCAGACTGTCGTGGTGACGGGAGCGGCAGGAGTCTCTGCCCTGCTTGGCTTGATCGTGCTCGTTGGCTGGTACACGCACAGCGTGGCCCTGGTCCAGGTATTACCGGTGTTTGTCCCCATGCAATACAACACCGCCCTGGGATTCCTCTTGAGTGGTGCAGGCCTACTCCTCCTCGTGTACGGTCGGCCACATCTGGCGATGACGTGTGGCGCCGTAATAGCGGCTATCGGTCTTTTGACTCTGATCGAGTACATCCTTGGAATCGACCTCGGCATCGACCAGCTCCTCATGGAGCACTACATCACAGTCAAGACCTCTCACCCCGGTCGCATGGCTCCCAACACTGCAGTGTGCTTTGCCCTGACGGGTGCTGCGTTAGTCATCTCGAGCCGGATGATGCGATCCAACCAGCATTCCGTGACCTCGGGGCTCTTGGGTTCGATCATCGTCGCTCTGGGGCTGGTGGCCCTTTCCGGCTATTCGACCAAGATCCCGTCTGCGTACGGCTGGGGCAAAATGACCAGAATGGCGGTTCATACAGCGGCTGGATTCGTAGTGCTCGGTCTTGGCGTCATTGCGTTTGCCTGGCGCGAGGAAGCGGATGAAGAAGCAGGCCGCGCGCGATGGCTTGCAATATCCACCGGGATCGGTGTCGCCACGCTCACCGTAGCTTTGTGGCAGGCGCTGGTGGCGCAACAACGGGCGGCTGCGGTTCACTCTCTTCTCCCCGAAGCGGCGTTGGGTACGGGGCTCCTCATGGCTCTCTTGCTCACGCTCACGGTCCATCTCGCCCAAACCGCACGGCTTCGCGCGAAAGAAGTTGAGTCGGCCAGCCAAGAGCTCAAAAACGAATTGAGCGAACGCACGCGGGTGGAGGCGACGCGTCAGGCCTTGTATCGGGCTAGCCTGGAGACCCAGGAATCCCTAGGGCTCAATGAGCGCCTGGCCCATCTGCTCAAGACCGCCAAGACGGTGTTGGACCTGGATCGCGTCAACATCCTCCTTGCGGACCCCGAGGGGCAGTGGCTGCAGGCGGTCACGAGCATGGGCACCATCGGGCCGCCCGAGCTGATCCGGGTCCCCATCGGGCCTGAAGGAGGGGCGATCGCGCACGCCTATCTCACCAAACAGGCCATCTTCTGGGACGGCCAAGGCCCGGTGCCTGAGGAGTTCCGCCTCAAGCCCCCCTATGACCGGATCGAGGCCTTTCGGTCGCGCGTGTTCGCCAACGTCCCCCTGGTCGTCCATGGCCGGGCGATCGGGGTCATGGGGGCAGATCGGAAACATAGCCGCCGCCCCCTCGAGCCGGCCACACGGGAACTACTCCAGCTTTTTGCTGCTCAGGCGGCCATTGGTATCGAAAACGCCCGGCTCTTCCAGGAGACTACAGCGACCAACCGGAGCCTGACGGCCTTGAATCAGGTGGCCCAAACAGTGAACCGGTCCCTTCACCTGCAAGACATCCTCGAGGCCTCGCTCGATGCGGTGCTCGGGGCGGTCAAGGTCGAAGCGGGCAACATCCGCCTCTGGAATGAACGGGAGGGGTTCTTAACCCTGGCCGCCCACCGGGGGATGAGTGAAGGGTATGTCAGCCGGATGCGACACTTCAGGCTGGGAGAGGGGGTCGCGGGGAAGGTCTTCCAGACGGGGGAGGCTTTCCTTGTGGAGGACCTGCACCAGCATCCGGAACTGAACCAAATGGCCCAGAAAGATGGGGTTCGCTCCGTCGCCAGTATCCCCATCCGCTCCCGCGAGAGGATGGTGGGCGTCATGAGCCTCTTGAGCCATGGCCAACGTCGATTCGCCCCGGCGGAGATCGATCTCCTCACCGCGATCGGCAACCAGACCGGCACTGCCATTGAGAACGCCCGTCTGTATCAGGAGGTGCGACTGGCCGCCGTCGAGCTCGAGGCCACGGTCGAGGCCCGGACCGTCGAGCTTCAACGCACCAATGTTGAGCTCCGGCAGGCGCTGCACCGGGCCGAGGAGGCCTCCCGCGCCAAGTCCCAGTTCCTCGCCACCATGTCCCACGAGCTGCGGACTCCGCTCAACCCCATCATTGGCTTTTCCGAACTCCTTGAGGACCAGCAGTTCGGCGCTTTGAACGAGAAGCAACGCCAGCACGTGAGCCGCGTCCTCACCAGCGCGAGGCACCTCTTGGCTCTGATCAACGGCGTCCTAGACCTCGCCAAGGTCGATACCGGCAGGTCGGAACTCGAGCTCGACCCCCTCCACCTGCCCCAGGCCCTCAAGACGTCCTGCGAAGGCATTCGCCCCCAGGCTGCGGCGAAGGGGATCGAACT
>JAHRHE010000038.1 GCA_020027965.1 Nitrospirota bacterium | reverse complement strand
GCGGGTGGCGGTGGCCCGCGCCTTTGCCTGCCGCCCGCCGATCCTCCTTGCAGACGAACCCACCGGTAATCTCGATTCAGCCGCCGGTCGCCAGGTGATTGACTTGCTGCTGGGACTTCACCGCGATTACGGGAGCACGCTGATCCTGGTGACCCATGATCCCGCATTGGCCGCGTACGCAGAACGCATTATTACCCTGAGGGACGGCCGGATCGAGTCGGACAAGCTCGTGAGGAGTGAAAGGTAAGGAGTAAGGAGATCCCAGTGATTCTGTTTCCCCTCTCCATGGCCTGGCGGGAGACGCGCGCGGCGTGGCGGCACTTTCTGTACTTCTTCATCTGCATTGCGCTGGGCGTCGGGTCTCTGGTGGGTGTGGCGCTGTTCGCTGCCAACGTGGAACAGGCGGTCACGAGAGAAGCCAGGGGACTGATGGGGGGCGACCTTGAAATTCGCCTCTCGCGGCCTATGAGCGAAAAGGGATTGACGGTTTTGCGGTCGCTCGCAACCCGCGGCATCGTCACGACTCATGCCAGCGAACTGGTCGCTATGGCAGCGGGGATGGACAGCGGCCTCACCCAAATTGTCGAACTCAAGGCGGTCGAAGCGGGATACCCCTTCTACGGAACGCTGAAACTCGACCCTGATCGCCCGCTCAGCGAACTCCTGTCCCTTTCCGGCTCCTCCTGCGAGCGTGTGGCTGACTCAAGCCGCTCGCCCCACCCCTCACCCCTTACGCCTCACGGCCCTTGTTACGGTGCCGTGGTCCAGGAATCACTCCTGATCCGCATGGGTTTGTCGGTCGGCGATCGGCTCAAGATCGGCCAGGCGACCTTCACGATCACCGGCCTCATTCGCAAGGAGCCCGACCGCATCGCGAACGCCTTCAGCCTGGGCCCGCGCGTGATGATCTCACGAGACGGACTCGCGGCGGCCGATCTCCTTAAGCCGGGCAGCCGCGTCAGGGAACGGTATCTCCTCCGCGTGCCACCGGCGATGATGGCCCAGCCGCTGGTTTACGAGTTGCGCGGCCGACTGGCCGGTGAGTCCGCACGCGTGACGACGTACCGCGACGCGCAACCTCAGCTCAAGCAGTTCCTGGACCAGCTCACGCGCTACCTCGGGCTGATCGGCCTCACGGCGCTCTTTGTCGGCGGGATCGGCGTGGCGACCACCGTGCAAGCCTTCGTAAGAGAAAAGCTCCACACGATCGCCATTCTCAAAACCCTCGGTGCCGATTCGAGCACCGTGGTCAGAACCTACCTCCTCCAGGCCATCCTTCTCGGTGCCGTCGGGAGCCTAGCGGGGGCCGCATTGGGGATCGGCCTGCAGGGCATGTTGCCGCCTCTGCTGTCGGGATCCTTTGCCAGCAATCTCCTGGATCAAATCGAGTTCACGACGACCCTGAGCCGCGCATCCCTCCTGCCATTCCTGAAGGGGATTGCGCTGGGCATCCTCACCACGCTGCTGTTCACCCTCTGGCCCTTACTGGGCGTTCGGGAGATCCGCCCTGCACTCATCTTTCGGAGGGAGGTAACGGCGCGCTCAACGCAGGCATCAGCCGGGGCGGCGTGGTGGCCAGTTTGGAAGCACGCGCTTCAACAGTATGATCGTGTCCGCGTGTTGACCGCAGTGGAGATCGCCATCGGACTCGCCGCCCTCTCCATCTGGCAAGCCGGATCGTGGAGGGTGGGTTTCCTGTTTCTGGGCGCGCTGGCCACCGCTGTGACGGTGCTGCTGCTGGCCGCGCTGCTGCTGATTCACAGCCTCAAGCTCGTGCCCAGTCCTCGGTCCCTCGCTGTTCGCCATGCTGTCGGCAATCTGTACCGGCCCGGCAGTCAGGCTGCCGGCCTGATGGTGTCGGTCGGAATCGGGGTCATGGTCATCGTGGCGGTGTCGCTCATCGAACGGTCGCTGGTTCACCAGATCGGGGAGAGTCGCCCCACCGAGGCACCGACCTTTTTCTTTATTGACATCCAGCCCGACCAGAAGGACGCCTTCCAGCATCTGATTCGGGACCGCACCGGGGGGCGAAGCCCTGAGGTGATCCCCCTGGTCCGGTCTCGCTTGCACGCGATCAACGGACAGGCAGCAAGAGCAGCAGAGGAGGGCGTGCAGGAAGGAGAGCAGAAACGTGAGGGGCGCAAGAACTGGTACTTGACCAGGGAGTATGTGCTGACCTTTCTGCCACAGGTGCCGAAGGACAATGTCATCATCAAGGGAACCTGGTGGCAACCGGGCGAGACGCCCTCCAAGGCGTTCGTCTCAATCGAGGAGGAGGCCGCCAGAAACCTTGGAGTGGACCTCGGCTCGTCGGTCGAGTTTGAGATTCAGGGCGCGACGGTCTCGGCGGAGGTCAGGAGCATCCGCAAGGTCGAGTGGGGAAACTTCTCCACGAACTTTTACATGATCCTCTCACCCGGTTCGCTGGAGGGCGCTCCCTTCACCTATGTTGGGACGGTGCGGGTGGCGCCGGAGGAGGAGGTGCCACTGCAGCAGGCGGTGGTGGCGGCCTTTCCGAATGTGACCGCTATCAATATCGGAGATGTACTGGACAGCTTCGCCCGGATCCTCGAGCGCCTGTCCCTCGCGATCCGCGCTGTCGCGGTCTTCTGCATCCTGTCCGGCGCGATTGTCATGGCGGCGGCGCTGGCCAGCACGCGCTACCGGCGTCTCTATGAGTCGGTGATCCTGAAAGCTCTTGGCGCTACCCGCGGATTGATCGCGCGTTCCTTTGCGGTCGAATACGCGTTGGTCGGCGCGGCAGCCGGGTTCATCGGAATTGTCCTCTCGGGTGTACTGTCTTGGGCGATCCTGCATTTCATTCTGGACATCCCCTGGACGTTCCAGCCCGACATCCTGGCCACCGGTTTCGCGTTGACCGTGCTGCTCGCAGTCGCCGCCGGATTCCTGAGCACCTTCCGCATTCTGGACCAGCGACCCTTAGGCGTGTTGCGGCACGAGTGACGAGGCGCTGATCCCTCCTGTTCGATCAATGAAGAAAAATTGACCCAGGCGCTCCCTCTGCTACACTGGCTCAAGGTGTCGCTTCTCACCAGGAGGTTATTATCATGCTCAGACTTTCCATGCTCGCCCCGCTGTTGTTCATCGTGCTGGGCATGCCGCCCTTGGCCTGGTCAGCTCCGTCCACCGCTGGCCATGACTGTGTGAAGCAGGGGAAACAGGGATACCGATGCGTCAAGGGCCCCTTGGCGGGACAGACCTTCCCTTCTCGGCAGGCCATGGTGGCGGCCCTGCGTAAAGGATCGGGCAATCAAGAGGGGACGGCGGCGAACGGTAAGGCTGAGATGAAAAGCGGAAAGGGCTCTGCCAAGAAGCCGGGCTAGGTATCCCGAAGCCAGCCTAAGTTTCGGTGAGAAACGTTTCCCGGTCCAGTCTTGCGAGGCGTCACTACTGCCGCCTCGCTACTTCTTGGTGAACCCATCCAGATACTTGCTCAATGCGGTTCCATCCCGCTCATGGAGGGTCACCATGATGCGGAGCTGCTCGAGATACTGCTCCAGCGTCTTTCCGCCCAAATCGATTTTCCGCTCCTCGAAGAAGGCGCGCACGTCGCGCTCCAGCTCCGGCGTGGCTAGGCCCACGATGCCGCCGCACATGCGGCGCAAGCCCTGCTTGGGAAACTTCCGGTCCAGCTCGTCCCAGTTGGCTTTGACGAAACGCCAGGCCCGCTCTCGACCAGACACGCTCATCAGCGAGGCGCTGATCAAGAACGGGGCGTCCTGCGTGCGAATCTCGCCGTTCAGGGTCATGGTGAGCGTCTGTTCGAGCAGGGAGACCGGCTGGAAGGCGGCCAGGGCGTAGAGATAGCGCCGTTCCTCCTGCGGCGTGGCGGCCGAGCGGAAGCGCTTGACAAACTCCTCGTAGCGAGCGGCATCGCCCACATGGGCAAGGATCGCAATCAGCGACGGCATCAGGTTCGGGTCCAGAGAGCTGGCCCGGCCAGCCCCCAGGTCGCGAATGTGCGCCGCATACAGCTCGGCGGCTCGAGCCTGGACGTTCGTGTCGTTCCCGATCGTTCCGAGGGCGCGGATCAGCTCGCCACGAAGCTGGCGCGTGAGGTCGCTCTCGCCTGGCTTCGGGCTCCAGCCGAGATCCTGAAACGCCGGTGTGACTCGATCTCGCACGAAGGCTTCGAGCTTTGGCCGGTCGGCGGCCGTGATACTCCGGTTCAGGGTCTGAAAAGACTCGAGCAGGATCGTCCAGACGTTCTTGTCCTGCTCGGCGCGGAAGCGGGCGGTGATGTCCAGGTATTCGCCCAGTGGCAGGAGACCGGCGATGGCCGTCGCCCACGTGTCATTCACCAGGTTGAACCGCTCGATCGCCGCGGGGTCATTCGGGACTGACGTTAAGAGCCGCTCCAGCAGCTCCGGCGCGTACCGCACGCGATAGAAGCCATGGCCGCCTTCGTTGAGCAGGGCGGATTCGAATCCCCCAGGCAGAGCCAGACGAACCTCAGACCCCGTTAAGAGCACCCGGAGTGTCTCACTCTTCCCCGCAGCCGTGATGCGCACCTGGATTGGCACCTGCCAGGTCGTCCCGACAGGTGTGGAAGCCTGGCCCGTTGGGTTCGAGGCGAGGGGCGCGGGGTGTTCCAAATAAGTGAAGCGTTGCTGGGCAATGCGGAGCCGTGAACCCGGCTCCAAGCTGACGGTCAGGAGCGGATAGCCCGGCCTGAAGATCCAGCCGTCCATCAGCGCGGGGACCGGTTGCTTGGCCGCTCGTCCGAGGGCCGCCCACAGATCGCCGGTGTCGGCGTTGCCATAGGCGTGGGTGCGCAGATAGTCGCGCACTCCGTCGCGGAAGACCTCAGGCTCCAGATGCTGTTCGAGCATGCGCAGCACCGACGCACCCTTTTCGTAGGTGAGCACGTCGAACATGGCATCCGCATCGCGAGGGGCGCGCACGGGGTATTCGATCGGCCGCGAACTGTGAAGCCCGTCAACGGACAACGCTGCGGCCCGTGACACCCCGAAGGTGGTCCAGCGCCGCCAGTCGGGCTTCCATGAGTCCACCGCCAGCATCTCCATAAAGGTCGCGAAGGCCTCATTGAGCCAGAGACCGTTCCACCAGCTCATGGTGACCAGGTCTCCGAACCACATGTGGGCGTTCTCGTGCGCGACGACATCGGCGATCCGCTCGATCTCGGCATGGGTGGCCGTCCGTTGGTCAACCAGCAAGGCCGTCTCTCGAAACGTGATGGCGCCCAGGTTTTCCATGGCGCCCGAGGCGAAGTCCGGGATGGCCAGGAGATCCAGCTTGCCGCCCGGATACGGAAGCCCATAGTACTGCTCGAAGAAGCGGAGCGAGGCGACCGCGACCTCCTGACCGAATGACGCGAGGGAGCGCTTGCCGGGCACGCTCCAGACGCGAACGGGCGTCGCGCCAACGGACACCGGTGGCGTCGCTTCCAGCTTGCCCACGACGAACGCGACCAGGTAGGTGGACATGCGGATGGTCTCGGCGAACTGGAGAACCTTTTGCCCATGTTCCATGCGCTCGGACACGACCGCCGTATTGGACACGGCGGTCAGGGCGGGATCGATCTCGAGCGTCACGGCAAACACGGCCTTGAGCGCCGGTTCGTCCCAGCAGGGAAAGGCGCGGCGCGCATCCGTTGCCTCGAACTGGGTCGCTGCCACCACGTGGGTCTGGCCGCCGCCATCCTTATAGGTGCTGCGGTAGAACCCGCGCAGCTTGTCGTTCAAGGTCCCCCTGAAGGACAGCCGCAACCGCCAGGTGCCCGGCGCCAGCGTGGCCGGGAACGTGATCCGGCAGCGTTCAGTGGCCTCGTCGAGTTCCGCGGATCCCTGATAGGATCGCCCACCGTCCTGTTCGATCGCCGCCTCGAGAATTTCGAGTTCAGCCGCATTGAGCACGACGTCCGAGGTCTCCTGTCGCACCGTCACGGTGACCGTTTCGTGACCGTGGAACTTTAAGGCCTGCAAGTCCGGCTTCAGCTGGAGATCGTACCGGGTCGGTACGACGTGTTGGGGCAGTCGATAGGGGTCCACTGCTCGCCTCCGCGTGAATGGGTGGTCGGGCTCTTCGCCCGGCGGGCGTCGAACCAGGAACCGGAACACTGGTGTCTCGAAGG
Organism: Nitrospirota bacterium; assembly: GCA_020027965.1. Taxonomy (GTDB): domain Bacteria; phylum Nitrospirota; class Nitrospiria; order Nitrospirales; family Nitrospiraceae; genus JAHRHE01. The sequence goes on along the minus strand of JAHRHE010000038.1, from coordinate 16,963 downwards.
GCTCGCCGAACCAGCGCGCGCACTCCAAGGCGACCATCCGGCGGACGAGGACACAGACCGTTTCGAGCGCGTGGCGACGGGTGATTGGCGCGCACGAAGGGGAGAGTGCCACCTCAAGGGACCTGAGACCGTGCTTCAGGACCTGCGGCACCAAGCCGACTTCACCGTCTCGACGCCTTCTGAATCTCGACACCCTGCGGGGTCCCCACGATCAGGAGATCCGTTCGGCCCACAAAGAGCCCGGTCTCGACCACGCCTGGAATCGCATTCAGTCGGGCCTCGAGGCTCACAGGGTCTTCGATACGGTCCACATGCAGATCCAGGATATAATGCCCGCCCTCGGTTCTGAAGATCCCTCCGTCCCGCTTTCGAAGTACCGGCTTGATGCCCAGCTCTTCAATCTTGCGGGCAGTACTGCCCCAGCCAAACGGTACCACCTCGACGGGGAGCGGCATCGGATTCCCGAGCACCGGCACCCGCTTCGTGTGATCGATCACGATGATCAGTTGACGAGCGGCGGCCGCAACGATCTTCTCCCTTAAGAGTGCCCCGCCGCCACCTTTGATCAGATTGAGTTGGGGATCAACCTGGTCCGCCCCGTCAATCGCCAGGTCGATCACCCATTCATCCTCCGTCTCCAGCAGGGTAATACCCGAGCGTCTCGCGAGTTCGGCCGTCTCACGTGAGGTCGGAACGCCCTTCATCACCAGCCCGGCTCGCACCCGCTCCGCGAGCGTCAGGACCACGTGCTTGGCCGTCGAGCCCGTGCCCAGCCCCACCACCATCCCGTCACGGACGTACTCGACCGCCGCCGCCGCCGCACGGCGCTTGAGAGTCTCGATGTCTCCCGGGGAATTCACGGTGAGGCAGCCGCTCCACGTTGCGCCGCGACGGAGGCCGCACCCAACAGGGCGGTCTTCTGGTTCATGATGACGCGCACCGGCATCGTGCTCAAGAGGCGCTTGTACCGTCCTTTGTTCGTAAAGGCGCGCATGAACGTCCCGTCCTTCAACTTCGGCAGCAGCTTCGGCGCGATCCCACCACCGAGATAGACTCCGTCCAGTGCCAGCACCTTCAACGCCAGGTTCCCGGCTTCAGCCCCGTAGACGGCCGCGAACATGTCCAAGGTCTGCACGCAGATTTCGGCTTGCTTGCTCAACCCAACCTCAGTGATCACGGCGGCAGGGTCGCCGACCCGGAGGCGTTCCGCCACCCAGGTGGGCTCGTTTTTCTTCGTGTCGCGCAGGAACTCATAGATGGCATACAGCCCCGCACCCGACAGCACCCGTTCATAGCTGACGTGCAGATAGCTGGTGCGCAGGTGCCGGAGCAGCTCGATCTCGATGTCGCTGGTCGGCGCGAAGCTGGCGTGCCCGCCCTCCGACGGCATCGGGTGATAGCGCGTGCCGTCCCAGAACAGGATCGCTTCGCCCAGGCCGGTGCCGGCCGCGATGAGCGCCATCGCGCTCTTGTGCGGCAGGGGAGAACCGGCATTTAACCCCTCCATCTCGTCGGGCCGCAGCACCAGCAACCCGTAGGCGGTGGCCTCCAGATCATTAAGAAGCCGAACGGACGGAATCGTGAATCGTGCGGCCAATTCAGCCCCGTCCACGACCCACGGGAGATTGGTGGTCCGACTCCTGTTTTCGATCACCGGACCGGCCACCCCAAAACAGGCCGCGGTGATCGCGTGACTCTCCTCTGAGCCCACCCGCTCAGAGGCCGCGGTTGACGTGTCAGCCTCCTCGTTGCCATCGGAGGGATGCGGCTCACGGGGTATTCGTGGCTTGAGGAATTCAGCTACGATCTCTTCCAGCGACTTGTAATCGGCGCTGACAAAGGTCTGTTCTCGCGCTGGTGCGACGCGCTCGGTCTTCCAGTCGAACAGCGCCAGGTTCGTTTTCGTCCCGCCGATGTCTCCCGCCAGAATCATTCACTCCTCGTGAGAGACGATGCCTTGCTTGGCAACCGTGAGCTCCGAGGCCGCAGCTCGATCCAACAGCCAGATAAGCCGGCCGGCCACCGGCCGGATCAGCCTGGCCGGGAATTGCCGGTCATCCACGGAATGATCTTTGCCGCGATCATTGAGCACAGCCTGCACGGCCTTCGCCTTGCTCTTGCCTCCGACCATGAACACGACCGCTCGCGCCTGATTGATCCCGCGCGCTGTCAGCGTCAATCGGGCCTTCACCCCCTGTGGCGCGACGTTGGCGACCACCAGGCGCTTGCTTTCTTCCAGCGCCGGTGTACGGGGGAACAACGATGCGGTATGGGCATCTTCTCCCATTCCCAGCAGGATCAAGTCAAAAGCTGGCCAGGAGGGGGGAGGCGCGGCAAACCGCTCGCGGATCAAGGCCTCATACTGGGACGCCCCTTGATCCGGAACGCCGACCTCGCCGGGCATTCGAAAGACCCGATCCAGACCGATCCGAAGGGGTTGAAACAGGCCCTCGTTCGCCAGCCGGAAGTTACTCTCGGGATGATCGGGAGGGACGCACCGCTCATCACTGAAATAGAATTCCACTCCCGTCCAATCGAGCTGGGTTGAAAATGTTGTACCACGCAAGGCTGCGTAGAGGGCTTTCGGCGTGGAGCCCCCTGACAGGGCCACCCGAAAGTGCCCGCCGTTCCGGATAGCCTGCTGGCCAAACCACACAAACAGATCGGCCGCCTCGCGCGCCAGCTCTTCGCCATTGTCCATGATCCGGAGCTCGGGTGCTGCGCTCATCGTGTTTTCGCAGACCGCGTGAGTAACCTTCGTTCTTCTTGCGTGGAGTGTTCCGGGCATCCGCGTGGGTCGGCGTAGACTGTCCGGTATCTTAGGCTGTCTGTGAGGAAAAAGGCAAACTGTCGGAAAGGAGAGGGTAGGGAAGGATCCATTGAGGAGACCATGCGCGCAAGCGCGTGCAGCGGATCTGACGATCGCACGACTCGCTACCGCGGGGGACGGACAGCCGCGGATACCGGTTCAGCACTCGAAGAGATGGTGAGTTACCCCTGTTCGACGGGTTCCTCAGTTTCCTCAGGGACTTCGGCATTCTGCTCCTCAGGCGCTTCCTCGAGCTCGGCCAGAGCCAGAGCCACTTTGTTCGCGACGTGCACCGCGCCCACGATAGTGACCGGCGTCCCGATTTCGACCTGCTCGAACAGCTGATCGATATGCCGGTCTCCCACCATGATGCACCCCAGCGTCTGGGCCATCAGACCATCGCCAACGCCGTGAATCTCGATCTGTTCCCTGATAGTGGCCCCCGCGGGGATCGCACCGGTCTGAAGATCCTGGCTGAAGCGACGCCGGTCCTCGGCATTCGGGTAATCGAGGACCAGGGCTCTATGAAAGCGTGTCTCACCCTGATCGCGCTTCTTGATGATGCGGTAGGACCCCTCAGGGGTGGCCCCGTCGCCCTGATACCGCTTTTGCAGGACACCGTTGTAGCCAAGCCGGATTGGATAGGAACCCACCGCGTGGCCGTCTCGATAGAGCGTCAGACGGCGGTCTGCTTTTGTGATGACGATCGCGGCGGCATGATGGGTCGCTGACCACTGGACCGTGCGCCGAACCATTCGGCGCCACACTCCCACCCGCTCATCGTCCGCGTAGCGTGCGAGGGCGGTCGTCAAGATCGTCGTCTGGTCCTCCACGAGCCGGGAGGCCTGCTCCACAGCGTGAAGGGACCGCCCATAGAGTCCTTGTTCATAGTAGGAGCGCCCTTGCTTGAGCAGCAGCTCGGTCTCGATCGGCTTGCGCTCTAGAACGACTCGGCTTCCCATCTGCTCGATCCGGCTGGCGAACCGAGCCAAGCGGCCCTCAAGCCAGTCCAGACGCTGATGGGCGTCGAGGCGCTCCTCCTCTCTTGCCTCTTGTGCGACCGCCGCCGCTTGCTCACCTTCTTCCTGGAGCACGCTCAGCTCGGCCGCCAGCGGATTGGGTTCCCAGGGCCAGCGAATCTCTTCCTCTTCGGACAGCAGACGACCCTTGACGGCAACCCAATGTCCCACGAACCGCGCATACTCTTCGGGCGCATACTCCACAGCTCGAATCCGCGCAAGCTCTTGGTCCAGGGCCTCCACCGACTCGAGCAGTTCCGGAGGAGCCTTCTGCACGCAGCCGAACAGCAGACCGACGATCAGGCAGACAGCCAGCAGGCAGGACCCTATGGCAATGATGGTCGGCGCGTTCATCGGCCCTCTACTTCGTCCTCGATGCTTTCCTCTTCTGGCTTTTGGCAGCCACGGTGGCGGCCAACGCAGTCCGCACATCGGCCGCCAGCGTCTCACTCTTCTGCGCAATCGCTCCGGCTTTCACGTGAGCGCCCTGATAATCATCGGTATCCACGGCGGACTGGACTTCGGCCAGCGAGGCGGTCAATCCATCCGCATCGACTTTCAGCGCGATCAACGCCGCCCGGTTGTCCCCGACGAGGGCCTTGGCCAGGAGCTCTTGGGTCGCCTTCACGGAAGCCTGGGCGACTCGCTGCGCCTGGAGGGCAGCTGCCTTGGCTTCTTCGCGCTTCCGCTCGGCCTCAGCGGTCACCCGTGTCGCATCCATCTGGATGGACTCCAGCAGCTCCTCGGCCTGACTGTAATCGCGGAGCAGGACGAACTTCGCTTCCTGGGTCGCAATCTGGTGTTTGGCCGTGGTCAGCATGCCTTCCAGCTTCGCATACCGCTCGGCCAGGTACGTCGGGGCGCCGGCCGCCCGGGCCTCGCTGATCGCCTGTTCCGCCGAGGCGATCCTGTCGGTCGGAACCTTCGTGCACCCAACTACCATGAAGACTAGGGGTACCAGGGCGAACATCAGCGGCCTGGTCATCGGAGATCACCTCTCGAGCGAATTGAGATATCCTATCACGAACCTTGCAGGTCACGGGCCTGACAGGTGCTGTCGCAGGAAATGAAATCAGGGACCACCGTGGGGAACGCCGATACGCCCGAGGAAGGAACACCGGCGACCCCTTCGACCGAGCAGCAGCTCGACCGAAGGGGGCCAGTCTGCCGTCACGCACACCTTACTTCTTCTCAGCCTTCTCAGCCTTCTCAGCCTTCTCAGCCTTCTTCTTGCTCTCCTTCTTCTCAGCCTTCTTGGTGTCGACCTTCTTCTCCTCCGGAGCAGCGGCCGGAGTAGCCGGAGCCGAAGCCTCCGGAGCAGCCGGAGCGGCTGCCTTCTCGTCGGCCTGGACAAACGTCACGGTGCCGAACGTCAGCCCAACGACCAACGCCATCACTGATAGCAATGTCTTCATCTTGCACTCACCTCCTTTCCGTATTGAACTCGCCTCAGAGGAGGCGGTGCAGGACACGGCTTTGGAGCAACACATGCACCTAACGCAAGGGGAATGCCACAATTCGTTGCCAGGAGAGATTCTATTTTCCGAGCGGTTGTATCAGCGCTGTCGGACTCGCGAGGGCGGGTTGGGTAGATCCATGTGGCGAAATGGCGTTGGGCCTGCAAGACCGCCCCAGCGAGCGGCCTGGAGGAATTGTGCTGCTCGTCTCGCTTTGAGGAGGAGTCCTCGCCAGCGAGGCGCCCAACGTAGGTGAATTGACACCTCCTAGCGCGGCACATATAATAACGCGTTTTGTGTGGCGATGAGGAAGGGGCGCAAAACCGATGTCAATGACATTCCGGCAGCCGTCCAATCTGAAGCGTAAACGGGACCACGGGTTCAGGAAACGAATGAGTACCAAGGGTGGTCGGAAGGTTCTGGCCCGGCGGCGGGCAAAGGGACGCGCGCGCCTGACCGCCTAGATGGTGCGGTGCTGATGACTCGCGCGTCGGAAGACCGCGGTTTCTTCCTGCGGAGAAGCGCAGACATCGAGCGTGTCAAGAGGGACGGCCGCCGCTTTCAGACCCCGCTGTTCAATCTGCTCTCCTGTGCCTCGGGCACCGGGCACACTCGTATCGGCATTGTGGTGGGCAAGCGTCTCGGAGGTGCCGTGACCCGAAATCGAGCCAAGCGCATGTTTCGAGAACTGGCGAGACAGGTGCGGGCACAACTCGTAGGAGGCTGGGCTCTTGTGGTATTTCCCAGGCGCGAGGCGCTCCTCGCCCGCCACCCGAGACTGCGGGAAGCTTGGACGTCGGCCTTGAGGCATGAAGGATTATTGATTTCGGAATCGGATGGACGATGCGACAACTCTGCCTCAGTCTGATTGTGATCTATCAGCGATGGATCTCGCCTTTTCTTCCTCCTGCCTGCCGATTTGAGCCTACCTGCTCCCGGTACGCACGCGACGCGATCCAGCGGCACGGTGTTCTCCGGGGAGTCGCCTGGGCTGCGCTCCGCCTGCTGAGATGCCACCCGTTCCATCCTGGCGGGTTCGACCCCGTGAAGTGACATGGTTTGTTTCGGCCATCATGTCCGTTCTCCCGGTTTGTCTGCTCACGGACCCAACAGAGCCGACCGATCCAACGGACACCACATCTTCTTGAGCTGATCGCTGCCTGGGGGTACGGGCGCTGATGGAAAAGCGGGTCGTGCTGTTTCTCATCCTCTGCCTCGCGATTATTCTTGGTTACGACTATTTTCTGAAGCAGATGGGGTGGGCCCCGGTTCCCTCGGGACCGGATGGGTCGACTCCCGTCACCACTCCTCCCACGCCATCGGCAGAGCCTGACCCGGGCTCGCGGGTCCAGTCGCCTCGCCCCCGCCCTCAGCCCGCAGGTCCGCCCCACACGCGCGAAAAGGACGACACAGCCGCAGCGGCCGAGGAGCAGATCTACGAAGTTGCGACGGACCTGTACCGGGCCGAGTTCACCAACCGCGGCGCCGAACTCAGGAGTTGGCAGCTCTCCCGGTATATGACCCGGAGACCTGAAGGACCCGAGCCTGTCCAGCTCGTGTACAAGGGGGGAAAGCTGAGTGGGCCGTTGTCCCTCCACGTGGCGGACCCGGGTGTCAGCAAGCAACTAAGCGAGGGCTTTTACCGCGTCGAACAGGACTTCACGACTCTCGACGTTTCCCATCCGGAGGGTCACCTGACTTTCATCTACGGGATACCCGGCTCAGCCATCCGAGTCAAAAAGCGGCTGACCTTCCATCACGACAGCTATCTGGTAGACGTCTTGGTCAAGACTGAAGGCCTCACCGGCGCGATGGACGTCGGGCTTGGCACGAACTTCGGGATCTTGGAATGGGGCGAGGGGTTCATCGGCTTGATCGGACCAGCCTCCAGGGTAGACGACAAGGTCGAGAAGGACATGCCAAGCACGGAACTGGTGCGCACGGGTATGGTCCAGTGGGTCGCGCTCCAGGACAAGTACTTTTTGAGCGTGTTGATGCCAACCGGGGCGGCGGCCGTCCTCGTCAGGAAAGAGGGCGAGAAACTCGCCTCGGTCTGGACGCGGTTCACACCGGCGAGCGCCTCTGCTGAGGCGTCGCTGCAATTGTACGCAGGCCCGAAGGAATTCGATACGCTCAAGTCCTTGAACGTGGGGCTGGAGGAGACCATCGACTTCGGCTGGTTCATCTATGGAAGCTGGGAAATCGTCCGGGCCGTGGCCAAGCCGCTCTTTTATGTGCTGCGGTTCTTTCACGACTATACTCACAACTACGGGCTCGCGATCATCATTCTGACGGTCTGCATCAAGCTCTTGTTTGTCCCCCTCCAATACAAGAGCTACAAATCCATGAAGGACATGCAGATCATCCAGCCGAAGGTGGTCGAGCTCCAGAAGAAGCTCAAAGACGATCGCGAGCGGCTGAACCGGGAATTGATCAGGCTCTATCGGGACCATAAAGTGAACCCGGTCGGTGGATGCCTGCCCATGCTCCTGCAGATGCCGGTCTTCGTCGCGCTGTTCAACATCCTCTACATGACCATCGACTTGCGGCAGGCGCCCTTTGTGCTCTGGATCACGGACCTTTCCGTCCAGGACCCCTATTACATCCTCCCGATCCTGATGGGCGTGTCCATGGTCGTTCAGCAGAAGATCATGCCCACGACCATGGATCCGACCCAAGCCAAGATCATGCTCTTCTTGCCCGCCTTCATGACCCTGCTGTTTCTGACCTTTCCTGCGGGTCTGGTGCTCTATTGGCTGACCAACAACGTGCTGACGATCGCCCAGCAGGTCATCACGGATCGGTACATCTTCAAACGGGCCACGTTTTCCGCGGGGACGCAGCCGCCCTCGGAAGGCACGTCAGCCGATGGGCAGAAGGCCTCTGAGAAAAAGAAGAAGGAAAACCAGGCGGCCAAGAGCGAGCAGGCCAAGCAGGTCGAGACACGGTGAGTCGACCATGAGCGAGCCCGTAGAGGATACGATTTGCGCCGTCGCCACTGCGGTGGGAGAAGGCGGCATCGGCATTGTACGGATCAGCGGGAAGGAGTCTCTGCGCGTGGCCGCTTCCCTGGTGCGGCTCCGGTCCGGACGACCGCTGGATTCGCTCAAGGGCCATACGCTACATCACGCCGATATTGTTGACCCGAGCGCCGTGCCAGGCGCCTCGGGCGGCTCCCGGGCCGCTCCCGCCATCGATGAAGCCTTGCTCGTCCTCATGCGGGCACCCCATTCGTATACGGGCGAGGATGTCGTGGAAATCCATTGCCACGGCGGCCCGCTCGTTCTGCAGATGATCTGCGAAGCCCTCACGCGGAGCGGAGCCAGGCTCGCCCAACCGGGCGAGTTCACGAAGCGCGCCTTCCTCAACGGCAGGCTGGACTTGACCCAGGCCGAAGCCGTTCTGGATACCATTCGCGCGAAGACGGGCAGCAGCTTGAGGCTCGCGCAGGAGCAGTTGCGGGGGGCTCTTTCCAAGGAGATCGAGCGACTTCGCGAGGTCCTCCTCGGTATGCTCGCGCATGTCGAGGCTGCCATCGACTTCACGGAAGAGGACATTGCGTTCATCCCGGCGGAGGCCCTCTCCAAAGGCATTCAGGACGCGAGCACCGCAATCTCCCGCCTTGCGGAAAGTTGCCGCGAAGGGCGTATCCTCCGTGAGGGCGTCACCGCCGCCATCGTCGGGCGTCCGAACGTGGGCAAATCCAGCCTGTTGAACGCGCTGCTGCGCACCGATCGAGCCATCGTCACTCCGGTGCCCGGCACGACCCGAGACGTGTTGGAAGAGGTCCTCAACATCAGGGGCGTTCCGGTCCGCCTGCTCGACACGGCCGGCGTCCGCGACACCGACGATCCGGTGGAACAGGAGGGGGTCCGCCGCAGCCGGGCGGCCATGGAGCAAGCGGAGCTGCTGCTGATCCTGCTGGATGGATCCTTCCCTCTCGGCGAGGATGATCGGGCCCTCCTCGCCCAGCACCAGGACAAGACGCGACTGGTCGCAGTGAACAAGAGCGACATGCCCGGGAAGATTCGTCCGTCGGAGCTCGCGGAGCTCGTCCCGGGAGGTGCGGTACTCTGGATTTCGGCCAAGACGGGCTCGGGCCTCGAAGAGCTCCGGGACCGCATCCGGACCCTGATCCTGCGCGGGGACTTCGAGCCGGGGGAAGCGGCGGTCATCACCCGACTCAGGCACCAGACCGCCCTGTTGAAGGCGAAGGAGTCGCTGTCCCACGCGGCCGGGTCCGTGGAAGCGCGCCTGTCAGGGGAATTCGTGGCCTTGGACCTCCGCGCCGCTCTGGACGCTCTGGGCGAAATCACCGGAGCCATCACGACGGAAGACGTGCTCGAGCGCATCTTCAGTGAGTTCTGTATTGGGAAGTGAACCGGCGTGGGGCGATAGGCGATAGGAAGAGGCGAACTCGGAGATTTTCCCCATTGCCCCGCGCCTCGCATCTCTAGCCAGAGGCTTGGTGTATGTCCCTTGATTACGACATCGTGGTGGTGGGTGGAGGCCACGCCGGATGCGAAGCGGCCCTCGCGGCCGCCCGGATGGGGGCTCGGACCCTGCTCTTGACCATGGACGAGGACAAGATCGCCCAGATGTCCTGCAACCCTGCGGTCGGCGGCATCGCAAAGGGCCACCTGGTGAGCGAGATCGACGCGTTGGGCGGGGAGATGGGTCGCAACACCGACCGCGCCGGAATCCAGTTCAGGATGATCAATACCAGCAAGGGGCCGGCCGTGCGCGCCCTGCGGGTGCAATGTGATAAAAAGCTCTACCGCCGCGCGATGCAGGAGACCCTTCGCACACAGCCCGGTCTGGACATCGGCCGCGGCACCGTGGACCGGGTGCTGACGCGAGGCGCGGCCGTCACCGGCTTGGTGACGGAGTCCGGAGACCACATCGCCACAAGAGCGGTCATACTGACATCAGGTACTTTCCTTAAGGGACTTATCCATGTCGGCCTGAGCCACTTTCCGGCTGGGAGGGCAGGGGAGGCTTCGTCGGAACATCTCTCAGACTGTATGCGCGACCTTGGCTTCGAGTTGGGCCGCCTGAAGACCGGAACGCCCCCGCGCCTGGATCGGGACACGATCAATTTCACAGCCATGACCCCCCAGCCCGGCGACGATCCTCCCCCTCCGTTTTCGTCTCGCACCGAGCGGATTACGAATCCCCAGGTCCCCTGCCACCTGACCTATACGACTCCGGAGACTCACGCGATCATCCGGGACAATCTGGACCGGTCGCCCCTGTTCAGCGGAGTGATCGAGTCGGTCGGCCCCCGGTACTGTCCCTCCATCGAGGATAAGGTCGTGCGGTTTGCCGAGAAATCCCGGCACCAGGTCTTCATCGAACCTGAGGGCTTGGATACGATCGAATACTACCCGAACGGGATCTCGACCAGTCTTCCGGTCGACGTCCAGGTGGCCATGCTGCGCACGATCCCGGGGCTGGAGCACGCCAAGATGCTGAAGCCAGGCTATGCGGTCGAATATGACTATTTCCCCCCGCGACAGCTCCATCCGACCCTGGAAACCAAACTGGTGGCCGGCCTGTACCACGCCGGCCAGATCAACGGCACCTCCGGCTACGAAGAGGCGGCGGCGCAGGGGTTGATCGCTGGCATCAACGCGGTGTTGGCCCTTCGGGGTGAGTCCCCGCTGGTCCTGGACCGCTCACAGGCTTACATCGGCGTCCTCATCGACGACCTGATTACCAAGGACGCCTGTGAACCGTACCGCATGTTCACCTCACGGGCTGAATACCGCCTCTTACTCAGGCAGGATAATGCCGACCTCCGGTTGATGGATCTGGGCCACCAACTGGGTCTCGTGCCGCGGGCCGTCTACACACGGTTCCTGGTGAAGCGCGAGGCCATCGAGCGAGAGGTGGCACGCTTGAAGGAGACTCGGCCAGCCTGGACGTTCGAATTGCGAAGCAAGTTGTCCGAGATGCAGCTCGACGGGATCACCTCTGGCCAGACCTTGTCCCAGTTGCTCAAGCGTCCGGAACTGACTTATCGAGGACTGATGGAGGCGGTAGGCGAACAGGCCGTTGACGATGATATCATTGCTGAAGCTGTTGAAATTACTATAAAATATGATGGGTACATCCAACGCCAGCTCCAGCAGGTGGCTCGCTTCAAGAGACTGGAAGAGTCCCGCATCCCTGGCAGTTTCGATTATGACGGAGTCATCGGTTTCTCGCGAGAGGTTGTTGAGAAACTCAAGCGAGTGAGGCCGGCCTCCATCGGGCAGGCCTCCCGGATCTCCGGTGTAACTCCCGCCGCCATCTCTCTCCTCCTCGTAGCTCTCGAGCGCGGCCGACGTCAAGGCTCATCCACCCAGCCTGCATCCTCTCCAGTGATCGTCCAATCATGAACGCGTGCATAACGTCTCCAAGCCCAGGGAGCTAAAGACCTCCCACTCACCGCGTCTCGTCTCTTGAAGGTGTTCGCCCGGGTTGCAGGCGCCACCGGCTCACACGTCACGACCGAACGGCCTCAGCGGGTTGGGGAGCCCTCCACATGGCTCGAAACGAAAGGGGCTTGACGCCGACCATCGGTTATCGTACATGTTCCACGTGGAACAGCTCCGGCGGTGGGTGGAAATCCTGCGGCAGGGGGCCTCAGATCTCGGCGTGGCCCTCAGCGAAGCCCAGGTGTCAGACTTCGTCACATACCTCAGGGAACTGACGGCTTGGAACCAGAAGATCAACCTGACGGCGATGACGGATGACAAGGAGATCGCCGTCAAGCACTTTCTGGACTCTCTCGCCTGCGCTCGCGCTCTTCCTTCTCCCCAGGGAGCGTCGTTGTTGGACATTGGGTCTGGAGCCGGACTGCCCGGACTTCCTCTGAAGATCCTCCATCCGGAGCTGCATCTGACTCTCCTGGAGCCAAGCCTCAAGAAGACTGCCTTTCTCAGGCACCTGATCGGGACGCTGCATGTGAAAGATACGGAGGTCATCTCCAAGCGGTTGCAGGACTTCACCCGGGACCCAAACGCCCACGGCCGTTTTGCATACGTCATGACACGCGCACTGTCTCTTTCCGAGATCCTGCCGTTTGTGCGTCCCGTCCTCGCTCATCAAGGGCGGTTGATTCTCTGTCGAACTAAGCCGCTCGAGCCGCAGATCAAGCTGCATGGGCTACAAAAGACCCAGGAGATTGGCTACACCCTGCCTTACGGCTATGGGAAGCGTGTCCTCAGCATGTTGACCGTCGTGGACGGCGCCTAAGCAGTCTGACGTTCCACGTGGAACATCAGGCGAAGCTCCGGCACGGGGGGAGAAGAGGTTGGGCGTGGGAAAAATCGTCGCCATCGCAAATCAAAAGGGAGGCGTTGGAAAAACAACGACTTCCGTCAATCTCGCGGCGGCCCTTGCCCTGGCAGGGCGATCGGTCCTCCTCGTTGATGTGGACCCGCAGGCCAATGCGACCAGCGGTCTGGGGCTGGACCCAAGAGGCCTTTCGCAAACAATCTACGATTGCCTGTTGCGAGATGTGAAGGCCCTCGAGGTGGTCCGCTCCACCTCGGTGCCTCGGCTGTCCGTGATCCCTTCCGGTGCGGATCTGGCTGGCGCCGAAGTCGAACTGGTGAACATTCCGAGCCGCGAAATGGTGCTCAAGGCTGCGTTGGCTTCTGTTCAGGACCGCTTTGAATTCATCATGTTGGATTGTCCCCCGGCGCTCGGGCTGCTCACCATCAACGCGCTCGTCGCCGCGTCCTCGGTGCTGGTCCCGGTTCAGTGCGAGTACTATGCGATGGAAGGCCTGGGGCGCCTCATGGCAAACCTCCAGAGAGTGCAGGGCTCCCTCAATCCGAGCCTCGTCGTCGAGGGAATACTCTTGACGATGTTCGACCCTCGAAACAGCCTGTCGCGTCAGGTCGCCGAAGAGATCAAGGGTCATTTCAAGGACAAGGTCTACCAGAGCGTGATTCCCAGGAACGTCACGCTGGCTGAGGCCCCCAGTTATGGCAGACCGGTGCTCCTCTACAATGCCGCGTCCGCCGGGTCCCAGGCCTATCTGGAGCTCGCAAAGGAGTTCATGAAGCATGGAAAAGAAAGCCCTCGGTAAAGGCTTGGAAGCGTTACTGCCCCAGAAAGAGCCCATGGGAACCGTATCGGCAGGAGAAATACACGAGCTGCCGATCGATAAGATCCTGCCAAATCGCTACCAACCTCGAAAGGAGTTTGCGGAGACCGAGCTGGCCCTATTGGCCGAGTCAGTCAAGCAGAACGGCCTGCTCCAACCGGTGCTGGTTCGCCGAAAAGGGGACGGCTTCTTTGAGCTCATTGCAGGCGAACGCCGCTGGCGAGCGACCAAGCTCGCTGGGCTGCAGAGCATCCCCGCCATTGTTCGAAACTCGAGCGACCAACAGGCCCTGGAGCTTGCGCTCGTCGAAAATCTGCAGCGCAAGGATCTGAATCCCATGGAAGCGGCACGCGCGTATCACCGGCTCCTGAACGAATTCGAATTTTCCCAAGACACCATTGCCCAGCGGACGGGCAAGGATCGATCCACCATTGCAAACATGGTGAGACTCGTCAATTTACCTCATGAAATCCAGAGGTTAGTCGAATCATTCCAGCTCAGTACAGGTCACGCGAAGGTGATTCTGGGAGTGGGACGTCCAGAGGCTCAGTTGAAACTGGCCCGCCAGATCGTCGACGGCCAACTCTCTGTTCGCCAGGCAGAAAAGCTCGCGGCAAATGAAGCCAGACACCACAAGACCAAGCGCCGGAGTAGGCCTTTGGTCCTCTACCCAGACCTCACGCAGAAACTGCAGAAGCGCCTCGGAACGAAGGTCGGCATCCTGAAATCTCGGAAAGGAGGTAAGATCATCATCCAGTATTTTTCAGCCGGCGACCTGGATCGATTGGTGGAGCAGCTCCTGGGCTAGTCGTCAGCCCCTTGGTGGAGACCGAGCGTGGACCACGGCTGATCCATAATGTCGTCGTATTTGTTGGGAAAGATGTGGACTTTAAAGGAACAATCAGTTATAAGACTAGAGTCCACATTGACCGTGATCGGGCGGGCGACATCCAGTACGGAAGCCATCTTGCCAAGGACCCTGATCCCGACCAACTCAGGAACAGAGGAGGAACTATGTGGGGGGACAACGAGAAGCACAAGCTGAGCCTCAACCAGGATGAAAACTTCACATTCCTGGGACGAGGCGTCGACTTTAACGGCGTCATCAGCTTTGAAGGGACCGTCCGCATCGACGGCCGCCTCAAGGGGGAGATCCAAACGAAGGGCACGCTCATCGTCGGGGAACACGCGGTGATCAAAGGGATAATCAGCGCCGGGACCTTGATCTGCGGTGGCAAGATCAACGGCAACATCACGGCTACTGAGAAGGTTGAACTGATCAAGCCAGCCATCGTCGTCGGAGATATCCATGCCCCGGCCATTTCGATCGAGGAGGGGGTTCATTTCCACGGCATGTGCGACATGGGCGCCGAGAAGTGGACGCAAGTCGAAGGTGAACAAGATGTTGAAAATGTTCATGATTTAGCCGCGCACAGGGAACACCGGGGAAAGGTCCGCGTTCAAGAACACCAGCCGTGAGAGTCCTACCTTGATCCGTCCCACCGTCCTACTTGGAATGAGCGGCGGGGTCGATAGTTGTGTCGCCGCTACCCTGCTCCTTGAACAGGGCTTCGATGTCCAGGGGGTCACCCTCCAGGTCTGGGAGCATGAGGATGACACGGTCGCGGCGTCGAAGCGCTGGCAGGAGCGCGGCTGTTGCAAGGTCGGCATCGCGAAGTACGTGGCCAAGCGCCTCGGCATTTCGCACGAGGTGATCGACACACGCGACACGTTCCGGGCAGGGGTCATCGATGACTTTGTCTCCGGCTACGTTGCCGGCACAACTCCGAACCCCTGCGTGCGCTGCAACGAGCGCGTGAAGCTCCGCTCCCTGTACCGCCTCGCCGAGCAGCGCGGCGTGGATTTCGTGGCCACCGGACACTACGCCCAGGTCGTTCGGCGCAGCACCGGCTACGCGCTGGAGCGTGCAGCCGACCTCCGCAAGGACCAGAGCTATTTTCTCTATCGGATTCGCCCGTCTTGGCTCCCCCGGCTGCTCTTCCCGGTCGGGACCCTGCAAAAGGCGGACGTGTGGAGGAAGGCCGAGTCGCTTGGCTTACCGGCTGACGAGCTGAAGGAGAGCCAAGAAATCTGCTTTGTGAGCCAGGGCGACTACCGGACCTTCATCGAAATGCAGGCGCCCGAGGCGAGACGTCCCGGTCATTTCACCGATCTCGAGGGCCGGCCACTGGGCCGTCACGATGGCATCGCTTTCTACACTCCCGGGCAACGCCGTGGGCTGGGGCTCGCGACCGGCCAACGACTCTATGTGCAACGGGTCGTGCCGAAGACGCAGACCGTCGTCCTCGGCCCGGAGGAAAGCCTGTTCGGCTCGAAGTGCGTGGTGGGAGACCTGAACCTCTTCGATGGCTCTGTCTCAGAACACCCGATCCGCGCCACCGTCAAGGTCCGTTACGCGACGCCGGCCGCGCCAGCCAGGGTGGCTCCGAACCCGGATGGCACGCTCACCGTTCTCTTTGATACTCCTCAGCGTGCCCTCAGCCCGGGCCAGTCCGCCGTTTTTTATGAGGCTGGTCGGCTCCTCGGAGGGGGCATCATTCAGCCTCACTAGCACCGTCCCCACTGGGTGATCCCCCACCGGGCCACAGAGGCGGCAACCCGGTTCTTCAGGCGCCGTTGTTCCACATTTTGCTGAAAACAGCTGGAACGGCCCTTGTCGAAAGGCCGGCCTGTCGAAACTCTGACGAATTGGCGCTTTTCAGATTTGACGAATTGCAGATGAGAATTGAGACGCCTGAAAACTTGACGACTCGACCGCTTGACGACCTTCGAACGTATACGGACGTGACCACGCGATGACTTTGTAAGCTTTTTGGGCTTCGGCTTCTTGACAGGTCTACCGGCCGGATGCTAGTCTGACCCGTTCTTCTCGTGCCTACCCGCACGCGAAATTTCCCTGATTATCGCCGGGTTCCCGGCTTCTGCGGTACTGAACGTGATCGAAGCGTCCGTCGCACGCCGTTACGCCAAGGCTCTCTTTGACCTCCTGGATACCCGGAGCATCGAGCCGGCTCGTACAGGACTGGCCGGTCTCGGTCAGGCCTTCACCATCTCCCCCCCGCTCAAACACGTCATGGCTTCCCCGGCGTTCGGATTCGATGACAAGGTGGCCGTGCTGGTCGGACTCAGCCAGAAGCTCAAGTGCCCCCCGATCGTCGCCGGCTTTCTTGGACAGCTCGTCAAGAAGAACCGCGTGGGCTTCCTCCCCGAGATCGCCGAAGCGTTCGCCGCGCTGGTAGACGAAGCCAAAGGGACGCGACAGGTTTCGGTCACTTCGCCCACCGCGTTGAGCGCTGACGAACAGGAGGCGCTCCGCAGCCAGTTGCGCACTCTGCTGCGTCACGAGGTCAATGTCGCCTTCCACACAGATCCGACCTTGCTGGCAGGTCTGCGGATCCAGATGGGGAGCACCCTCTACGACAGTACGCTGCGAGCACGGCTCAACGCGATGCGTCTAGTCCTGACGAAGGAGTAAGGAGTCACGCATGCAGATCAAGGCAGACGAGATCAGCGCCATCATCAAAGAGAAGATCAAAGGCTTTGCCAAGCAGGTTGA
>JAHRHE010000247.1 GCA_020027965.1 Nitrospirota bacterium | reverse complement strand
GTGAGGCCAAGCATGATCAACATTCCGCTCAGCGAAACGCCCACCGCAATCCAGGTCCGAGCACCGAACAGAAGCGCCGAGGACTTGACTCCAATTCGTACATCGTCCTCGCGATCTTGCAGCGCATAGATAGTGTCGTAGGCGACGGCCCAGAAGATCGTGCCCGCATAGAGGAACCAGACCGGGATCTCCATCCTGTTCCGAGCTGCAGCCCACGCCATGACGACCCCCCAGCCGAATGCGAGGCCGAGCACGGCCTGGGGGAGATGAACAAACCGTTTCGAAAACGGATAGGTGGCGGCCAAGAGGAGTGCCACGGGACTGAGCAGGATCGTCAGCTCGTTGGTGAAGATCAGTAAGCCTGCTGCGGCCAACATCAGCACGGTCGCGGTGGCCAGCGCTGCGGGGACTCCCAGGACGCCACTGGCCAGGGGGCGCGTGCGCGTGCGCTCCACGAGACGGTCGAAGGACCGATCCGCGAGATCGTTGAGAACCACGCCCGCGCTCCGCATGAGGAACGAGCCGGCCGCAAAGGCGGCCAGTAAGCTCCAGTCCGGCGTGCCCCGCGAGGCGAGCAGCAGCGCCCACAGCGTGGGCAGCATCAGCAGGAGGGTGCCGGACTGGTTGGAGAGCCGAATGAGATGAGTCAGGGTTGACCAGTGCAGGCTCCCGTGAGGAGTGCTGGCACGCGAGAGCCCTGTCCCTGCAGCCGAATCCGGCATGGCTGGGACCTTAGCGCACTGGGGAAAACCCTGTCAATCCTGGCCTCGGATCGCAAGGAACCTTGTCCTCGTGATTGCCTTCTCTCGTCATTTTCGGTATATAGGGTTGGCCGTGATGGCGAGACCTCCTCACCGTGCGCCTCCACCCTTCCGTCTCGGCCGCATGACTGGGCTGACCGTTGCACTGGTCCTGCTGGTCGTGCTCTCGGGCTGCAGTGAGAAGTCGTCCAGGTGGTTTGTCGGGGCAGGCAACTCGCAGGGCTACTGGCTTCCGTTGACGGTCGGTCTTCGGCTGGACGCAAGCGTGACGGAAGCCGCTCTTGCCTTCACGGACTCCTGCCGTCAACCCCAGACACTTCCGTTCGGCGATCGTCTCACAGATGCCTTGAAGCGCGACATCGGCATGGTGTTCGAGCACGTCCTGGCCGACGCACAACCGTTGGGAAGCCGCGTGGCGGCACCGTCGGATGGTGTGGTGGAGGTCGTTCTGGGGTTGAAGGAGCTCGAGTTCTTCATCCCTCGCCAGTCGACCAGGAAGTATCCCGCCACCGTCACGCTCGGCGCCACTGTCTCCTATGTCGACGCCGGTGGCACCCTGCTCTCGACCGCGAACCTGCGCACGGAAGCTCGCGGCAACATAGACACGGAGGGTCAAAGTTGCGAGGTGCACGGCCTCGCCGGATTGGCGAACGACGCGATCACGCGTTTAGCGCAAGGGCTCAACCAACACCTGGGCACCTCGATCAAGATCCTGCAGGCTGCGGAAGCGAAGCAGCGTGAGGGGCGGCCGCCCGTATCGGGGTCGCAGACGGGGGCGGCGAGGGGGGGGAGCGCCGCCTCTCGTCCCGCCCAAGCGGAAGCCTCGCAGGGGCGCACCATCGATGTCGATCAGGTTCCGGAGCGGGTCAGTGGGTACGAGCAGCGGAAGGCTGTCGGAATCGCGATCGGGGTCGGCGCCTTCCGCGATCCCGAGGTGCCGGCTGTCAAATTTGCCTCCCACGATGCCGAGGTCATGGCAAGGTATCTCCGGGCGGTAGGGGGACTTCCGGCCTGGCAGGTCAAGGTGGCGACGGACGACCACGCCCTGAAGGACGACCTTGTCGAAGTGCTCGAGAGCTGGTTGCCGCAGCATGTTGAGTCGGGAGGAAGCGTGCTGGTCTTCTTCTCCGGTCGGGCGATGGTGGATCCCGTGACCGGCGCCGTTTCGCTGTTTCCCTATGAGGGGACCCCCGCCTCCCCCGGTCGGTTGTTCTCGTTGCGTCGGCTCCAGGCAGCCCTGACGCGGTTGCCTCTTCAGCACGTGGTGCTGCTGCTCGATGTGACGCTGACGGTGCAGCCCGACTCGATCCGCCACAAGAGCCGTGGTCCGGTCTGGGACACCGCGGCGCCCACGACGGGAGACGCCAAGCTGGTGCAGATAATCGGAATCAGCGAGGTCCAGGATGCCCATCGGTATGAGCGGGGCCGGCATGGCCTGTTCACTTTCCATCTCCTCAGGGGGCTTGGCGGCGAAGCCGATGCGGACGGTGACGGGCTGGTGTCGTTGGGAGAGCTGTTCGACTACGTGCGGACGCAGGTACCCAAAGCCGCCAGGGCGGAGTACGGGCATGAACAAGAGCCGATGAGCGTCCCTCCACTCGACCCGAAGGCACAGGCCCGGAACCTTCCGCTTGCCCGGGTCAAATGACACCCCCTAATGCTGTCACTCGATTGACACGTAACGGAAGTGCTGAGTATGATGCCATCAATTCCACGTACTATCCATCCTATTTCCTCGCAAGACATAGACGGCCGGCGTAGCTCAGTTGGTAGAGCAGCGGTTTCGTAAACCGCAGGTCGGTGGTTCGATCCCACTCGCCGGCTCCAGTCTTCCACTTGTGGAGTCGAACCACCGACCTGGGGGTTCCGAAGGGGGTGTGCCCCCTTCGTGGGGTGAATGCGAGGGGGCTGGCCCCCTCTGCAGGAGCCGGGAGGCAGGCTTCAGGGCCGACCCGGCGACGGTCGG
>JAHRHE010000037.1 GCA_020027965.1 Nitrospirota bacterium | reverse complement strand
GGTGTCATCATCGCTCAACTTGGACTCAAACGCCATCCCGTATTGGTACCCGTGGCACCCGCCGCCGCGTACGTAGACCCGCAGGCCCACGGTGTCCTTCTCTTCCTGCATGAGTTCCCGAATTTTCGCTTCCGCAACTGGACTGATTGTGACCATCGTCTTTCTCCTCTAGTTCTTGGCGGCATCCAGCGTCGCCCCTGGCTGCTCCACGGAAACCGGCGCCTGCCATTTGGTTTCTGGAACGAGCACCACCACGTCTCCTCCGATCCGCGCCTGGCATCCCAGCCGGTGATACGGCTCGCTGAGCGCCTCGCGGTCCAGGAGGTCCTGCTCCTCAAACTCGATCTCGGACAGATTCTCTCCGCCCACTTGCACTTGCACCCTGCAGGTCGTGCACGAGGCGTTTCCACCACAGTCGTGGTTCAGCGGAAACCCGATCATCTGCGCCGCCTCCAGCAGGGTCGTGTTGGCGGGCACCTCCCCGCTCTTCCCTTCAGGATGTAGGAACGTCACCTTGGGCATGGCACAACCCGTCACTCGTCACGCCACCACCGCCGCCGGCTGGAACGGGCACCGCTTGAGCGCGATATGCTCTTCGAATTCGTGCCTGAACAGGCGCAGGCTGCTCTGCACCAACACCGCGGCACCGGTGACCAGCGTGCAATAGCCCGTCCCCTTCACGAAACCGCAGAGCTGGAGCAGGCTGTCCAGGTCTTTCTGAGTCCCCTCTCCCTGCTCGATCTTGGTCATCAGGGTGGCAAGATTGATCGTCCCCATGCGACACGGGGGACACTGGCCGCAGCTCTCATTCTTGAAGAAATTCGAGAACGCCAATGTCCGCGCGACCATGCAGGTGGCATCGTCCACCACAATCACGCCGGCCGAACCGAGTCCCGTGCCGGCCTTCTTCAGCGAATCAAAGTCCATTGGCAGGTCCAGTTGGTCGGCGGTCACCATGGCGAAGGAGGGTCCGCCCGGAAATACCGCTTTGATCTTGCGCCCCGCCGGCACCCCGCCGCCGCAGTCCTCGATCAGACGCCTCAGCGGCGTCCCCATCGGCATTTCATAGATGCCCGGCCTGTTGACCGCTCCGCTCAACGAAAACAGCATGGTCCCCGGACACTTCTCGGTCCCGACCTGAGTAAACCAGCCGGGACCGTTCACGACGATCCGAGGGATGTTGCACAGGGTCTCGACGTTATTGACCAGCGTCGGTTTCCCGTAGAGCCCGAAGTCAGTCGGATAAAAGGGCGGCTTCTGACGCGGCATCGCCGGGCGTCCCTGCATGGATTCCAGCATCGCCGTCTCTTCCCCGGCGACGTAACTCCCCTGCCCGGAAAACAACTCCACCTCCAGATCAAGGCCGCTTCCCAGGATATTCTTTCCTAAGAGACCCTTGGCCCTGGCCTGGTCCATGGCCTTGGCCATGTTCGCGCGCTCTTCCTCGTACTCGTGGTTGATATAGATGAAGGACGCCTTCGCTCCCACGGTATGGGCCGCAATCAGGCAGCCCTCAAGCAATTGATGGGGACTCTCTTTCAGGAGATACCGATCCTTGAACGTACCGGGCTCGTGCTCGCCCGCGTTGCACACGAAGTATCGTTCCGCGATCCGGTGGTGGAGCACCTTGTCCCACTTGGTGCCCGTTGGAAACCCGGCTCCGCCCCGCCCACGGAGGCCTGACCGTTTGATCAGGTCCACGATCTCTTCCGGACTTAGGTCTTTCACGCACTTCCGCCAGGCTTCGTAGCCACCCACGCGCAGGTACGGCTCGATGTCCCAGGGCGGACCGTCCAACTTCTGCAAGACTCGTGGTTCGGTCGTCGTCACAGAGCCTCGTCTTGGTCGTTCGCAGCGAGTGCGGCCTAGAGAGCCGGACCATGTACTATAAGGCGCGCGTACCAGCCTCGTCAAGCCGAAGTGGACAAATTCTGGCAGATTCTCAAATGGTTAGGGCCTCTGGCCTATGTTTTGGAGGAATGCCTAGGCCTTTCAGCCGGGAGGGACAGCGCCCTTCTACAGGATCACCGAATGGGAACAGCGGGCGGGCAGCTTCGCCCGGAAGCTGCCCGCTGGCCGGGCTCTTCAGAACAACGGATAATGGCTCGCGGTCGCCATGAAGAAGAGCATCGGGAACGACAGCACGAAATTGGTCCGCGAAGCGAGGAACGCGATCCTCGCATGTTTGGCCATCTCCGGCGGCGGCGAAGTCTTGTTGGCGGCGGCCTCCGTGGTCATGCGGATCACCACCTTCTGATTCGGCCAGATCAGAAGCCACACGTTCAAGAACATGATGATGCCCAACCCGCCCCCAATGGCGATCGAGACCCCCCACGACGTGCTGAAAATCCCGTGACCATGGCCGTGAGTGAAGTGCGAGCCGATGATGATGAGCCCGGACAGCACCGTCGCCAGCGCCGCGTACCGAAACCACCAGAGCGCCCTCGGCAGCAATTTCTGCACGACCCCGCTCTTGGTGCCCGCGTCGGTCTCCTTCATGAAGGGAACCTGGACGATATTGAAGTAGTAGAGCAGCCCAATCCAGGTCACGCCGGAGAATAAATGAATCCACCGCATCAGCAGTATGATGAACTCATCAGCCTTGAACTCCATAGTCGCTCCTGGGGTTAGGATTCGGTGCGCGTCTCTCGGTACAACTGACTATCCCCGAATGGGCCGGCCCAAATAGTAGGTGCGGCGCCGCCGATTGTCAAGGTTTCAAACTACCGCTACAGCAAGCGATCCACGGCGGCGCAGAGCTCCTTGACCGCCGCCGCCGAGGTCGCGAGCGCGGCCCGCTCGTCCGCGCTGAGCTCGTACTCGATGATCGCCTCGGCCCCTCCGCGGCCCAGCCTGACCGGTACCCCGACGATCACGTCGAGCAGGCCGTATTCTCCCTCACAGAGTGCGGCGCAAGGCAGGACCTGCTTCTGATCTTTCAGGATCGCCTCGACCATCTCGACGACGGACGCGGAGGGGGCATAGAAGGCGCTGCCGGCCTTCAATAGGTTCACAATTTCGGCTCCGCCGTCCCGCGTGCGACGGATCAGCGCCTCAAGCCGTTCCTTGGGGAGGCGGTCGCTGATCGGCCGGCCGGCGACGGTCGTATACCGGAGCACCGGCACCATCGAGTCGCCGTGTCCGCCCAGTACCAGCGCGCGCACCTCGGACGCCGACACGCCCAGCTCAGCGGCGATGAAGGCGCGGAAGCGCGCCGAATCCAGTACCCCGGCCATGCCCAGCACGCGCGCCTTGGGAAAGCCGCTGACGCGCCGCGCCACATGGACCATCGCATCCAGGGGATTCGACACCACGAGCAGGATCGCGTCCGGGGACCGCGCGACTGTCTCCTGTACGACCCCTCGGACGATTTGGGTGTTCGCCGCCAGCAACTCATCGCGGCTCATCCCGGGCCTCCGCGGAACCCCCGACGTAATCACCACGATGGCCGACCCGGCGGTCTCCTGGTACCCATTTGTGCCCACTACACGGGTGTCATAGCCGACGATCGGCCCCGCCTGCGTCAGGTCCAGCGCTTTCCCCTGCGGGAGGCCCTCGACGATGTCCACGAGGACAACGTCGTAGCAGTTCTTCTCCGCGAGCCGCTGCGCCACGGTCCCGCCGACGTTCCCCGCTCCGACCACGGTGATCTTCGGCCGCGCCATATTCTCCCTCGAAGGTTGAGATTAAGGTCAAGGTTGAGTGCTGAGTCCGACCCTCAGCCTTAACCTTAGCCTCAGTCTGACCTCAGTGCCCCTCGTGTCCCGTCCAGCCGCCAACCTTAAAATTGATCGTGCACACGAAGTTCTCCCCATCGTAGAAGTTCACCTTGATCTTCTTCTTGCCATAGGTCTTCGCCAGGAACTCTTCCGGATGGTCGATCAGGTCCTGATAACCTCCCGGCGGGTACGTACCGAGCTCCACGAAGCTCACGATCATCCCCGTCTTCACCTCTTCCAGGATCTTGACCCAGCAACGCGGAAAGATCTCCCAGAATTTTGCATCGATCTCAGCGCGCGTTGGCTCCGGGCGTTCCTCACCCGGCTTGTGCTCCCGATTCGAGAATTTCGCCTGCCTTCGCACGTAGGGGTACTGATGGCCGGTAAAGAGTTTGTACAACCACGGCGGCACCGTCTTTTCGGTAGGTGGTTCGGCCAAGAGGCCTCCTCAGAAGACACGGTGACGCGCCTGCGCGCTGAAGCGCTCCGGTGCGCAAGCGCGTGACGAGTACCTGATCCCCTGATACTCCTTCATCTTACGAACCCATTATCCCTCACCCGGCCTTCGGCGAGCTCAGGACCCCGAGTTACCTCGAGGGGTCACCTGTCACGGTCTTACGCAGTGAGCCGCTGATAAATTCGTGGGAGCCGTTCCGGCAGCGCCGCGACATGATCGATAATGACATAACGGACCTCTCCGTACATCCGCCGGAGGTAATCATCGGCGCCCCGGTCCACGGTGATGCAAAAAGGCTCCACGCCGCGAATGCGGGCTTCCCGCAGAGCCATTTTGGTATCTTCCAGCGCATATTCATCGGCATATCCGTCGTCCAGCGGCTTCCCATCACTGATGAGCACGAGCAACCTCACCCGAGCGTCTCGCGCCAGCAGCTTGTGCGCAGCATGGCGGATCGCGGCGCCATCCCGGTTCTGATGCATCGGGCCGATCGACCCGATGCGCTGGGCGGTGCGCCCGGGAGCCGGCTCATCGAACTCCTTCAGAATGACGAACTCCACCTGCTCCCGTCCCCGGCCGGAGTAGCCATAGACCCCATACTGGTCGCCGATCGCCTCGAGGGCCTCGCAGAGCAAGACGAGTCCCTCCTTCTCCACGTCAATCACCCGGCGGCTGGAGGAGCCGGCGGGCGACTCGATCTGGCGGCTGGTAGACCCGCTCAGATCCACGAGAAACGCGGCGGCCACGTCCCGTTCACGCTTCTCTCGTCGAAGATAGATCCGATCCGACGGCTCCGCCCCAGCCTTCCGGTCGGCGATACGCCGGATTGAAGCGTCCAGGTCCAATTCCTCCCCATCCGGCTGCCCGTGAACGCGCCGTAGACCGGGGGGGCGGATGCTCTCGAAATATCGCCGCAGCAGCCGGACTGCCGGTCCGTGTGCGGCCAGCGCGGCCTCGGCAAAGTCGCAGCTCCCCTCCGGTGCCACCCGCTCGACCACCCGGCACCATCCTGAGCGGTAGTCTTGGATGAGACCATCCCATTCGTCATACAAGAAGGCCCGCTCATTGGACTGGGCGGAATCCTGCCCCTCCCGCTGATCAATCCTAACGGCCAGCATCTGCTCAACGGTCGAGGGAGGCATCCCACCGGGACCCGAGGCGTCTTCTGGTGGTTGAGCACCCAGACCTGACGCGCGGGAGGGGACTGACCGCGGGGACTGTCCCCCTTCCGGCTTCGGGGGCCGAAGCCCTTCGGCGGAGGACTCTGCGTGGGAACTGTCCCCGTGCAACGCAATCTGCTGGTCGGTGCCCTCGACATCGCCACCTCGGTCCCGGACCATGTCGGGATTCATGGCGCCTCGATAGGCCCAGTTGGTCACCGGCCGGTACTGTCCTGAGACCTCCTCAGACGCCTTGGGCCCCGCCCCGAGATCGCGCTTGGTTGCCTCTTCCTCGTATGCTGCGACGTCGCACGCAGTGGAAGCCAGCATCTCCTCCATCGTCAGATAGAGACGGTCCACCAGCCTGATCGTCTCTTCTGCGGACGCCGTGGGCGTCAGGATCCGCTGACACAGGGCCCACAACTGGTCCACGATGTCGGCGATCGAGTCCGGAATCCGGACCGTTCCCGGCTCAGCCGTCGTCAACAACAAGAGATAATCCACGATCATCTCCCGGACCGACAGGCCATGAGTGAATGATCGCGTCCTCACCGCCTCGCGCGCCAGCACTGCGAGATCGCGCTTGAGACCCGGATATTCATGCTGCAGCCGATACTCCACCCTGGCGTCTTCCAGCACCGTCCACAGATCCCGAACGAGGCCAGGCTGAGGGTAGAGCGCGAATAACTCTTTGAGCGATTGGATGCTTGGACTCTGCGCCATTCCCGATTGCCCCTCTCCATTATCCTCTCCCCTCGGGGGAGAGGGTGGGGGTGAGGGGCGGTACCGCGTCCGGACCACGTGAATCAGATCCGCCAGCCGGCCGAGCGACAGGCTATAGGTGCCGAATTCCAGATGCCCGGCCTCATGGGCCGTCATGACCGTATACAGCCTGAGGTTCTGCTCACGAGTCGGATACCGCCTGAGGAGAGCCGGCAGCGCGATCGTGCGCCCATCCGGGCTGACGGTGGCACGGAGCGACTCCGGGGCAGCCTGGCCGGCAGGATCAAGGTCCGGCAGTGATCGGATCGTCACATCGGCCCCACACAGGCCCTGGGCAAACAGCTTCACTGAGCGGGCGATCTGCCTCAGTGGGACACCGCTGATTGCCTGCTCGATCGAGGCCAGGGCCTTCCTGGTTTCCAGCGCGAAATAGGCGCGCGCGCCGTCAGGGCTGAACTCCAGGATTTCCATACCGCTTCGGTACCACTCCTCGAACTTTTCCGCTCCCGGTTCCACTGACCCGATCAGCCCCAGGATCTCCGGACACCGGCGCACGTAGGCTAAGGCCGCCTCCGCATCCCGCTCGGCCACCAACACCCCGTACTGCAGGACTTTCGCCCGCCACTCCTCCGATGGCAAGCGGCGAAGGATCGTCGGCGCCTCCGCCAAGAACGCGATGGCAAGCGTCGGCGAATGGTCGGCCATGACGGAGCCCAACTCCACCACCGCTTGTCTCGCTCCAGCCCCTTTGACCTCGCCCAGGATGGCCGGACTGGTGCGGAAGAACTCCAGGGTGCCGAGATAATCGGTCTTGCCCAGGCTATTCTGCGTGATCAGCTTCATCCCGAAACTGACCCAGGTCCTCACCAGAGGCAGCGGGATCACCTGGGCTATAGCGGGACTCTGTCGAAAGAACTCGATCCCCACCACATAATCCAGGCGCGCCAGCTCGACGCCGACCTCGGCCCAGGAGGCCAACTGATCCGCGGGCAGGACCGTCAGCAGCTCGGGCGACTTCTTGAACCAGTCGAGCGCGACATTGGGATCACTCTCCGCCAGCTCGAGTGCCAGCACCAGGACCTGGCGGCGCGCCTCGGTTGACTCGATGAGGCCGAGGATGAGCGGGCTTTCCTTGAAGTACTTGATCGCGGCCGCACCGGATGAGCCCGCGAGCGCCACCCCGAGGTCAAGCCAAGAGACCACCACCTCCAGGGCGCCCCGGCGCCGCAGTTCCAGCAACGCCTCTACGGCACCCTGCGCGGCTTTCGAGGAGGCTTCCTTGAGCTCATCCAGCAGCTCAAGGACCTGGGTGGCCGTCTCGGACCGGTTCGTCGTTCTAACCAAATCGCTGACTAACTCGACCGCCGTGGACCGGTCTAATGCCCCGGCTAGCCGCGCGATCAGTTCTTCCTGGTCAGTCTTCTTGAACGGTGAATCTGTCATCCCTCTTTGACCTTTAACCTCTTAACTTTGAACTTTTGCCTCTTGCGTTAGCGATCCCCCTCTCCTTACTCCTTACTCCTCACCCCTCACCTGGTCTGCTAAGGCCGCCGATTGTAAAGGAGCCGGTGGGCCTTGTAAACTGTGCGCGCGCAGTAGCCAAGCCTCGAAACTCTGAGGGGTGAGTTCCGAATGCCGCGGCTGCGATGGGTCGTCATCTTCGGGCTCGCCCCACTCCTGCTTGCAGGCACAATCGCCGGCTACCTGTTCGCCATGACACCCGTTGACGCCAAGACCCTCCCGGTCACCAGCGACCTCGCCAAACGCCTCCGAGCCCACGTCCAGTATCTCGCCAGCCCCGAGCTGAAAGGCCGGAAGCCGGGAACAGCTGGCAACCGCGAGGCGGCCGAGTACATTCAAGCCCGGTTTCGGGAGATGGGGCTTGAATCATTGCCCTCCCTGCGTGGCTATGGCCAGCGGATCTCATCCGAGCTGGGCGACAACCTGATCGGGGTGCGACCCGCGGCAACCGCGGGGCCGTCGCCACGCTGGGTCCTGATCGGTGCGCATTACGACCATCTCGGCGGGTCCTATCTCGGCGCAGACGACAACGCCTCGGCGGTGGCCATCCTCCTTGAGACCGCGCGCCTCTTACCGCCGCTGGCGCACGACCACATGCTGTTCGTGGCCTTCAATGCAGAAGAGCCACCGTACATCCGCACGCCGCTCATGGGCTCGCAATATTTCGTCGATCATCTTCCCCCCGAGATCGGCTCCCCGGCCAATCTTCAAGCCGTCGTCATCATGGATCTGATGGGCGGCGTGCATTGGGACCCTCTACGGGAGGTGATCTTCGCCGCCGGCGCCGAAAAGAGCCCCGGCCTCTACCGCCGCCTCAAGGAAGCGGGCGGCCGTGACGCGCTACGCGTGACGCGTGACGCGGAGCATCAGCCATTTCAGCCGGTCACCCGTCACCGGTCACCCGTCACCGGTCTTACGGTGCTGCCGGTGGGGATGCATCTCGTCGAAGAGGTGCCGCTCGTGGGGCAGGTGTCGTTCAGCGACTACGACGCGTTCCGAAACGCCACGGTCCCGTTCGTGTTTCTCTCAGCCGGCAGGACGCCCCGCTATCATCAGACCACCGACCTACCGGACACGTTGCATTACGAACGGATGGCGGCCACGGTGGGGTGGCTCCAAACCCTCCTGGAATTGATCGATCAGGACCAAGAACCCTATCGCTTCGAAGCGAACAGGCTGGAGTTCGCGGACGAAGTGGCGAGCCTTCGGCCACTCGTCGCGTGGGCTGCCGACAAAAAGATGATGATCCCAAGAACTTCTGCCCTGTCGATGTGGAAACTCCGGCGCGACCATGAGTGGCTGAAGGTGCTCGAGTCTACTGCTCCGACGAAGGAAGATCTCAAACGACTGGAGAGCCTTTCAATCCGCCTGCAGTGCCTCCTGGCTGACTTTCCCGCCTGCTTCCTCCTCTGATCACCGCAGCGCCAGGGGACTTCCCGCCTATCGGCAGCCCACCCGCGGGATCGGCGCCGGCCTCACCGAGGCTCTGGCAGCGCGGCCTCCACTGTCGACCTGTCATCCTGAGCAAAGCGCTGTCTGTCATCCTGAGCGCAGCGAAGGATCTCGTGGTGAAATGTGTCTTCACGAATACCACCCGTCGCTCAGGTCTTCCCATCGGGGGTTAAGCGACTCAATCAAAGCGATCTTCTTCATCCGCAGCCAGCCTTTGATTTGCTTCTCTCTGGCGAGAGCAGCCTGCACGTCCGTGGTCTCCTCAAAGTACGCCAGGTGTGTGATGTTGTACCTGGCGGTAAAGCCCTGGACAAGCTTCTGCTTGTGTTCATGGACGCGGCGCAGGAGATCGTTCGTAACACCCGTATAAAGCGTTCGGGACTTGTTGGTCAGAATGTAGACGTAATAGCGCTTCATCTGCGGTGACAGAGAAGCAGAGATCCTTCGTTGTACTCAGGATGACACAGGAAGAGCTAATGACCCAAGACCTCCCACACTCGCCGGGCCGGCACGCCCGTGAGCAAGACCCGTTTGCGGCGAGACGCCTCGCCTGACCGCACCACCACCGCGCTCCTGGACAGATTGAATTGCTCGGCCAGAAATCGGCAGAGGGCATCGTTGGCGGCTCCTTCGACCGGCGGAGCGGCCACCCGGAACTTCAGGGCATCCCCGTGGACCCCGGCGTACTCGGTCCGCGCTGCCCTGGGCTGAACGTAGACGCTGAGAACCGCACCCTTAGGAGTATCCTGTACTAAGGCTTCCGTGAATGGCACCGTCGAAGCATCTGTGATCGGGTGGGCCTTGCAATGACCCAACGAGTGAATGGCCGGATTCTTCTAGATCTTCCCCAGCACGCCGATCCGCATCTGATAGATCAGCAGCCGAAGACCACCGATCGAATAGAGGTATTTCATCGTAATCAGCGACTTGAGCAGGTAGGCCAGGCGCCCGAAGAACCGCAGTCGTCCGATCACGGCCACCGCTTCGCCGCGCCCGAGCGAGATCACTGCTCCGGTCGTGTACGGAAGAAACGGCAAGGTCCACCGTTGGGTCAGGTACCTGGCGAGCCAGAACGCTTCATGCAACGCTAGCCGAGCCGAGGGCGCGCAGGGTTGGCCCGTGTGGGGGTGCAGCACCAGCGCACAGTCGCCGAGGGCGTACACATGGGTCTGTCCCTGCGCCTGCAGATACCCGTTGACGATGACGCGTCCCTTGGGATCCAGAGATAAGCCGGAGCCAGCCAGGACCGAGGGACCGCGCATGCCCCCGGCCCAGATCAACATCCCGGCTGGAATTTTCTCACCGGAGGCGAGGACCAGCCGGATCGACGCACCCGGTTCATCGGCATGGCCACGCTCCACCCGGGAGATCGCCGTCTTGAGCCTGACCGTCACACCTTTCCGCTGAAGCACCGAAACCGCATAGGTGGCGATCTGCGGGTGCAACCCCGGCAAGAGACGCTCCTGGGCTTCGACGAGCAGGACCTGAATAGCATCCGCGGCCAGACCGTATTCCTCTCGCCAGGCGGTTGTCTCATCCGCCAATTGCCCGGCCATCTCCACGCCCGTCATGCCGCCCCCGCCGATCACGAGCGTCAGCGGCTTCGCGCCTTTGGCCGCCTCCCTGGAGTACCGATACACGGCCTCCTGCAGCCGGAACTGAACCGTGTTCGCTTGCTGCATCGTCTGGATGCCCGCCGCGTGTTCGCGAAGTCCCGGAATGCGCGGCGCCGGGACGTCGAAGTAATCCACCTCGCCGCCCAGCCCCAACACCAGCACGTCGTAGATGAGGTCACCTTGCGTGGTCCGTATTCGGTGGCCTGCCAGGTCAAACCCCGTCACGGTGGCCTGCCGGAACGCGATTCGCTTGCCGCCCAAGACCTTGGCCAGCGGGATCGCGGCGAAATCGGACAGCACCGATCCGGCCGCGACCTGATGCAGCTCGGTCACGAGCTGGTGGAGCGGAAACTGATCCACCAGGACAATCTGCCCCTTCCAATGGCCCCGGTGCAGTCCCCGCTCCAGCTCAATCGCCAACCTGATGCCGCCGTACCCGGCGCCGAGCATCAGCACACGCATGGGACCTCACTGGATCGTCGTTCGGTTAAATCAATAACGCTCAGCCCTGCATCGTAGCCCGGGTCGCTTGGAGACGCAACCTAGGATGGCCTGAATGCGTCCGTCGTCGTGACCGCAAAGGAAAAGTGTAGATACGTGGGCGGGAATTCGCTGAGGCCGAGCAGGCTCAAGGTTCAGGGACGAGCAGGAACGTTAGCCCTTCACAGCCTGGAGCGACTCACGCAACTCCTGGATGCGCTTCGCGAAAAGATCCAGATGGGTGTCCCGGCCGGGCTGCTCGTTGCGGTACTTCCAGAGTCGCTTGAAGATCACCCACAGCTCCTTATTGATCGTGACTGCCTTGCCGTAAGCGGGTGTCGAGGCCTGCTCGTTGGTCACGCCACAGAAAGCATCGTGGAGGGCGTGGAACTGATTATGAAGATCATTGAGGGCTGCGTCATAGCCCTGACCGCCGTGAGCCGCCTTGGCGCTGGCCTCCAACATCGTGGTCAGGTTGACCATGGTGTCGATGCCGCTGGCGCCCTTGGCCTTCTCCAGAAACTCGCCGGCTCTCGGGTAAAACAGATAACTGCAGCCGGCGCTCGCGACAAGCGCAATGACCAATGCAAAATTAAGAATGAAAAATTGAGGACGCCTCCACACTCTTGCACGTTCCATTTGGCATGTTGAATTGTTCACTCTGTGCCCGGCTTTCTGAGTTGCCCATTTGGCATTTTGAAATTTTCACTTCTTCAAAAGATGGCGTTGACCAGTTCCTGGATGCTCCGCTGCATGTCGGGATCATCCGTGATCGGTCGGGCCACGGCCGCTTCACAGGCGCGCGGCGGAGCCACGCCCTGCCGCATGAGCTCGCCGGCATAGATCAGCAGCCTCGTGCTCACTCCCTCCTCCAGCCCGTGATTCCGGAGGTTTCGAACTTTCTCACCCAGCTTAACTAATCGCTGCGCCGTCTCTTTGTCGACACGGGCTTCATGTTCGATGACCCTGGCCTCGATCTCACGCGGGGGATACCCGAACTCGATCGCCAGGAACCGCTGCTTCGTGCTCTGTTTGAGATCCTTGAGCACGCTCTGATAGCCGGGGTTGTAGGAGATCACGAGCATGAACTCGTCCACCGCCTCGATGACCTGCCCTTTCTTTTCAATCGGCAAGAGGCGCCGGTCGTCGCTCAAGGGGTGAATGATCACCGTCGTATCCTTCCTGGCCTCGACGACTTCGTCCAGATAGACGATCGCCCCGTGCTTCACCCCCAGGGTCAGAGGCCCATCCACCCAGACCGTTTCGTCACCCTTCAAGAGGTACCGCCCGACCAGGTCGGAGGCGGTCAGATCTTCATGACAGGCAACCGTAATGAGTGGGCGGGCGAGCCGATAGGCCATGTGCTGGACGAAGCGCGTCTTGCCGCAGCCCGTCGGCCCTTTGAGCATCACGGGCATCCGGCTCTGGGCGGCAATCGTGAAGAGGCCGATCTCCCCGCTCACCTCGGCATAGTAAGGCTCTTCCCGGAGCCGGTAGCGGTCAATCTCCAGCTCCTGGCCTTTCATCGGCGGCCGGTCGCTTCGCGGGTTCATGACGGGACCAGTATAAAGGTCAGGCCGAGTCAAAGCAATCGGCGCCAGGGGCGAGAGGAATACGGCCTTGGATGCGAGATTCGAGGTGCAAGATAGCGGAGGGACCGTCCTTGCACCCCGTATCTTACGCCTCACCTGCCCGGACGCAAATCGATATGCACATC
Organism: Nitrospirota bacterium; assembly: GCA_020027965.1. Taxonomy (GTDB): domain Bacteria; phylum Nitrospirota; class Nitrospiria; order Nitrospirales; family Nitrospiraceae; genus JAHRHE01. The sequence goes on along the minus strand of JAHRHE010000037.1, from coordinate 32,906 downwards.
AACAGAGTTATCCTGAAGGTACGAGGGGAATGGGGGAAAGGGTTGGGCAGTCACCACGGCCTGTAGGGCGACTTCATCCAGCCGCTGATTCCCGGAACTCCGTTCAATCTGGATCAGTGGAACGTGTCCATCGGCGAGCAGGCGGAATCGGACGCGAGGCACACCCCCCCGTTCTGACCGCGGGCCTGGCTTGATCTGTTGATGCCAGCTTCGGTTCATGAGGCGTTTCACCTCTCCCCAGTAGCCGGACAATGAAGAAGGAGGGGGGCGCACCACCAGATCCGTCTCGGCAATGATCTCCTCCGACGCCGCCGGCACGCCAGGCCTGCTCTCTCCCGGGACCGCTTCAGGTTCTCCGACGCCGGAACCTGGGGGGATGTTCGCGGCCTGGAGGTCCCCGCCGACTTCAGACGGCGTGAGGGTCACATACACAACCCGGGTCAAGAAACGATGGAGTCGCATGCCCTTTGCCCGCGCAAATGTGGCCTCGATGCGGAGCAAGTTCGGCATTGGGGACGTAGCGCCTAGGCGTGCCGGGTCCAGCGCCACTCCCGCAGAGAGAGACGCAGGGACGGCACTCGGGATCATGGGAACCATCGCACGGCCGACGCCATCCCCTTCCAGGATCACCATGACGTCCTGATCCATGGGCTGGCCGATGAGGATGAGATGGATGGTCAACACAGGTCTCTTCCCCCGAGACGCGACCCCGGTTGGATCAGCAGCATTGAAATCAAACTGCACCGTCGGTCCCGATCGGTCCGTTGTGGCCGGCAACGAGGACGCCGGCGAGAGCGCTGGCTCGGCAAGGCTCAGCAAGGGCAGGAGGCACAGGATCAGCGACAGTGTTCTGGAGAAAGACATCGGTGATAACCGGTCTCTGAACCTAAGCACGGTCCGGCTCACGCCCAATCCGGACCTTTCACAGAGGGGCGATCGTACCATGCTCAAGGCTCACACGGTAGCCCCGCCAACTACGACACCCCGCCCAGGCGAGACGAACACGTTGAGCCAACAAGTCAAAATCTTGACGAAGTGGGAGAAAAGAGGGCCATTCTACTTCTCTCTTGACCGGACTCGCCAAACTGGCTGGTCTGGTGAGAATCCATCCGCCGCTCTAGTCTTGAGGCCAGACTGCGCCCACGGTCAGGCCGCGCCCAGACCAGAAAAGTAGAAGGTCCCCTTTTCTCAGTGAATTAAACCGCGAGTGCATCAACCGACTTGAACGAGCAATGGCAGACATGGCTCCTCCGAACCACTAGGACCCCCTCCCTAAGGAGGGGTAGACACCATTTCAATTCTGGCGTATAAGCATCGGGCTTCTCCATTTAAGGTGAGGGGGCCGGGACGTTGAGCCATGTCCGCACCCGCAAGGGATAGATGATGATCCCGACCGAGCCCATAGGTAGCATTCCCCGGCCACGGGCACTGCTTGAGGCCCTCACGGCTTTCACGAAACACCGCTGTTCACAGTCGGCAATAGACATGGCCTATGATGCCGCCCTTCGCGAGACCATCGCGGAGTTGGAAGCCACCGGGTCGCCGGTGATCACGGACGGCGAGCAGGCCAAGCCCAGCTTTGCCACCTATCCGCTCCACGGGCTCCAGAATCTCGGCGCGGACGGCCCCATCATTACCTTTGCCGACGGCCACCAGCGTCGATTGCCCAGGCTCACCGCGGGGCCTTTCCGGTACAGCACCTATGCGGATCGGTATCTGCAGGCCGCGCAACGATATACGCAGGTTCCCATCAAGCAGGCTGTCATCTCGGCCTCAGCCTTGAGCCTGTTGTACCCGGAGGAGGGCATCCCGGGATATCCACGAGACACCTTCCTCGACGACCTGGTCGACGAGGCGGAAGCGGATATCCGTCGCTGTATGGACGCCGGGGCCCATACGGTCCAGATTGACTTTACGGAAGGACGACTCTCGATCAAGCTCGACCCAAGCGGGCAGCTCTTGACGTGCTTCATCGATCTCAACAACCGCGTGCTCAGCCGCTTCTCCGCAGAACAGAGGGCGCGCATCGGGATTCACACATGCCCTGGAGGGGACCACGACTCGACGCACAGCGCAGATGTGGACTATGCTGCGCTGCTGCCACGCCTGTTCGAGCTTCACGTCGGAAGGTTCTACATCCAGTTGGCAAGCGAGCGCGAGCGACGCCGCGTGCTCAACCTGATCAAGACGTACGCGCGGCCGCACCACACGATCTTTGTCGGGGTCATTGATCCGCTCATCCCGCGGATTGAGACTGCGGAGGAAGTGCGAGACCGAGTTCTGGAGGCGGCTGCCTATATTCCCATCCAACAACTGGGTACCACCGACGATTGCGGATTCTCCCCGTTCGGCGACGACACGTCCACGACCCGGGAGATCGCATTTGCGAAAATTCGTGCCCGTCTCGCGGGCACGGCGATGGCCGCTCGTCAACTCGGCGCGTGAGGGCGCTATATGTACAGGCACAACAGTGAGGCTGACACCATGATCGAATCTTCTGCACGACGTATCCTCAAGACGCTGAATGGGTCCTGGCACACGCGCGCCGTTTTCCTCCTCTTCGCGATTGTCGTGGCGCATTGGGGTGAGCATGTGATGCAGGCGTACCAGGTCTACGTCCGCCACTGGTCGCTCCCGCATGCGCATGGCGGGATTGGTCTGCTGTTTCCGTGGCTGGTCACGTCAGAGTGGCTACATTTCGGGTACGTGGGGGGCATCCTGGCAGGGCTGGCCCTCCTGCGGCCGGGGTTCGCCGGTCGATCGCGTGCCTGGTGGAATGCCGCGCTGGCGATCCAGGCGTGGCATGTCATGGAACACACTCTGCTCTTGGGGCAGGCCATGCTCGGGCATAACCTCTTCGGCGCTCCCGTTCCCACGAGCCTGGTGCAACTGCTGATTCCCCGTCTTGAATTACATCTCTTCTATAATGCCATCGGGTTGATCCCGATGGTGATGGGGCTTTTCTACCATCTAAGTCCCCCGGTCGGAGAACGGCCAGCGTCCTGTCGCTGTGCCCATTCGAAAGTTCTGTGGGCGCGAGCCTCCTTGAAGCCAACGAACACATGAAGCGACAGGAACTGTGTGCAGGTAGGCGAGTCTGACACTCGCCTGCTCACACGGTAGCCCCGCCATGCGGGAAGGTCTGGCTCGCGAAGGCGCATACGAATGATCCAGCGCGCTTGACGGCCGACCGCTGGGAGCCCCACCGGACCATGACTGAGAAATTCCACCATTTGGGGGCGGAATTTCCGCTTGACACGCGCTCTCCAACCGCGGGAGGGTAGAAAATCTGACGTCTACGGAATGAAGTAGACGTCATAGGCCGTTATCGAGTTGGATAAACGCAGATCTGGTAAGAAAAGGAGAATGTCCCGTTTTTTTCCATCCGGCGCGACCGAAACGGACGGATTCACCTTGAAATTGTACTCTGACCCCCAATCTTCTGATCTTCGTTGCTGACCCCCAATCTTCGTTGTTAATCAGCTGGCAGAGGATGTGAGGACGGCACCCTAATGTCTCGAATTGTTTGGGTATTTGCAGTGCTTGGTGCCACAGTCCCGGTAATTCTGCAGATGGTCGCTCGAGCATCTCTATTTTTGAATCCAACAGAAATACCGGCTGGCCGATTACTCTGGCCTTACTTATGGCCAACCTATTTTCTGCTGGGAGCAACTGCGCGTCCTGAAACGAGTATCTTAGTCGTGGCCGTTGTATTTACCATTGCGCTTTTCCTAAATGCTTTGATATATGCGTTGATTGGTCTGGTCGCTGCCTCAGTTTGGCAGTTTATTTCTAAATGGAAGTAGATCAGGAGAAATCATTAATCGCCACTGCCAGGAATGGGAACGAAGACAAAGGGGCTATCCCGTCCGCCTGTGCGCGGACAGAAAAAGACAGAGAAGGGGTCGGGCTGGGCTACCCTGATTCCGTGGGCACACTAGTCAGGGGAGAGGGCGGCCGGAGCAAGCCCTTGGCTTGGCCTCGTTCCCGGTGTGTGATAGACTCACGCTATCGTTTTTGTTCTCGCCACGATCGAGGCCTCCGGAGGTCGCTATGCCGGCCGCCAATTCCGAGTCGGTCAACACCCAGGGGACTGCTTCGCCGCAGCTCGTGCTCCCTCTCTGGGCGCAACGACTCAACCGTACCGCCGCTGACTTGCGGGGAAGTCGTGGGCCCGGATCCCCAGGGGAAGGCTTACGCCAAGCTGTGGAGTTGGCCGACCTCGGATGGCGTCAGATCCTCAGCCGTCTTCGCGCGCAGCACCCGGATCTCACGCCCGACCAGCTCGATGAGGTTGCGTACCGGAACGTGGAAGCCTGGAAATCCCAGCGAGATCGGCTGCGGTTCCGTTCCGACCGATGACCCCTCGTGACACCCCGCTTGAGCATGCGCTCCGAGATCTGATCCGTATCCTTGACTCGCTCGGCGCTCTCCATTGCCTGCTGGGCGCGTTAGCGCTGGGAGCCTGGGGTGCGCCACGCACGACTCAGGACGTGGATGTGCTGCTTGCTGTCGAGCCGGCCGATCGAGGACGATTGCTCGAGGCCCTTGCGGCGGGAGGCTTTGACCAGGATCGGGAATGGGCCGAGCAGAACCCGATGATTCGTGACGTGCACCTGCGACTACGCTGCGGTCCCGTCGCAATCGATCTGATGTTTCCCCACGATGCCCACGATCACGAGTGTCTCGCCCGGCGGCGAAGAGAGGCGATCGGGAACCTGTCCGTCTGGGTGATCTCTCCTGAAGACCTGATTCTCCACAAGCTGAAGGCCGGCCGGGCACAGGATTTCGTGGATGTGCTCTCGGTGCTCCATCATCAGCGCAGCGGTTTGGACCAACCCTATCTCTCCCAGTGGGCGGCCCGCCTGGGAATCCAGCAGGAGTTAGGTTACTGCTTGGAGCAGGCCGCCCGCGCGAGGGAAGGGTAAAGTGGCCCCGGTTTGACTGAGTTAACTTCCATGAGGCGAATCGTTCTCGATTGGCTACTTTCGCTCGTTTGTGTCGCAGTGGTTCCCTACCTCTATATTGTTATCGTGGGCATGCTTTCGCTTTATGAGGTTTCTTTGATTCAGTGGCTACAGGCCTATTTTGAAAAGCGAACGGCGGTTTACATTGGCATGCTGACAATTGACACGAGCGGTGCCACGGTCGCGGCAATCTGCGGGCCGTATCTACTAGGACTGTTTTTGCATCAGCGGCCTTGGTTGATTGCAATAGTTACCGGGGTTGCCTGCGCAGCGCACCTGGCGTGGATATATTTCCCGATTGAGGAGAGCGGGGCTACGCCAATGCAGCTTAGGATCGTTCAATGGGGCGCGTATCCCAAATTTGCAATTTGCTGCATGCTTGCGGTCATCGTGGGTTATCGAACCAGAGGGATCTCGAAGGGGAAACGGTGAACCGAGCGGGCGCGAATGGCCGAGAGTTCGCGCTAGGCCAGCGGATGACTCACCGCTCCGAGGCGATGTGGCTGGGCAGCAGTCTGAGTGGATGGTAGGCCTGCTTCGAGCGGGCGAGAGAAGGAAGCCCGGAATCATCCATCGTATTGACGCACTCGTAGCCCCCCTCCACCGCCTCGCGGCAGCTCTCGCGAAAGATGAACTCGGCTAAGCCGGGGATGCGCCGGTCGGTTACCTCCAGCAGCACGCAGAACACGGACGGCGTCCGTTGGTATCCAACCGTATAGGCGCGGATGTGCCCGTCCACTCGGACGACTCGCCCTACCAACCCGAGGGTCTGATGGTGAGTCAACGCCTCGCGATGCGCTGATTCTGAATTAGCAAGCATCTGCCGCGCGGTCGAATCCATCCCCGCTCGGACCTTTTGCGTGGCCCACTCGTGAAAGAGTGCAAGGCAAGCCTCCCTGTCGGCATCCATGTAGGGTCCATACTGGTACCGATGCTCGCGCACGAACCGGTTGCAGGCCGCACGTTGTGACTTATACCGATCGCCTGCCAGCCTGGCCAGATCACGTGCGCGGTAAAGATAATCCGGATCCTTCGGCGTGACACGATAGCCCAGTGTCTCAAAGAACGGCTTCTGCTCCTCCGACACATTCTCCACGCGGGTGACGGCCGAGGCCTTGTTGCTCGCCAGCATCAAGGCGAAGGCTTGCGTCAGCGCCTCGCCTAATGATCCCGATGGCCCCAGCGGGGGAAGCGGCATATAGATGCCATCTGCGTACTGGGCGAACAGGCAGAAGTGCCCTTCAAGCTCAGCCCATGAGTAGGTAAACAACTCCCGCCAGATGTAATGAAAGGCAAAGGCATACGAGGCAAGCGGCGTGTCGATCGAAGCCAGCGCCTCTTCGAATCGAACGCGATCGGCCAGCGTCAATGGACGTAAGACCGGGGCGGCTCTCGCCTCACGCCCCACCGCCGCCAAGGCTCTGGCGGAGCGGTCCCCTGAAGCCTTCGGCGGCAGGGGACGCCTGACGCCTAACTCCTCACGAGCAGCGCCTAGGCGCCCGCTGAGGCGCGGGAGCGGCCGGAGGATGACCACATCCTCCTGAAATCGGCTGATCAAGGCTGGGTTGTGAGCGAAGGTTTCGAGGGAATCCTCCCGTTCGATCAACTCCGCGATCTTATTAGCGTAGTCCTCCAATTCGGGATGCAGGACTGAGGACTGAGCGCTGAGCGCTGAGGTCTGACCCTCAGTCCTCAGTCCTCGAACCTCAGTCCTGTAATCACCCCTCGCCTCGTGCCCCGCGCCTGGGTTTAAGAACGGGCATTTCAGATCCCAGCCCAGCACGACCTCCCGCCCCTCTCCCTCCCCTCCCCCCCCAGAGGAGAGGGCTGGGGTGAGGGGGGCGCTCCACATGACGGCCAGGGGATAGATCTGACAATCCAGCGGGCGGACCTCATAGATCCGGCAGTATGAGGTGGCCGGGTCGAAGGCCGGACAGTGGTAGCCCTCCCCGCCCGCATTTGGCACGACGCTGACCTGACATCCGTTCGGATCCGCAAAGTGGGCGGGGTCGACACCACCCGCGACCGCTCTCCGGATCTCGTCAGCCGTGAAGTACGGGCGGAGGAAGCTGTCCGGCTCGGGAAACCGGCAACACACGTCGCAGCTCAGGCAGACCCGGCTGGGCACAATTTGCGGCAGCGGCGTGATCTGGATCAGCTCAGCGCGACCCGTCTTTCGATGAGCATCCATGATCTGTCATGATACGCTGGGCTCCTGACCGAGGCAAGGCACCGGCTGCCGGTGTGGTCACGCAAGGCCCAGCGCCTCTCCCTCCGGAAGACGCCTGGCGAGCGGGCGCTACCCCTCTTGTGACCCGCCCTTGTCTGGATGCCGGAGGCCGTGTTACCATCTGCGCGTCTGCGGGAAGATCGTCATTCGTCATTCGCTGGCGGGTGACGAGTGACCCATGACGATTGACGAATGGCACTCGCGCACGACCTGTCCAGCCTCCCCGGCACAGACGCCTCCCTGCGTCGCTGCGCCGCTATTCACGAAGCTCTCGTCCGCGACGGCCTCTACGAAACTCCTTCATCTGGTGCTGAGACACAGGCCGGTGGAGCTGCCACGGCGCGCTGGCGCATCGCGCCGGACCCGTTCGTGCTGTCCGCCGATCAAGTGGCTTTTTTCCGTTCTCTGGGGACTCACCTACTGGCCTTCTATCGAGCTCTGAATCGGCTCTACCTGGAGAGCGTCCGCGGCGCGCAGCCGGTCTGGGTTTCTGCCTACCTGGATCAAGGCAAGCCGGAATCTCTGGTGGCCTACAGCAGGATGAAGCGGTTCCGCGACCTGCTCCCTGACGTCATCCGTCCGGACATCATCCCCACGGACGACCGGATGGTCATCACCGAACTGGATTCCGTGCCGGGTGGGATCGGACTGACCGGGGCGCTTGGAAGGGCATATGGTCAGTGGTCGGGGGTCAGTGGTGAGATCGTGGGTGGTGTCGATGGCATGGTCCGGGGCTTTGCCGAGATGCTGCGGCACCATCTGTCCTCTCGTCCGCTCGCGAACGCCCGAGAAGAGGTCATCGCCATCGTCGTGTCTGACGAGGCGAAAGACTATCGTCCCGAGATGCGCTGGCTGGCTGCGCGGCTCCGCGAATCCGGGATCGAAGCCTCCTGCGTCGAGCCAGAGGAGCTAGCCTTCACCGAGGAGGGGTTGTTCCTCCCCGGACCGGCCGGAGACCGCCCGGTCTCGTTGCTGTACCGCTTTTTCGAGCTGTTCGATCTGAAGAACATCCCCAAGTCAGAACTGATCATGTACAGCGCCAAGAAGGATCGGACGATCGTCACGCCTCCGTTCAAGCCCGCTTTGGAGGAGAAGCTGGCGTTCGCGTTGCTTCACCATCCGATCCTGGCGCCCTTCTGGACCAAGGAACTGGGAGAGGAGACGTTCAGTCTCCTGAAAAGCCTGATGCCGCAGACGTGGGTCCTGGATCCCCGGCCTTTGCCCCCGTCCGGGATCATCCCCGACCTGCGGGTGGCCCGCCGCGCCGTAGCGGATTGGCGTGACGTGGCCGAGGCCGGACAAAAAGACCGCCGCTACGTCGTGAAACCATCGGGCTTCTCGGAGTTGGCCTGGGGCAGCCGAGGCGTGTCGGTGGGGCATGACCTGTCCCAGAAAGATTGGGCGGCCGCGCTGGATGGCGCGCTCGCGTCCTTCCCGACGACGCCTTACATCCTTCAGGAATTTCATAAGGGGCGGCGGTTCGAGTTGTCGTATTATGACCAGCGCGCCAATGAGGTGGTCCCGATGGCCGGACGTGCCCGTCTGTCCCCTTACTATTTCGTCACCGGCGATCGAGCCGAGCTGGCCGGGATTCTCGCCACGGTTTGCCCGCTGGACAAAAAGCTGATCCACGGCATGCACGATGCGGTGATGGTGCCCTGCGCGGTGAAACCGTGATGAGTGATGAGTTGTGGGGAAATCCTTGCCTCTCTCAGGACCCATCACGGGTCACGCATCACCCATAACGACAAGCATGACGTTCTATCACACCAACTCGTGCCCCGAATGCGCGATCGTTCGGGAGAAGCTCGCCGAGTTGGGACTCGAGTACGAAGACGTGGTGGTGCCCAATTTCAGACCGTTCCGGAAGCAGGTGTATGAGGTCTCAGGACAGTACTACGTCCCGGTCCTCAAGGACGGAGACACGGTGTTGACCGAGACGCGGGCTATCTTGGAGTATCTGGAAGCTCAGTATGGAAATCACGGGACGGGGTCCGAGGTTCGGGGTTCGGGGGAAGATGCTCCGTCCTGTTCCCTCTAACCTCGCACCTCGTGACCGTGGCCATAGGGAGGGAGTGGTAAATGGAGGAATGGAGACGAATCCTGGCCGACAGCGTGGTGAAGCCCCAGGATCTGGCCGACCGGCTCGGCGTTGACCCGAAGGAGATTGACACGATCGTCGGGGAGTACCCCATGCGCATCACCCCGACGGTCATGCGCATGATCAAGGAAAAGGGCGACGCGATCTGGAAACAGGTGGTCCCCGACCCGGCCGAGATTGAGGATCTGGACGCCGAAGACGACCCGCTCGAAGAAGACCTGATGAGCCCGGTGCCTCACCTCGTGCACCGCTACCCTGACCGAGTCCTCTTGATGGTGACCAACCAATGCCCCATCTACTGTCGCTTCTGCACGCGCAAGCGGCTGGTCGGGAAACCCGGTTTTCTCAAAAAGGGGGAGTTGGACCGCGCCATCGCCTACTTGAGAGAACACACCGAGGTGCGCGACGTGATCCTCTCGGGGGGAGATCCGCTCCTGCTGCCGGATCATTTGCTGGAGCGCATCCTCAAGGCCTTACGCAGGATCCCGCACCTGGAATTGATCCGCATCGGCTCACGCGTCCCGGGGACTCTCCCGCAGCGCATCACGCCGAAGCTGTGCGAGATCATCAAGCGATACCATCCGATCTACATGAACCTGCATTTTAACCACCCGGACGAGTTGACGTCGGAAGTGAAGGCCGCCTGTGGAATGTTGGCCGACGCCGGAGTTCCGCTGGGCGCGCAGACTGTCTTACTCAAAGGGGTCAATGACGACCCGGAGGTTATGAAGAGACTCATGCATCAGCTCCTCCTGGCCCGAGTCAAGCCGTACTATCTGTACCAGATCCGCGCCCTGCAGGGACATACCAGCGGCATGGCGGTCCCGCATTTTGTGATTGACGCGCCCGGCGGAGGCGGCAAGATTCCCATCCTGCCCCCTGACTACTTGGTCCACCTGGACGAGGACGTCGCCGTGGTCAAGAACTACGAACACAAGACCTTTACCTATCCTCAGCCGCCGAATGAGAACGGACGCCCTGGATCCCGCGAATTGCCCATGGTCGGAGCCTGTTCTGAGCCCAGTCGAAGAGCCTGCCCCGAGCTGGGTCGAGGGGCCAGTCCCACCATGGCAGCGTGCGGCAATGGCAGCCTGGACGAATTGTGATGCGCCACGCCCCTCAGCGTCCTCGACGGGAGTCGCGGCGGAACGGCATCCTGCCCTACCAACGGCTGAAGCAACTGATCGCCGACCGGGTGATCCGGGCGGACGTTCAGATTGAAGGCCGCCAGATCCAACCGGCCAGTCTCGATCTGCGACTGGGCACGAAAGCCTATCGCCTGCTCAGTAGCTTCCTCCCCGAGCGGTCCGAGATCAGAGAGCGGCTGACCCTTCGACAAGGCTCAGGGCAGGCTTGTCGAGGAGCCTCAGGGCAGGCTCTTTTGGATTTCTATCAATCTGACCTCGTGATGTACGAGATGGACTTGACCGGAGGGGCCATCCTGGAGAAGGGTCACGTCTATCTGGTGCCGCTGCTGGAGCATTTGCACCTGCCCACGACACTCCGTGCACGGGCCAACCCGAAGAGTACCACGGGACGGCTGGATGTGTTCACCCGGGTCATCACGGATCTCAACGCCGGCTTCGACGAAATCCGGCCCGGTTACTGCGGTCCGCTCTACCTGGAAATTGTCCCGCGCTCGTTCGCGATCAAGGTCAAGACCGGCCAGTCGTTGAATCAGCTTCGGCTGGTTCTCGGATCGGCCACGGTGTCTGACTCCGCGCTCATGGCGCTCCACCGGACTGAGCCCCTGCTGTATCACAACGTGTCCACAGATCAGGCCGTCCCGGCGCGGGAGCTGCGGACCGACCAGGGCCTCTTTCTCCGGATCGACCTGCAGGGCGTGGAGCGGGAGGACGGAGTGATTGTGGGCTATCGCGCCAAAAAGAACAGCCACGTCATCGATCTCTCGAAGATCGGCTACTACGCGGCGCTGGATTTCTGGGAACCGATCCGGCGGCATCGAAACGACAGTCTGCTCTTGGAGCCGGAAGAGTTTTATATCCTGGCCTCCAAGGAGCGCATTCGAGTTCCCGCCGGGTTCGCCGCCGAGATGGTGGCCTACGAGGCCGCTTGCGGTGAGCTGCGGACCCATTACGCCGGCTTTTTCGACCCCGGGTTTGGTTACGGGCGCGGGGAACTCAGAGGCACCCAGGTGGTGTTGGAGGTGCGGCCGCACGACGTGCCCTTTTTGATCTATGACGGACAGACCTTCTTCAAAGTGGTCTATGATAGGATGCTGGAGACTCCCACCCAGTTGTACGGTACTGCGCTCGGGTCTTCCTATCAGCGGCAGGGATTAACTTTGAGCAAGCACTTCAAGACATAGCAAGATGCTGAAAAAGGCCCCCAACTTCGTTCTCGGCTCGAAACACTCCTCAACGTATCCCAGAGGATACGCCTCCGGGTCTTTCTCGCCTGCGGTCTCGTTGGGTGACCTTTTTGAGCATCCTGTATGGGTTGCCCTCCGATTGGCGAGTCTCCACTAACAGATTGGTAGGCTGACGAATGCCTCCCACCCAACCCAACCCCCCAGCCGAGGATCCTGACCCCCGTCTAGGCGCTGGCTCGCGGAAATCGGCCGAACCGGACGCGCGGTCGAGCGAAGATCAGCATCTCAAGGTCGCCGAGATGATGATCGGCACCGCCATGATGTTCGTCGGCTTCCTGAACGTCCTCCTGTCCATCAGCGGAGGCTACGAGATGGCAGGAGTGCAACCCATGATCCTGTATTTCGCCGGGCTGGCCATCTGGGCGCACGGCACGATCACGCATGTGACGGGTCGTTACCTCGTGATCGGGGCGGCGATCGTGGCGGCCCTTGCTTTCCTTCACTACGGAGAGGTACTCTTCTGGCACAAGCAGGTCATCTTCTGGTTCACGATCCTGCTGGTCGGCTTTTTCATGTTCAAATCCTCCAAGCCTAGCTAGCTGGGCATGACGGTTGCCGTCGTCATTCCGACTCTGAACGAGGAACGGATTATGGAGGCCACGTTGACTCACAGCGTCGGGGCGGGATTCGACGAGGTGATCGTGGTAGACGGCGGCAGCGAGGATCGCACCCGCGACATCGTCTCCTCCTTCGCTTCCTCTCTGAAGTCTGGCACTCAGCCCTCAGCCCTCAGCCCTCAGCACACGGGGATTGCCTCCGTCTCGCTACTCACCGCACCCCCCGGCCGCGCTCGACAGATGAATGCAGGAGCCGCAGCGAGCCGCTCTGAGGTGCTGCTGTTTCTGCATGCCGACACGCGACTGCCGCCGAACGCCAGAGCGGAGCTCGAAGCGGCGCTGACCGACCCGACCTGTGTCGGCGGCCGGTTCGATGTGCACTTCGAACGGGACACGGGGCTGCCCTGGTTGATCGCCCGCATGATGAATCTGCGCTCGCGTTGGACCGGCATTGCCACCGGTGATCAGGCCATCTTCGTCCGGCGCGCGGCGTTCGAACGGCTGGGCGGATTTCAGGACATCCCCCTGATGGAGGACGTGGACTTCACTGGGCGTCTCAAGCAGGCTGGCCGAATGGCCGCCCTCCGCGCTCAGGTTGTGACCTCATTCCGGCGCTGGGACGCCTGCGGGCCCATCCGTACGATATTGATGATGTGGATGCTCCGGTTCCTCTACTGGGTCGGTATCAGCCCCGACCGGCTGCGTCACCTGTATGGCACGGTGCGGTAACCGGTTAGGCGTAAGGAGTAAGGAGTGAGGAGTAAGGAAGACCGATCACCGCGGACCGAATCCTCTTCAACACCCCCTCACGCCCCACCGCTCACTTCACCCGCCGCTCTAGTGATTTTCGCCAAGGCTCCGATTCCCGGCCAGGTGAAGACAAGACTCTGTCCGCCGCTGAGCCCGGACGAAGCAGCTAGCCTGCACGGGAGCATGGTTTTAGATGTGTTGGAACGGTCGAGGGTCGCGGGTCGCGGGTCGCGGAAGACATCGGCGACGCCTCACGCGTTCGACCGTTTTCTCGCCTGTGCCCCCTCGGCGGACCATGTGTTCTTCAAGATCCTGAAAGAGCGGGAGGGCGTGCATCTGATCGATCAGCCAGGGGAGGATCTTGGCGCACGCCTGGATCAGGTCTCGCGGGCGGTGTTCGCGAAAGGATACCGGCGTGTCGTGCTGGTTGGCACCGACTCGCCCTCGCTCCCGGCCACGGTCTACGCCGAGGCGTTCACCTTGCTTTCGGATCACGACCTCGTGCTCGGCCCAGCGCTGGACGGTGGATATTACCTGATTGGACTGACCCGCCCGGTCCCGGAGCTGTTCGCCGGGATCCCCTGGTCCAGCGACCGGGTCTGTGCCATTACCCGGGAGCGGGCTGACACCTTGGGGTTGCACATCGCGCTACTCCCGGCGTGGCGTGATCTGGACACGATCGAAGATTTGCAGGCATTGATCGGCGAAGCTCCCCTTCGGCCCGGTGCCCCGCGCCCCGCGCCCCGCGCTCCTGACCTGTCGGCGCGGACCGCTGGCGTCCTCCGGCTGCTGGAAAGCCGGCTGAAAACGCGCACCGTCGGGCAGAAGGACGGGTCGCCGGGGCCCGGTATGTCCGGGGTCGGTTGAAGAAGAGCCCGGGAAAACCATATGATTTTCCCATGAGTGCCATGCAACCCACAGAAGCCGATCCGGCGCACGGCCTGGGGCTACGGTCGGCGCTGAACCTGCGGCATTGGTCCGTTAGCGCGAAGCTCATCGCGCTGACTGCTCCCCTCCTGCTCATCTCCGTGGTGGCCGCCTCCTGGTACTTCCCCGGGCGACAGCACGCGCAGTTCTTGGACGAACAGGTGACCCTGACAGCCAAGATGATCCTGAGCCAGGTCAGGGCGGAACGAGAATACTATGCGACCAAAGTGATCCCGAGGCTCACCCGGTTGAACGTCAAGAGCAAGGCCGACACCCGCAAGAGATCCTCTGCCTCCCCGCTGCCATCCACTGTGCTTCGCGATATTGCCGACATGGCCGCGCACGCCCCGAGCTCCTACCCGGTTCGGCTGATCAGCCCATGGCCGATTAACAAGCGGCATGCGATCCAGGACTCATTCCAGGAAGAGGGATTCCGCTCATTCACGCCGAAGACGGACGGCCTGTTCAGCCGGCAGGACACGGTCGCAGGCGTGACGGTCATGCGGTTCTTGGCTCCCGACAGGGCGGTCGCGCAGAGCTGCGTCGATTGTCATAATCAGCACCCGGATAGCCCGCGGCACAACTTCCGCCTCAACGACATCATGGGGGCGATCGAAGTCAGCATCCCCATCGAGGCGCCGTTGCAACAGGCACGGCGCGATCAGTGGTGGCTCCTGTGGGGTGGCATTGGGGTTGGCCTGCTGCTGACCGGGCTGATCGCCTGGGGTACCAAGCACACGGTCATCAAGCCAATGCGTGAACTCAAAGACCGGATGCAGAAGATTGCCCAACTCCGCGGAGAGGTGAACAAAACCGAAGGAATCCCCGACTACGTGGATACCGCGATGGCCGAAGAGGTCCGGGCGCTCTGGCAGCAGTTCGGCCAGATGCATGAGACCATCGCGACCCATCAGCGACATCGAACGCTGGAGCTCGAGCGACAGGCAGAGACGCATCGGCTGTTGAGCCACCGCCTGCTGGAACTGCAGCACATCACCCAGGTGCTTCAGCAGGCCGTCTCGGAGGAGGAGATCTACCGTATTCTCAGCCATACACTCCAGCAGGCTCTTCACCTCCGGCAGATCTTCATCCTCAGGCTCAACGCCTCGGAGGATCACCTGGAGATCGTCTACACCTCGCCGAAACGGCACGATCTGAGCACGGAATCCTACCCGGTGTGGGATGCCCCATCCCGATGTCCGGTGATCCGATCCGGGCGCGAGTACAGGGTCCAGGATATTCACCGGGATCTCACCTGCCCATCGAGCCTTTCGAACGAGGGGGACGGCGCCTACTGGTGCGTGCCTCTGGTTATCGGTGGGAGAACCATCGGCGTGGTGCACCTGGTGAGCGACGTGAAGCAGCCCTGGACCGAGGAATCGAGGCAGTGGATCGAGGCGTTGATCAACGTCGCGGCTCCAATGGTCGGTCACCTCCAGCATCTGGAGAGGGCCCGCCGGCGGGCCCTGATCGATGAGCTGACCTCCACGTTCAACCGGCGCTTCCTCGAAGAAGTCCTGGCGAAGATGGTCCTTCCCGGTGAACGGCGGAAGAATCAGATGCTGAGTCTGCTGATGATCGACCTGGATCATTTCAAGCTCGTCAACGATACGTTCGGCCACCAGGTCGGCGACATCGTCCTGAAAACCGTGGCCACCACCCTGCATCGCGCGCTGAAGGTGAGCGACACCCTCGCTAGGTACGGAGGAGAGGAGTTTGTGGCCGTGCTGCCCCAGACCGATACCGGCGCAGCGCTCGCGGTCGCCGAGCGCCTCCGGGTCGAGGTCGAAGGGCTCTCGCTGAGGAAGCTGGCGCCCGCCGCACCGGATCACGTCACGATCAGCGTGGGCGTGGCCACCTACCCCACCCAGGCCAAAACGGTCCAGGAATTAATCCGCCTGGCCGATGAGGCCCTCTATCAGGCCAAATCCCTCGGGCGCAATCGGGTCGTAGGCGCCCCGCCACAGGTGTCGGTGGGCGCTGAGCCGGGGACGGAACGAGACGAGGAATCGTGAACGGCCGCGTGGCTCTGATCACGGGAGGGGCCAAGGGGATCGGACGCGCGATCGCGCTGGACCTGGCGAGAGCGCACTGGTCCGTCGCCGTCTGTTACCGGTCGAGTGAGGCCGCGGCAGCGGAGACCGGCAAGGCCATCGTGGAACGGGGCGGCCAGGCCTTGGCAGTGAAATGTGACGTCTCCGATCCCGTCGCCGCCCGGAACCTGGTCCTGCAGGTGGAAAAAACCTGGGGCCGGCTCGATGCTCTGATCAACTGCGCGGGGCCCTACCATCGCGTCAATCTCCTGGAGGAGACCCCCGCGGGATGGGGCGAGATGTTCGCCCACAATCTGCACCCCGTGTTTTATCTCGCGCAGGCGGCCGCCCCAGGGATGAAGACCAGAAAGCACGGCCGCATCATTACGTTCAGCATGGCGAACGCTGATCAGATGGTCGCCCAACCCGACATTACGGCGCATTACATCGCCAAGGCCGGCATCCTGATCCTGACGCGGACGCTGGCTAAGCTGCTGGCGCCCCACGGCATCACCGCCAACGCGATTTCACCCGGTTTCATCAATTCGGGCAGCGCGCCGCCGGAGGAACTGGCCGGGATGGCGAAGCGGGTTCCGGCGGGCTATATCGGGGAGGTGGCGGACACCGTCGCGGCGGCGCGGTTCCTACTGTCGGACGACGCCCGCTACGTGAAACGTGCTCGCGCATCGCGCACACAAGATTTATCGCTTCGGAAAGTGGTGGATGTGTGCTCGCTGGACGCGCGCAGTCTGAGGCTGCTAGGCCACCTGCCATAAGAGATGAGTAAATGAGGGGTGCTCGCTCGGGCAAGGGCGCGTCTTGGCGCGCCCGGGGGTGGGCGGGTGAAAATGACGCGCGCAATTGGGGTCAGCCAAGCCAGCCGTCTATGGGTGGAGGGGTAAAGGCGCGATGGGCCCAAAGCCCAGAGGCTACGCCTCCGGCTTTGACTTCGCCTGCGGCCTCGTTGGCTGACCTTTTTGAGCAGCCTTGGTTGGGGCAAGGTTCTTATTTGAGTTCTGTATCACTGCTCCGCCTGTCCACCCCCGAGAAACGACTCCCGCCCCTTTTCCTACCCCGCGCAGGCCGGGCCCGTCAGCTTCATCGCCTGGTTAGACCCCGATCTTCGGATCGTAGCTACGTTCCAGTGAGGCGCGATCCCACTTGGCCAAATTAGCTGCGGCCTCATACGTCGTCTGCAAGAACTCGAGCAGCGTCTCGTCTGGGGACTCCGACTGCCGGACGGTATCGTACGCCAGAATGAATTCTCGAAGATCGGTACTGTAGAAGGCGGCGTCAGGTTTGACGGGTGCCTCCGAGAACCCAACCGGTTCCGGATAGGCATAGGAATAGAACGCAGGATAGGGAATCGGGCCCCCACCGGGCCAGAACCCGCAGCTACTGACTTCGTGCGAGTAGGCCTCTCGGGTCACCCTGTCCGGCAGATTGGGGATCCCGCCGGGATGCTCCGGGGCTCGTCGCCCTGAGAACCGCGTGACCGCCAGATCGGGAGCACCCCAGAAGAAATGCACGGGGCTGCACTTGCCGATGAAGCGAGCCCGAAACTCTTTGAAGACCCGGTCAGCCTGCACGAGGACCTGCCAGAACCGATTGGCGTACACCCGATCGTACGCGGCGTGGGACTCGTCCTGATCGAAGGGGATGGGGTCAGGAACTTCGTTGGGCTTCTTGTGGATATCCACATGCAGGTCGAGCTTTCCCATTTCCTCCATCAGGCGCCGATAGAACACAGCGACGGATTGAGGTTGGAGCGGAAGACCCCCAACGCCGCCGTCGCTTGACTGTACTGTCAGCCGATGGTCGATGAAGTCGAAATCGACCTGGAACGTCCGGGTCCCATACGGGATGGGCGACGTGGTGAGCCCTCTAGCTGTCACGTACAGTGTGACATGCCAGGAATGGTTCACCCAGGGACATTGGGCAAGCCGAACCTTGCCAACGATCTGCGTCCACATGTGCAAGGTCGCACACGTGTCGCTCCACGCCTCCAGAGGCAGACTTGGCCATCTTTCCGAACGGGCAGAGGCCGGGGTGGTCATTACTTCTCCTGTCACATGGCTCCCGCGGTCTAACGGTCGAGGATGGGGGTCGGGTCATGCATCACGACAATATATGATTGCAAGGTCTGGCCCCACGCTCGGGTGGCCCCACCCTCGGCCCCTGCGGCATGTTGCCCTACCCCTCGGTAGGGTGCTTGCCGTGCCTTAGCTCAAAACCACGAACGACGACGTACGCGATCAGCGCGAAAACAAAGAAAACCAGAAGCATCCACGCAACACTCTGCAGGGTTTCGATGACTGTTCGATAAACTTCCAGCGTCCATCGGTCCGCGTTCAATACGATCGGCTCAGCGTCCTTGGAACGGGGCGTGATGTACTTCTCGAGCTCCCAGATCCGGACCCCTCCGGACACCCCAACAACGTAGATCGCAAACCTGATATAGCCATGCCAAGCCGTGCTGAGTTCTGTAGCCACGATTCGACCAAGAATGGCGGCAATCGGTCGGTCAAAGAGCCTCGCGACGCAAAAGGAAGCGATAACCGCGATACCTAAGGTCACGGCTAGCAGTGTGAGGAACATTCAGCCCTCCAGTCTCTATCTGACTCTGACCTTGACCGCGCAACTATGGATTATCTGGTTCCGTATAAGATGCCGGATGGGGACCGTCCGCAGTATAAGCCCCTCTCAGTTTCCTGGCAACGGGACTGCGTAAGCTCGCTTGTGACATGGCTTTCCCTCAGCCGAGCCTCGGCCAGCGGGAATCTTATCTGGTTCCGTATAAGACCCCGGACCCTGGCTGGCTTGAGAGCGAATCGACGGGACTTCGTACGCCTCGGCCGCCCCGATTCAACACGTGGGTATAGATCATCGTGGTCTTGACGTCCGTGTGGCCGAGCAGCTCCTGGACGGTTCGGATCTCGTAGTCCTCCTCAAGCAGGTGGGTCGCGAAGGAATGGCGAAACGCCGGTACACGCAGTTCCTGGAACCCATTCGTTGCCGCCCCGTGTGAGAATCAGAAGTTCAACAGGGTGCCATCCTACGTCCCAGTCTCAGCAAGGGGGAGAGCAAGGAGGGAAGCCTCTTGATCGGTATCGAACGCAAGGATCACTGCACGCTGGCTTTTCATGAAATGGAGAATAGCATCGGTCCCGGCGTTGCCAACGGACAGCCAGATCACCTTGGGAGGAGCGCTGTGGACGAAACTGAGCTGCCGGAAGTCGTTGTCCTTGGAGATGATCGCGAAACCCTGCTCGCGGGCATAATTCCAGATCTCCTCGTCGCCTGCACCCCGAAGGCCAACCGAGCGCACATGGGCACTGCCTGGATATTCCGATTGAAGGCCATCGATGAGCTTGGGGCTCAGGTTCTCGTCGAGAAGTAGCTTCACACTGCCGACGAGCTGGCGAGCCGGCGTTCGCGAGAGGCCGCGAAGGCCAAACAGGCGCGGATGTCTTCCGCCGTGAGGTCTGGAAAGTCGGCCAGGATCTGCGCTTCGGTCATGCCGCCGGCGAGGTATTCGAGCACGTCATACACGGTAATCCGTGTGCCCTTGATACAGGGCTTTCCGCTCCGAACGCCGGGGATAATAACAATGCGGTCTTGCCAACGCATTCGTTTCAGTTTACTCTCCCTCAACCGACAAAACAACCCTGAGATAGGCCCCGCTTTGTGGCCTAACGCTGCGCATAACCGGCCGCGTTAATGCGGGCGTTAGGCGCCTTCCAGTTCCTTGAGTGTCTTGCCACTCTTGTTCTTCCACGCAAGCAGTCCGTTCGCCGAACCCCCGTGAACCACCGTCGCGGCGGCGCTGGGGCTACTGAACTCAGTGTCGCGGGTGAACGTCAGATGATCTCCATCTTGCGCCAGCGTTCCATCTTCAATCAATCTATTCCGCGACGCTAGGGTGTACGGGTACTGATGGGCGGACGCACGTTCCTTGAGAACTGCGTGTGATCCCTTGAGCACAACAAAGCCGGTTGGTGTGAGATGACCAGTTGCCTTCAGCCCTTTAATCTCGCAGATGAGAATCTGCGCTTCGGCGTGGCCTTCGGGCGCCAGACCAATTGGCAGCAGGGCGTCCGCTCCGAGCACCGGCATCAGTTGGTGAATTCGTTCGAGAAAAATCTCCATGTCTTCGCGGTCGGACTCTGGCAGCTTTGCGCCACTCGATTGGCCGTTCATCACGAGGGCCCGTCCAGCTAACTTCGCCTGTTCGATCAGGCGACCCTCCAAGTATCGAATATGCGCCTTGGTCAGGTTCTCATCTTTACTTATGAAAAAGACGACGTGATTCCAAAAATCCTTGTCGAGGTGGCTCCGCAGCCGATCCCTGATGCTTTCCGCTTCGCCAACGTAGACCGCAGACTTCCCGGAATCTGAATCAATGCCACTCAAGAAATAGACTCCCGACTTTGCCGCCTCGTCTCGCGCGAGGACGCCATCAAGTTCGCTGCGCGGACCAGCAATGGCTTTCCCCGTCCAGTTCGAAAGCTCAGCAGTGCGCAAACGCTTCGCATCGCCGTGGACCAGGAAGAGCTTTATGGTTGCGGTGGGCATGAGAGCAAGCCATCTAGCACCGGTAATAACCTGCTGGACAACAGCAACCGAAGCCTCGCTTTTGGCGGGTCAGGTTGGTCGCCATGTTATGCGGACCATGAGCGAGAGCGAACCTGTCAGGGCTTGCAATCACACACCTCTCTCACGTTTCGCATAGACCGGATGCGCGGCGAGTGAGCACTGAAGCGCTCACTCGCCGCCCCTTTTCCACCAACCCCTCGAACCGCTGTATGTCTTGAGGCAACGAGGGCAGCTGTCATGCTCTCTTTGTTTTCAAGGGCGGGTGGCAGGGTGAACTCAGACTGCGCGCGTTTTCCCTTCTCCTAGGCGGGGTGGTCGGGGTGGGACCTATTGCGCGCATCATTTTCACCCGCCCACCCCGGGCGCGCCGAGACGCGCCCTTGCCCGTGCGAGCACATCTCTACTAATGCATTGTCTTAGGGCAGGTGGCCTAGCAGCCTCAGACTGCGCGCGTCCACCCTACCCCAAAGTCGGGTGGCGTGGCTGACCCCAATTGCGCGCGTCGAGCGAGCACTCTATCCTGAAGGGCCGCTACTAAGAATCCTGAGTGCGCGCTCCGCGAGCAGGCGGGTCAGCCATGCCGCACGGCTTCCCACCTTCTTGTGTGCGCGATGCGCGAGCACGTGAGGCTGCTAGGCCACCTCACGCCCGTTCCTGTGTGCGCGCTCTGCGAGGGGCGCGACGCGACGAATAAGGAGCGTCACGTTTGCGCGCGCCGGCGAGACGGTGAGCCGGCGGTGTCTTCTAGCGGGCCCACGCTGACTGCCCCGCGCCTCCTTCGTGTGCGCGCGGTGCGCGAGCACAAGAGCATGACGGCCGCCCTCCTCACGCTTCTTAGACCGATTTACTCCCCGAAGGGGTCGTACAGAATGGGGGGTCGCGTCTTGCATTACGACAATGTATGATTGCAAGACCTGGCCCCGCCCTCGCATTTGGGCCCCGCCCTCGCACTTTGGATAGACTTTCGATATCGCCGGACGACCCGCCCTTGCCTCGTGATGCTGCCGCGCATAAAGAGTCCGTTGGCAGCCTAACGCAGAGCTAACCTGCGAGCTACGAGGCGCGAAGCGCCGACGTAGCGAGTCAGGTTGAGCGACGCGTTATACGTCCATTTTGCTGAATAATGTTTACTTAATTCCCGCCTTATCCAATAGTTCACTGATTAATCGTCGATAACGCGTTTTCAGGTCATTAATATCAACCGGGGGTGTTATATAAGTTCGATCATGTGCAGCTGTGTCACCAAGCTGTTTAATGGCGTTCATGGTTTGATGAGAATTCCGCCCAAGCGTGACCTTTGTGTCAGCCGAGATGTACTTGATTAGTTTTTCGAGGGGAATAAAAACACCATTGTCTTGAATTTCGTGCTGGCGCTTATCGCGGGCGTAAACATCAATGATCAACGACTCCATCAGTCGTCGAGAAAGCACGGCACATCCATCAAGGAAGTTATATTCATAGCAACCGTTGATCTGGTGGACCATTTTCTCAAGATATGGTCTTGTGTTTGCAACCCAGTGTACAGGAATTACAGAATCACCAACCTTGATAACTTTGGCCTTAAATAGAGCATCGTATTTTTCCGCGAGCTGTGCGATTTTTCGGACGTCGAGCCTGAAGGAGCCTGTTTGTTTACCTTTAACGGTGAAATTACTTTTGGTAAGCGCGGTCTTTAGATTCGTGACATTAGGTTTCGGGAAGTTCTCTTCGAAAAGATCAGAGGCCAACGCTGATGCTGTGCGTTCCTCAAACTGCTGTGTTTCTCTGTAGTAGTATAGAAAGGCGATCGCTCGATCAATGTGAGAGAGCGACATTTCTGCAAGTTGATGCGCGTACTCACGTCTACTCACCATCTTCAGTACCCTTAATGACTGAAGCAAGATACTTCACGCCACGGCGGGATAGCTTGTATCGAACTGGTTGGCCTTTCTTTCGAACCTTGTCTGGCATTACATAGCGGGATGCAGTTCCTGAGAGTGTGTTTGAGACATTCGGAGATTGAACAGGTATGCCTAGGTTTGTGGTAATTTTGCTGATTTCGCCCGAGGTTAATCCATAGGCAGCACCCAACTCTTCATGAACCACATAAAGCGGTAGCAATACCCGATTCACTTGGCTTGTACGATCAAGAATGTTGGTCTCGATTTTCTCCGCTTCATCCGAATTTCGAATGAGGTTGATGATCTCCGCTAGATTGGGTTGATCTGTCGCTGGCCCCGTTGCGCCGCCTGTAGTTGCTTTCTTTGCTTTCTCGCCGGTCTTCTTGCCGGCTGCCCCTGCGCCTGCCCCTCGTTCTGAACTTCCGGCGCCGTAATATTCGAGCAACTTACGAACTTCCTCAGGAGTGCCCTCAATAATGACAGAAGTACCGTTCGGTAACTCAATCGATGCTTTTGCCATTTACAGACCTCCGTAGATATTCATAGACGTATAACGCCCGCGCTAAGGGGCGCGCATGGAGGCACTCTTGGCGCCGACATGGGCGTCCCTCCTGAGCGCGTGGTTAGAGGAGACTTTACTGAGCCATGGTGAAGTTGGAGGGCTATTTCGGCACGCTGAAAATGGCTAGCCGCTTACTTCCAAAGTTGAACGTTTGGAGCAAGGTGCCAATAAAAACTCTTTTCCGGCCAGTTACCGCCGCACGCCTCCAACCTTTTCCTTTCGTCATTCTCTCGCCTCTTTTTGCTTTTTGACCCTTGATGGTAATTCCACCAGCCATAACACTGCCTCCCTTCGTGAATGCTCAGCGACCTCTAACGCTCTGGCTGAGCGGCTCGCGGCAGCTGGGCGCGTGTCCGCCTGCAGCCAGAAGTTAGGCAGAACAGTGCTATTGCTTGCCGATGCGCTCCCATCTCTCCTTGAAGAGGTCTGATTCGTACCTGTTGGGCTGCAGCCACCAACTCTTCTCGTCTTGGTCGGATTCCGCACGACGGCGTACTTCTGCGGACGTCAGCACGAAACACTCGGGACCGTTTGACCGGACCCCTCGGCAGACGACGACATAGTCGGCGATGAGGTTGCGGCGATGAGGTCCCAACGGTACAGGATTCCGTTTAGACAGAGCTTTCACTTGTACCGTGTGCTTCTTGCGACCGATCTGGTTATAGATCACGACATCGACACCACGCGCGTTTCGCGACGTTGGCATCACGTTCCAACCTCGACATGAGAGTTTGTAGCACACGTAGAAAAGACCAGCGTTCGCAACAACCTGATTGTCTAAAAGGAAGTCCGACACTTATCAAGAGGTCGCACCGCATAGCTGTCCGAGATAGACTGCGAATCCTGCAGTCTATCCGGCTATCAGCCCGCAGTAGATCCCGGAAGTCATCTCTGAGTCAGAGCCCATCCGCAGGTTGTCGCGCGGTGTCGGGCATGTGACAGGATGGGGGTCGGGTCTTGCATCACGACAATGTATGATTGCAAGATCTGGCTCCACCCTCCTGGCCCCACTCTCTGGCCCCACCCTCGCGTGGCCCCACCCTCGCGTTCGAGCATGGAGTTAGGCTGCTCCGTGGCACTTCTTATACTTCTTGCCACTGCCGCAAGGGCAGGGCGCATTGGGCCCTATCTTGCCGCCGGCTGCGGGTGTCTTGTCTGCACTGAAACCGAGTTCGAATCCGCCGATAACTACTCCACTTCTCTGTTGGGGCAGGAGCGGCGTGTATGCCGGATCCAAAGTGCGGAGCATCTCATGGGCGACCTGTCGGACTGACGCGTGCTCAACGTCGACAAGTGGCTGCCAAGAGGCGCCTGACGAGTACATGCGGCTCATTGAGTTGCTTTGCGATAGGTCCGCGTAGATGTCATCCAATTCTGGATCAACGTGGGCGCCCCCGTCTTGGTTGGCTACGGCGAGGATGAGCCGCTTACGTGTGATTTCACGCTGCTTGAAATCTATGATGACTGGCCTGGCCCACCATTTCTCGAACGATACCAACTTGGGCGCCACGCTATCGAGGTGGGGCACGTATTCGGACGCGCCAGCCGTCAACAACATCCCGACCAAACCCGCATAGCTCGTAGTGACGCTGCGCGGCCGCTCGGACGCCGTGTCGACAAATTGCCGGCCTTTTATACCGAGCAGCCCGAGCAGCGATTTCGAGGCTTGCGTATCGTGAACGAGCACCCGGATCGACACCGCGAGCCGTTTCGCTTCCGCAGTCGTTCCTTTGTCGTAGAGTTCCACAGAGGACTTAAGGAATCCGATATGTTCCTCAAGGTGTCGCTTCAGCGCCTCGTGTGACTGTGACGTCATGGCAAAAGCTCTATCAGCCTAACGTGCAGCTTAACCGGCCCGCAGCACGCCAGCGCACCCGCAGCATGAGGGTCGGGTCTTGCATTATGACAATGTATGATTGCAAGATCTGACCCCACATCCGCATGTGACCCCACATCCGCATGGGTGGTAGAGTTCTACTGAGGTTGTCGCTCATATTCCCATATCTTTTTAATTTTGGGCTCTTCCCAATTAGGCAAAAACCTCTCGGTTTTCAATTCGGTGAGGTCCTCGTCGCAAAAACTGTGATACTCATTACCTTGGTCATCGTGATAGATCGCACCTAACTTGTCTGCGTTATACCCGACCCAAAACAGATTGACTCTACCTCCCGCGGCAAGAGGGTGCAGACGTGTTGGGTTTTTCCAATCTTGCTCGTGATGATCTTGCTGTGCAACCAACACATCCACCGCTGCACTTTCGCCTACGTTCTCTAGGTCCCAGCCGGTCTTGTTATCGTATTTGAACACTAAGGTGGGCCGCTTACCGGGTTTCGCAGAAGTCGCAGGTTTGTTGCCATCAATTTCCGCGAATATCCATGCTGCAATCCCAAATATAGCGGCGGTCCATGTTAAGAATAAGAAAAGTCTTAGCAGATTATATGCTTGGCCTCTTGTTAGATTAGGGAATATGTTCTTCCTAATGAATTCTCTAAACAGCAATAGCAGTGTGCCTAGAGCGATACCGCCTATGCCGGCAACCTTCGCTACTACTTCTATTATCCTGTCCTCCATAAGATTCGGCCCTCAGACTCTAACGCCCAAGCTCACCCGCCCTCAGTGCCACAGAGCTGTGCCCAGACGAGCCGAGCAAATGCCGGGAGGCGCTGAGGGTCGGGGCGAGCGCCTTGTTAGCCATGATCGCTCAATTTGGAGGCCCCATTGCCCATGGCGTCAGCTCCTCTGCCGTACCTTTACAGTTTCCGGTTGCCGACTCAAGGGACTCCAGCTTCGAGAGAGAGCGTGTCAGGTCTTGCAATCACACACCTCTTCTCAAGTCTCGAATGGAAAGGATGCGCGGCGAGATGAGCACTGGAACGCTCACTCGCCGCCCCTTTCCCACCCTCCCCTCGAACCGCTGGATGTCATTGGGCAACGAGGGCGGCTGTCGTGCTCTCACTGCGCGCGTCCACCCTACCCCAAAGTCGGGTGGCGTGGCTGACCCCTATTGCGCGCGTCGAGCGAGCACTCTATCCTGCAGGGCCGCTACTAAGAATCCTGAGTGCGCGCTCCGCGAGCAGGCGGGTCAGCCATGCCGCACGGCTTCCCACCTTCTTGTGTGCGCGGTGCGCGAGCACAAGGGCATGACGGCCGCCCTCGTCACGCTTCTTAGACCGATTTACTTCCCGAATGCCTTTTTCAGCAGCGGCTCGAGCTCGCCCTTTTTCTCCATCGGCTCGAGGACGTCCGTATCCCCGTAGAAGGTCCCGTTGATAAAGACCTTCGGCAGCGTCGGCCAGTTCGTCATCTTCGTGAGCACCTCGCGCTTGGCCGGATTCTGGAGCACGTCGATCAGCTCGTACGGATACCCGTACTTGTCGAAGAACTGCATCGTCTCCCTCGTAAATCCGCACATGGGCATCGCCTTGGTGCCCTTCCCATAGATGAGGATTCTATTCGCCTTGATTTCCCGCTGAATCTCCTCTTCTATCTGGTCCGCCATGTTTCGTTCCTCCCTACGCTAGACACGTCCCCCTCTCCCGGGGCGCCCATTGTTCTTCCCAAAGCAATGGGCCATGGAGAGAGTTGGGGTGAGGGGTCTCTTTAATTACGATTCCTCTTTAGTCACGGCCCGGATTTCGAGCGCATGGATGCGACCGTCCTTCATCGGTTCGTCCAGAGCCTGGTAGATCATCCGGTGCCGGTCCAGGAGGCTCTTGCCCTTGAACTGGTCCGAGACCACCCGGACGCGGAGATGGTCCAGGGTACCGGTCAGGTCGGTGACGGTCACCGCCGCCTCGGGGATAACCTTTCGAATGTAGTCGGCCACCGCGTCGTGACTGATCATACAATCCCATTGCCTTTGGAACCTTGCCCGGCGTTAGAATAGCGTACCGTCGGTGCTGAAGGCAAATGGCAGGGCCTGAAGGAAGACGCTACGTGAAACAGATGCTCCGCCTCCTTTGCCTCGCTGCTTCCCTTGCCCTCTCCTCTTCTCTCTGGATTGTCCCGCCGTCCTTTGCGGACCAGACCCTCACCATTCTCCACACCAGCGAGCATCACGGCCAGACGCTGCCGATCGAGCAGCGGGAGCAGCCCACCGTCGGGGGGATGGCAGGCCGCGCCACGCTCATTGCCAAGGTCCGCGGAGAAAGCCCAGCCGTCCTGCTGGTGGACTCCGGCGACATCCTGATCGGAACCGCCCTGTCCTCCTTCTTTCGCGGCGAGCCGGACATCAAGGCCATGAACCTGATGGGCTACCAGGCGATGGCGGCCGGCAACCATGATTTCGACTTCGGCCTGGATCATCTGCGGAGCCTACAACAGTTGGCGAAGTTTCCGATCCTGTGCTCGAACGTCGTGGGCCGTTCCGTGGAGCTTCCCTGCCGGCCATTCACTGTCATCCAAGTGGCAGGCGTGAAGGTAGGCGTCATCAGCCTGCTGGGGCGGAGCAACTTTCCGGACACCTTCAATCGCGAGGTGGCCAGGTTGCTCGAATTCAAAGACCCCCTCGAGACGGCACGAACCCTTGCACGGACCTTGAGAGAGCAAGAACGAGCGGACCTCGTTGTCGCCGTCACCCATCAGGGCACCTGGGAGGACCTGACTTTGCTGGCTCAAGTGCCGGAGGTGGATGCCATCATCGGCGGGCACACCGATGGATTCGATGGCCTTCGGACCGCGGGGTCGTCAGCGCCGGTGGAAGAATCAGCCAATCCCGGATCGGTGTTCGTGAAGACGCATCGCCAGGGCCGCACCCTTGGACGGCTGGACCTGATGATGGCGGACAAGCCTTCCCCGACAGGCCAACCCAAAGTGGTTCGGGCGAAAGCTCAAAACCTCCCCGTAACCGTGGCGGTGCCATCCGATCCAGCTGTGCAGGCGCTCGTCGAGGACTATGCTCAAAAGCTGGAGGCCGAGACCGCGACGGTCATCGGCCGGTCATTGGTGACTCTGGACGGTGAAAACACACGCATCCGGACCCGTGAGACCAATCTGGGTAACCTGCTGGCGGATTTGCTCCGTGCTGAATTCTTGACCGAGGTCGCCCTGGTGAACAGCGGCCAGATTCGGGACAGCATTTCACCAGGCCCTGTGGAGATCAAACGGGTTTTGCGGGTGCTGCCTTTCGATTCCCCCGTCGTGACGTTCGCCCTGACGGGACGTGAGCTGCTGCTGGCCCTGGAGAACAGCGTGAGCCAACTGCCGCAACTGACGGCCGGCCGGTTTCTCCAGGTCTCCGGGCTCGCGGTCACGTATGACCTTTCGGCTCGGCCCGGGTCGCGCATACGGGAGGTGACCGTAGGAGGAAAACCCTTGGAAGCCACACGATCCTATTCAGTGGCGACGGTCGCCTTCCTGGCCGACGGCGGCGACGGTTACAGCATGTTCGCGGCAGCCACAAACCGCGTCGAGCGTCAGCTCCCGCTGCGGGACTTGCTGCTGGACGCCCTTCGCGCCGGCCCCCTCAAAGCCTCCGTGGAGGGAAGAATCAGGTTTCTCGGGTCCACCCCCTAGGGTGAGAAAGGGCTTACCGACTCGTGGATTGGCTCAAGTCCGGCTCGGCTAGCGTGGGGGCAACTCTTCAAACCGCGCGGTGAAGTGGCGGAGGACGGGGGCTTCGTAGGTCATCGTGAGCCCAGGGA
Organism: Nitrospirota bacterium; assembly: GCA_020027965.1. GTDB lineage: Bacteria > Nitrospirota > Nitrospiria > Nitrospirales > Nitrospiraceae > JAHRHE01. The sequence continues at coordinate 4,269 of JAHRHE010000037.1, read as the reverse complement.
TTGACTCGCGGATGCGGTGGAGTTCGATAATGGACTCGGCGACGTAGGTGATCTGCATGTTGGTATAGACCCGGCGTGGAATCGCCAGGCGCACCATCTCCAACTCGGGATAGATGGTCCGGCCGGTCGCCGGGTCCTTCTTGCCGAACATCACCGTCCCAATCTCCACCCCGCGGATGCCGTACTCGCGATACAGGGCCACCGCCAGGGCCTGGGCCGGGAACTGGCTCGGTGGAATGTGGGTCAGAAACTCCTTGGCGTTGAGATAGACCGCATGCCCGCCCACCGGCTTGAGGATCGGCACTCCAGCCTTATCCAACAGGTCGCCCAGGTAACGGACCTGTCCGATCCGGAAGGCCAGATAGTCTTCCTCCAGCACTTCCTTCAACCCACGGGCCATGGCCTCCAGGTCGCGCCCGGCCAACCCGCCATAGGTCGGGAACCCTTCCACCAGGATCAGCATGTTCGTGATGTCTTGCACCCACTGGTCGTTGTTCAGGCTCAGGAAGCCGCCGATATTGACCAGCCCGTCTTTCTTGGCGGACATCGTGCAGCCGTCCCCGTAGCTGAAGAGCTCCCGCGCAATCTCCAGGATTGCCTTGTCGGCATACCCCGGCTCGCGCTCCTTGATGAAAAAGCAGTTCTCCGCGAATCGGCAGGCATCGAACAACAATGGAATGCCGTACCGGTTCACCAGCGCGCGGGTCTTGCGAATGTTGTCCATCGAGACCGGCTGCCCGCCACCGCTGTTGTTCGTGATCGTGATCATCACCAGGGGAATCCGGTCACGTCCGATCCGGTTGATGGTTTCCTCCAGCCGGACCAGGTCCATGTTGCCCTTGAAGGGAATCTCCCGGTGCGGATCGTAGGCCTCCTTGATCACCAGATCGAGCGCCTGGGCCCCCTGGTGTTCCACATTGGCGCGCGTCGTATCAAAGTGGATGTTGTTCGGGACGGACATGCCCGATTTCACGACCGTGGAGAACAGGAGATTTTCGGCCATGCGGCCCTGGTGGGTCGGAATGACGTGCTTGTAGCCGAAGATCGAGCGGACGGCGTCCTCGAAATGGTAGTAGTTCTTGCTGCCGGCGTAGGACTCGTCCCCCAGCATCATGCCGGCCCACTGGTTGTCGCTCATCGCCGCCGTCCCGCTGTCGGTCAGCAGATCCACGTAGACGCTGTCGGCGGGCACGTGAAACAGATTGTAGCCGGATTCCCGGAGAAGCCGCTCCCGTTCCTCGCGGGTCGTGCGGCGGATCGGCTCGACCACCTTGATCTTAAACGGCTCCGACGGAAACTTCACGGTTCGCTTCCAGGAATCGTGCCAGTTGGGCCTTGAAGGCTTTGGCCGCCTCGTACTCGAAGACGTATCGCGTCATATCGAAGAGCGGTGCCGGGTTCAGCTCCCGGATCAAGTCCGGCTTCCAGGTAATCTGCAGTTGATGGATCATCGTGATCGGCGTGGGCTTGCCCACCACGCCGAGCGGGACCTGGCTGTAGGACTGCGAGAAGATCAGGATTTCCTCGTCGAACATGGCCGCATTGATGTCGTGGGCCGCGCCGTGTCGTCTGAAGTCCTGTTTCAACCGTTCAAACGCGGGCGCGCGATCCAGCTCCTCCCTGAAGCCGTAATAGATCTTGATGCCGGTGCGCCGCTGGTCCTCCATCACCTCGATCGCATCGGCGACCAGGTCAGGCTGCTCCATCTGCGCGCGCGACAGGATGAGCAGCCGTCTGATGGTGACCTTGCGGCGAACCGCCGCCTGGTTCGCGAGCAGGTAATTGGGGTAAAGGGCTTCGCCCTTCTTCCAGATGTTCCATCGCTCCATGATCGCGTCGATGGAACGGTCGGCCGTCTCCACGAGCCGGACGGCCTCCGCGTTCGCGCCGGCGCCTTGATAGACCAACATCTGCGATTCAAGCTGGCGGAGCTCGCGGCCGATCTCTTCGACCTTGCGGGGGATGTACCGCGGGCTCTTGGGCACATGGAGCATGACGTCGACCGCCGTGAGTGCCAAGGTCCAGTACTCCTTGGCCTCGGGCGGCGCTTTCTTTTTCTGGGCGATGAGCAACAGCTCGACCGGATTCTTGTCCAGCAACTTGGCAATCCGGATGCAGAGCTCGGGCTTCGGCACCTTCAGCCCGCGCCGAATAAGGTTGGCTTCGGGCTGGGCAATCCCCAGCTTCGCCGCCAACGCGTAGTCGCTGCGCAGCCGATAGCGCTCCTTGACTTCCTCGATGTAATCGGTAATCTCGGCCATCGGTCTGTCCTTACGAGTGATTCCTCAGGAGACCATCGCCCCAGCCAACATCAGAATCCTATTGCTCAGCAGAAGGCACGCCCGCCCAGCGGCGAAGCAGTCCCAACACGGACAACCAGCCGGCCCGAGGGGCGCGCTTGGCTGGAGCGAGTTGTACTGCACTCGCTGTGCCGGCAAGCTGTTCTAACCGCATCTGCACGCGCTGCCGCTGCCTGGACTCCGAAATCGCAAGACCGTGGCGCGAAAACCTTGCCTCGACCTCTCCGCCACGCTCCTGGATCGCCTCCACAACCGACAGGTACCCACATCGCAGCAGGTGCACCCGGTCGCGGAAACTGAGAAAACTTCGCTCGAAGAGCAGGGTCTCGGTCGGCTTCGGCGAGATCACCAAGAAGTCCTTTTCGGGATGCTCATGGCGGAACATTCGCAACGCTTGAGAGAACCGCGCTTCGAGGTTGATCCGCGTGGCCTGATCCCCGATCGAGAGAAAGCCCTTGTCCCGGAGACGCGTGGTCCGGACGCTGGGTGGCCGCATCCCACCAGTCTCGAGGTCGTGCCGGATATGGACGCTGGGGTTGATGATGATCATGAAGTCGGCCCCTTTCTGGGCCGCCACTTCGAAGAAGGTAATCCGGCCGATCCCGGCATCAATGTAGTCGCGTCCATCGATGCGGACCGGGCAGAAATAGATGGGGGCTGCACACGAGGCCGTGATCGCCCGGGAGATCGGCACCGCTCGGGTTCTCCAATCGCCAAAGACCACGCCCTGTCCGGTCTCCAGGTCAATCGCGGGAATGTACAATTCCTTCCGAAGCCCGTCGAAGGAGTTGCTCAGCCCCTTCGCCAAGCAGGTGGCCTCGAGGTGTCTGGCGAACGGCTCTAAGGTGTAGATGCCGCTGGGCAACGCATCCTGAGCCTTATCGAGGAGGTCGATCAAGCTCATCTCATGCCGGTTCTGCACGTACAGCTTCAGCAATGGGAATAACTGCTTGGCACCGCGCAGCACCGTCTTGAGTCCTTCGCCCATGGCGGGAGCAAAGATGTCCCGACGCTCGAAGTAGTACGGCCACTCGTCCGAGAGGTTGGCCTGAAGGATCTCTTCCGGCTTCACGCCGTTGGCCATCAGCGAGGCGGCCGCAGCGCCGGCACTCACCCCGACAAAGAGGTCAAAGTCGTTGATCGAGACCCCGCCGTCAAACAGATCATCCAGCGCGGTAAGCGCGCCAATCTCGAAGAGATACCCGGTGAATCCTCCCCCGGACAGCGCCAGCGCCAATTTGGACGGCCGACCCATCTTTCCCCTCAGGAGATGCTCTCAGCCCTCAGCCCTTAGCTCTCGGCTCTCAGCTCTTCTTTGACTAGCCCGCCTGCTTGAATAAGTCCTCGGCAATGACCATTCGCTGGATTTCGTTCGTGCCTTCAAAGATCCGATTGATGCGGGCATCCCGATAGAACCGCTCCACCGGGTGCTCGCCCATATAGCCCATTCCACCATGAATCTGGACGGCCTTGTCAGCAATCCGGCACAGCGCTTCCGACGCATACAGCTTGCTGATCGCCGACTCTCGAGTGATCCGGAGGCCCTGATCGTACATCCACGCGGTTCGGTAGACGGCGCTCTCCATCAGGTAGACCTCGGTGGCCATCTCGGCTAACATCCACTGGATCGCCTGGAACTGCGCGATGGGCTGGCCGAACGCGTGCCGTTTCCTGGCAAAGTCCGTGGAAAGCTGGATCAGCTCTTTCCCGGCGCCGACGCAGGCGGCCGCCAGGCTCAGCCTCGATTCATCCAAGGTCTTCATGGCCAGCACGAACCCGGCTCCCACCTGGCCCAACACATTGGCAGCAGGTACGCGTACCTGCTCCAGCACCAGTTCTGCCGTGCTGGAGCCTCGGAGCCCCATCTTGTCATGGATCCGATGCGCGGAGAAGCCGGGGAACGTGCGCTCGACCAGAAAGGCGGTGATCCCGCCCCGCGCCTTGCGCTGCGGGTCTGTCACCGCGTAGA
>JAHRHE010000036.1 GCA_020027965.1 Nitrospirota bacterium | reverse complement strand
GCTCCCGAAGCCGCCCTTCAAGTCAGGCTCAAAACCAGCGCCTCCTGAGCCGAAATCGCCCGTCGCATCGTATGCTCCCTCATCCACGGTCCCGCTGAAGATCCAGGAGCATTTGCTGGCGACCATCACCGCACTGGTGGACAGCGGACGATCGCCCGAGGAGGTGGCACAGATCTGCCTTCGCGTCTTTCTGGAGCTGACGGAGGCCCGGGCTGCCTCGGTGTATCTCCAGGACGAGGAGAGCCGTGAGATGCGCTGTCTGGCGGTGGCCGGCGAACCGGAAGGGATCCCTTCAGACGATTGGGGCCCGATCATTGCGCGCGTGGTGAGAGAAGGCACCCTCATCAGCACCGACAGGTTCCTTGCGTTTCCGCTCAGGCGTGGGCAAGTGCTGGAAGGGGTTCTGGTCGTGCAGGGTCTTCCGGACGAGAAGCGGGAGTCCAGCGGGGTGGTGGATCTTCTGGATTTCGTCGCCTCCAGGCTCGCCGTGGGGCTGGACCATTCGCGGCTGGCCCAGAAGTATGCGCAGAAGATCGTCCGCATCCAACAGATCGAAGAAGTCAGCGAGATTCTGAACTCCGCGCTCGACCATCAGGATGTCCTCCGCCGCGCGCTCGAAGTCGCCACTCGGCTCGTAGACGCCGAAGCGGGATCACTGCTGTTGCTCGATGAGCAAAAAGGGGAGTTGGTCTTTGAGGTAGCGGTCGGTGGGAGCGGTATGTTGCTGCGGGGCATCCGAATGAAGCTGGGCCACGGCATTGCGGGCCTTGTCGCTCAGAGCGGGAAGCCGATCAGCGTCAACGATGCGCAGGATGATCCGCGGGTGGCGAGGGAGATAGACGAGCGGACCGGGTACACCACTCGGAACCTCTTGTCCGTGCCGGTGCGGGCGCACGACCGGACGCTCGGCGTTCTGGAAGCGGTGAATAAGCGCGGGGGTAGGCCGTTCAGCAACTGGGATTTGGTTGAGTTCTGCAGCTTATCCAATCAGGTGGCGATCGCCCTGGAGAACTCGCGTCTGTTCAGTGACTACCAGAACAAGATCAAACGGCTGGAGAAGCTTCAGGAGATCAGCGGAGTCCTGAATTCCAGCCTCAACCAGGCCGAGATCCGTAAGCGCGCCATCGAGGCTGCCACCGTGCTCATGGACGCCGAGGCCGGCTCCCTGCTGCTGCTGGACGAAGCGACCAATGAGCTGTATTTCGAAGTGGCGTTAGGAGAGAAAGGCGAAGGCGTTCGAGAAATTCGTCTGAAGGTCGGGCAGGGCATCGCGGGCTATGTCGCGCAGACCGGCGAACCCGTGATCATCAACGACGTGCAGCACGACCCGCACTTTTCGTCGCAGGCCGACAAAAAGAGCGGCTTCGTGACCCGCAACATGGTCTGTGTGCCGGTCAAGGCTCGGGAGAAGCCTCTGGGAGTCTTGCAGGCCATCAACAAGAAGCACGGCGCGATCTTCGCGCAGGAAGACCTGCAGGACTTCGTCAGCCTCGGTCACCAGGTCGGCATCGCCATCGAGAATGCTAACTTGTATGGCGAGATCAATCGGCTCTTCGAAGGATTCATCTCCGCCAGCGTGACGGCGATCGAAAGTCGGGACCCGACCACCAGCGGTCACAGTGGACGCGTGGCGACCCTCACGTGCGGGCTGGCTGAGGTGGTGGACCGGCTCGACTCGGGTCCCTATCGAGACGTCACGTTCGACTATGACCAGATGAAGGAGATCCGGTACGCGGCCGTGTTACACGACTTCGGCAAAGTGGGCGTGCGCGAGCACATTCTGGTCAAGGCCAATAAGCTGTTTCCGGGAGACCTCGCCCTGCTCAAGGCTAGATTCGATTTCATCAGGCGCACGCTGGAGCTGAAGGCGCTCCGGCGGAAGGTGGATATCCTGACCTCGGGAGACCGAACGTCTACCGCCGGCGTGCTCGCGGAAGTGGACGAGGATCTGGCCCGCCAGGTCGTCGAGACGGACGGCATCTTGGAATTTCTGCTGGCTGCCAACCGGCCGACCGTTTCGCAGGAGGGAACCTTCGAACGTCTGCATGAGATCGCGCTGATGAACTACGAGTCGTTTGAGGGCCCTCGGCCTTTCTTGAGCGCCGATGAGGTCCTGACGCTTTCGATCTCCAAGGGCAGCCTGACGCCGGATGAGCGTCGGGAGATCGAGAGCCATGTGACGCATACCTACCGCTTCCTGTCGACGATTCCCTGGACCAAGTCCCTCAAGAACATTCCGCTGATCGCGTATGGGCACCACGAGAAGCTGGATGGGACGGGCTATCCGCGGCGAGTGCCTGGCAACATCATTCCGGTTCAGACGCGCATGATGACGGTCAGCGATATTTATGACGCGCTCACGGCCTCAGACCGCCCGTACAAGTCTGCCGTACCGCCCACCCAAGCCCTTGAGATTCTCGAGGACGAGGTCAAGCAAGGGAAGGTGGATGCCGACCTGCTCCGGATCTTTATCGATGCCAAGGTCTATCTCCGCACGCGCTCCGCTTCCTGAATCGCGGCACCCAGACGCTCAGACGACGGTCCCATCTTCCATATGAATGATGCGGTCGGCCTGCGCCGAAAGCTTCTCGTTGTGTGTGACGATCACGAACGTGGTGCCCCGCCTGCGGTTCAAGTCGCGCATCAAGGTGAACAAGGCCTCCCCGGTGTGGGTGTCGAGGTTTCCGGTGGGCTCATCCGCCAGGACCAGGTCGGGTCGCTGCATCAGCGCGCGGGCGACTGCGACCCGCTGCTGCTCTCCTCCAGACAGCTCACCTGGTTTGTGGTGTAGCCGGTCCTTCAGCCCCACGTCGGTGAGCAGCGCCGTGGCCTCGGCCCAAGCCTGCTCCTTTGGACGGTTTTGAATCAGCGTCGGCATGGACACGTTCTCCAGAGCGGTAAACTCGGGGAGAAGATGGTGGAACTGGAAGACGAACCCGATTCGGCGGTTGCGGAACGCCGCGAGGGCCTGCTCTGACAACCGGAAGAGGTCTTCCCCATCGAAGAAGACCGTTCCACTGGTAGGGCGATCCAGCGTGCCGATAATATGCAGCAGGGTACTTTTTCCCGCGCCCGATGCACCAACGATCGCAACCATCTCGCCGCGCGCAATCTCCAAGCGGACTCCACGGAGCGCTTCCACTTTGGTTCCCCCCATCGGGAACGACTTGTACAGGTTCACCGCCCGGACCAACGGACGTTCTTCCAGGCTGGTGTCATTCATAACGGAGCGCTGCCGCAGGATCCAGCTTGGCGGCTTGCCAGGATGGGTAGAGGGTCGCGGCGAAGCTGATGAGGATGGCGGAGAAGGCGACCAGGGTCACGTCCACGGCCTGAACGTGGACGGGGATCTTGGAGATGTAATAGACGGTTTGATCGAAGGTCCAATAGTTCTCAATCAGGGCCAGAAACGAGTAACCCAGCGGGATGCCGATCACGGTGCCGGTGAGTCCGATGATGAGCCCGTTCAACATGAAAATACGCATGATGGCCTTGCGTGTCGCGCCCATGGCTTTCAGAATCGCGATCTCCCGCTGTTTCTCGGTCACGATCATGGTCAAGGTGCTGACGATGTTGAAAGACGCCACGATCGTGATCAGCACCAGCAGCAAGAACATCATGACCTTCTCCAGCTTGAGCGCCGAGAAGAGGTTCCGGTTCAACTGCATCCAGTCCCTGGCCCAGTAAGGAAAGCCCACCGCGTGCTCAATCGAACGAGCAATCTCACCCGCCATGAAAATGTCGTCCACCTTGACCTCGATGCCGGAGACGGTATCGCCCATGTTGAAGAACTTCTGGGCCTCGCCGAGTCCGATGTACGCGAGCGATGCATCGTACTCGTACATTCCAGACTCGAAGACCGCGACGACCTGGAATGTGCGGATCTTCGGCGTCATGGCGATCGCCTGGAGGGAACTGGCGGAGCCAACCGGTGAGACCACGTTCACCGAGTCGCCGACGAAGGCCCCTAGGCGCATCGAGAGTTCCTTCCCGAGGATGATTCCTGGTCTGACGGGACGGGACTCGGAGCCTGTCGCACCGCCGCCAGTCTGATCGGTGGCGTTCCCCTGGCCTGGCCCGGAGCTCGATGTCTCCAGGTCAGCGAGGCGTCCGGCCTTGATGTTCTTGGCCAGTTCCGTCACGCGCACTTCCCGCCGTGGGTCGATCCCGCGCAAAACGATGCCCTGGACAGCGGACCGGGAGGTGAGGAGGACCTGCCGATAGACGAACGGGGTGGCGGCCAGGACACGCGGGACGGCCTCAACGCGAGAGACCAGCGACTCGTATTGCTCAAGCTGCTCTCGAGTCCGGTCATGGACCATGATGTGGGCCGTGGTGCCGAGGATCTTGGCTTGTAAGTCTTCCTTGAAGCCGGTCATGATGCCGAGTGTTCCGATCAGCGCCGCGACCCCCAGCGTGATGCCCGAGACAGACACGAAGGTATTCAGGGAAATGGTCCGGTGGCGGCGCCTGGCGCGCAGGTAACGTAAACCGACGAAGACTTCGTAAGGAACCTGGACCATCACTTCTCCGGACGAAGTTGGGGGAACAGGATCACGTCTCGGATCGACGCCTGGTTGGTGAACAGCATGACAAGCCTGTCGATGCCGATGCCTTCACCAGCCGTCGGCGGCATGCCGTACTCGAGCGCGCGCAGGAAATCTTCGTCCAGGTAGTGAGCCTCCTCGTCCCCGGCTTCTCGCCGGACGACTTGCGCCTCGAATCGCGCGCGTTGATCCAGCGGGTCGTTCAACTCGGAGAAGGCGTTCGCAATCTCGCGCCCTGCGATGTAGAGTTCGAAGCGGTCGGTCAGCGAGGGGTCAGTATCCTTCCGGCGCGCGAGAGGGGACAGCTCGGTCGGGTAGTCCGTAATGAAGGTCGGCTGGATCAGTTTGGGTTCGACCGTCTCCTCGAAGATCGCAGTCAAGATTGCGATGAGCCCGGCCTCCGGCTCGACCTCGACCTTCAAACGCCGGGCGGCCTCCAGCGCCGGCGCCCGATCCTGAAGCGCGGTCCGGTCGAGGCCGTTGACCTCGAGGATGGCTTGCCGGTACGACCACCGTCGCCAGGGGGGGGCCAGTTCAATGTGCTGCCCCTGGTACTCGAGAGCGGTCTTGCCGAGCACTTCGCGGGAAAGCCGGACGATCATCTCTTCGGTCAGCGTGATCAGATCGGTATAGTCGGCGTAAGCGACGTAAAACTCCAGCATCGTGAATTCCGGGTTGTGGATCGTCGAGATTCCTTCATTTCTGAAATTTCGGTTGATCTCGAAGACGCGGGGAAACCCGCCGACGATCAGCCGCTTGAGATACAGTTCTGGGGCCACTCGCAGGTACAGATCTACCCCGAGCGCGTTATGGTGTGTGACGAAGGGCCGTGCCGTGGCGCCCCCGGGAATGGGCTGCATCATCGGCGTCTCGACTTCCAGAAATCCTTTTTCGCAGAGGAACGCACGGATTCCGGCGATGAGGCGGCTGCGCGTTGCAACAATTTGATGCACCGCCGGGTTCGCGATCAGGTCGAGGTACCGCTGGCGGTAGCGGGTCTCCACGTCCGTCAGCCCGTGCCATTTTTCTGGGAGAGGGCGGAGCGCCTTGCTCAGGAAGGTCAGCTCCCTGGCGTCGACGGTGAATTCATCCGTTTTGGTCCGGAACAGGAGGCCGCTGACGCCGATCCAGTCGCCCACATCGAGGGCCTCGCAGATCCGATACGCATGCTCGCCCAGTGTGTCCTTCTTCAGATAGACCTGAAGACGATCCGCTCCGTCCTGCAGCACGGCAAAGGCTGCTTTGCCGAATCGCCGCAACGCCACGGTACGTCCGGCGATCCTGCAATGGATGCCGGACCGTTCGAGCTCCTCCTTGGTCTTCTTCCCGTGTAGCTGGATGAGCTGGCCCGCACGGTCCGTAGCCTCGAAACGGGTGCCGAAGGGGTTCACGCCCAGGCTGCGTAGCTCGTCCAGCTTCTTGATGCGTTGTTGGCGCTGGTCGTTTAGTTCATCCATAGAAACCGTGAGGTCCTTCGACAAGGCTCAGGACAGGCGCGAGGCGTGAGTCGTGGGCAACCGGTCGGAAGGGAAAGGATCGAACCTCGTTCCCTTCACGCATCACCCATGACGTCATTTACTGCTGGCTACTTGCTGTTTCAGGTACGCGTCAATGAACTCGTCGAGCGCGCCGTCCATGACCGCGTCCACGTTGCCCACCTCGACGTTGGTGCGGTGATCTTTGACCATCTGATACGGTTGAAAGACATAGGAACGGATCTGGCTGCCGAAGCCGATTTCCTTCTTCTCGCCGACGAAGGACTGGAACTCAGCTTCTTTCTTCTGCTGTTGGAGCTCGTACAGCCGTGCTCGGAGCACCTTCATGGCCCCGGACTTGTTCTTGAGCTGCGACCGTTCATTCTGGCACTGGACCACGATGCCGGACGGGATATGCGTGATGCGTACGGCCGTCTCCACCTTGTTGACATTCTGGCCTCCGGCACCCCCTGATCGGAACGTGTCAATCTTAAGATCCTTCTCATCGATCACGACTTCGACGTTGTCCTCGATCTCGGGGTACACGAAGACCGAGGCGAACGAGGTGTGGCGCCGCTTGTTCGCGTCGAATGGAGAGATGCGAACGAGCCGGTGCACGCCGCCCTCGGCCTTCAGATAGCCATAGGCGTAGTTGCCGGTGATCGAGAGCGTTGCGCTCTTAATGCCGGCCTGTTCGCCAGGCTGGAGGTCCAGGGTCTCCACCTTGTACTCCTTCTGCTCAGCCCATCGAGCATACATCCGCAAGAGCATCTGAGCCCAGTCTTGGGACTCGGTTCCCCCGGCCCCTGGATGAATCGCCAGAATGGCGTTGCTGATGTCGTGCTCCCCGGAGAGCAGTAACTCTAACCGAAGCCGCCTGAGCGAAGCTTCGAAGCGATCCAGCTCGGTCGCCAGCTCACGCTCGAGGGCTGTATCCCCGCTTTCCTCCGTCAGTTCGACCATCGCACGAAGGTCATTGTGCTGATGCTCGATGTCGGTCCAGCGTTGGATCTCCCGCTCGATGGCGGCCTTCTTTCGGTTGACTCGGGCCGCCGCCTGGGGGTCTCTCCAAAAGTCCGGCTGCGCAGCCGCCCGTTCGAAGTCCTGAAGTTGCGAGGTCAGGTGGGGGAGGTCAAAGGTGCCCCCGAAGTTCGCTTACCTGCTCGCCGATTGATCGGACACGGGAGCGTAATTCGTCAAGCATGCTATTCTCCTACAACTTTGGCCCCTCGCCTGGCTCGACGACGCGCGGCGACGGGGAAAAGTCCGGTGATTATAACACAGCCGAACGCAAAGACATCACCGTGCCAAGTATAGAAGGTGGACACCCGGCTGATCGGAATTTCACCCTTCACGGATACCTCGCTGAAGATCGGCGTGGCCAGCAGGATGCGGCCTTGGGGATCGATGAACCCCGAGACCCCAGTGTTGGCGGCACGCGCGAAGGCGACCCGATTCTCAATGGCCCGGAACACCACCATAGTGAAATGCTGGTAGGGAGCGGCCGACGTGCCGAACCAGGCGTCGTTCGTGATCGTCACCATGAACTGTGCTCCGTTAAAGGCGAACTGACGCACGAGGTCGGGAAAGATGACCTCGTAGCAGATCACCAGGCCGAATTTGCTTGAGTGCTCCTCCGGCTTGGCGGGTAACTGAAAGACAGTCGGGATCGTCCCTGCTTCAAAGTCGCCGATCCCCACCACAAATTTTTCGAGAAAGAACAGCATGAAGCGCAAGGGGATGTATTCGCCGAAGGGCACCAGATGTTGCTTGTCGTAGCGGTTCAGGATCTTCCCTTCCTTGGACAGCAGGTAGGCGCTGTTCAGCAGGTACGGGCGGCCGTTTGGATAGTAGCGGAGCGTCGGGCTGCCAAACAGGAGCGGGACGCCGAAGGCTTGAGTCAGACCTGTTACTTCGGCCCGGTAGCTAGGTTCCTGCTCGAAGAAGAACGGAGTGGCGGCCTCCGGCCAGACGACGAGAGCCGTACCCTCAGCGGCATGGGCGGTCAGTCGGGCATAGCGATCGAGGGTTTCTCGACGGTAGGCAGCGTCCCATTTCTTCGCCTGGTCAATGTTTGGCTGGACTAGGCCTATATGAATCGTGCGAGCTGCAGCGGGCTTCTCGTTCGAGGCGGAACTCGTGCTTTCCTGGAGCTGAGCTTGCCCGTACCACAGGGAAAACGCGAGTCCCAGCGCTGCGGCTGAAGGAGTGAACCAGGGAAAGGAGTGGCCGCCTGAGGTTTGGACGGGCTGCCGTTGCCATTGCCTGAGGGACCAAAGGCTGACCTCGGCGAGGGCGGCGTTGACCAGCACCACGAGGAAGGAGACGCCGTACACCCCGGTATGGTCTGCAAACTGGATGATCGAGAGCCACTTGTATTGGGAATACCCGAGGAGCGCCCAGGGGAGGCCGGTTAGGAGGTACGTCCGGACCAATTCGAGCGTGACCCAAACAAAGGGTGCCGCGAAGAAGCCGGCGTGTCCTGCCTGTCTCCTCAACCAAGCAAGTGCCGCGGCGTACACCGCCACATACAGACCCAGGTACGTGCAGAGCAGAACCATAGCCGTGTAGCTGGCCACGAGCGGCATCTGGCCATACTGGTGCATCGCCGTCACGACCCAGAACATCACGCCCACGAACGCGATCACGCCGGCCAGCCATCCGACCCGGAAGGCGCGGTGTGGTGTGCACCCGTCAAGGGCCAAATGCAGGGGGACCAACACGACCCAGGCAACGGGCCCGAAATCGAAATCGGGAAAACAGATGGGATACAACAGGCCGGTTATGCTGGCGAGAACGAGTTGACGCGCGTGGGCTTGACCCATCCGGCGTACCATATCGGAACGCGAGGGCACTTGCAAGGTAGCTCTTTTCCGGTCAGTGGGCTATGATGGCGCCTGTGAAGATCGCGCGCATGATAATCGTCATGTGTCTCGTCATCTATCCCGGATACCCGGTGCAGGCGCAGGACCCGTCGCCGATCAACCAGGAGGCGGAGGCGCTCTCCTTGCTTCAACAAGTTGCGATTAAACTGGTGCGAGGCATCGCCAACTTTACGACTGGCTGGGTCGAGATTCCCAAGCAAATATACTCGGTGGGAGAGAACGAAGGCTGGGTGACGGGTGCCCTCCGTGGACCTATGGACGGCCTCGGAATGTTCGTGGCGCGGACCATCGCGGGCGCCTACGAAGTGGTATCATTTCCGCTTCCCATCCCGGCGCACTACCAACCGCTGCTCCAGCCGGACTTCGTCTGGCAACCCGAGCTGCCATCTGATCGGTCTGAGACGGCCTCGCCGTCACAGGGCTCAGCATCGGAGCCTGACACCAAAGTGCCATCTTTAGTGCCATCTTTGCCCTAAGGAGTCCTGTCAGCTAGGCCGAACAAAGACTGCGCCTGTATGGTTACTAGGCTGAACTGCCAAAAGCTTATCGATCGCTCCCTTACAGACGCTGGGTGTCGTGGTGCGCTTGCGCGTCGTTTCGGGGCGGTGTTAAGATGCGGCCAGCCTGTTGAGGCAGGTTAAGGCTGAGGTCGAGCGTTGGAAAATCTGCCTCTGCCAGTACCTGTGCCTTAACCTTAACGTTAAGCTTCAACTCTTCTACCTATGGCAAACATCACGTTACTCTACTCGCCGACTTGCGGAGCGTGTCCCTCGGCCAAGAGTCTGTGGAAGGAGTTGCGAGTAAAGTACAGCTTCAGCTACCGCGAGGTGGATATCACGACGCCGGATGGGCAGGAACTGGCAGAGCGGCATGCGATTCGAGCGGTGCCCGCGACGATCATCGACGGGCGGCTCACCTTTATCGGAGTCCCCAGTCGCCAGAGCGCCGAAAAGGCGCTGGCGACGAGGATGAGACCGACATAGGCGACGCAGATGAGAGGGTCTTGATGGGCCACGATGACGATGACCTGATGTTCGAACTCCCTCCATTGCCCATAGTTGACAAGGGCCCTCCGCCGGACTGTCCGCAGTGCGGCGACCCTATGTCCTTCGTGGACGGGGACTGGGCTTGCCAGGACTGCAACGGCGAGCTCATGGGACCGGAAACCGGCTAGGAAGCCAGGCTTTAGGCAATAGGCGAGAGGTTTTGGGCTTCATGACAGAGAAGGCAGCCTTTCCTTTTGACCTATAGCCTCTAGCCCATCGCCCAGCGCCTGCGCGAATCATGTTGCGCATCGTCACCGGTCCCTTCCATCCTGATCTCGAACTCGCCCTGGTTGAGGAGATCCGGCAGCTCAAGACCGCCGATGCGTTCGCGCCCCTTGCCATTGTTGTTCCCTCCGGCTCTCTCCAACGCCGCCTGAAGTGGCTCCTGTGCGCCGAGCAGCAGCTCGCGTTGCTCGATGTGCATATCCTCACGTTTCACCAGCTCGCGTTACATCTTTATCGCGAACAGTCTGCACTGCGCCGCGCGGATGATGGCCACCTGCGCCTTGAGCTGGTGCAGGATCTCTTTTTCGAGCAGCTCCTGAGCCGCATCGCCCGCCGCGGCCTGCCGGGCCTAGCCGGGCTTGAGCTCTCTAATCTTTCCCCTGGCGCGTGGCCTGCGTTATGGGCAACCCTTCGGGATTTGAAGGATGCCACTATGGATCCGGTGGTTGCGTTGCGCGGCATCGGCGAGGGTCTGTTTGAGCCGGAGGAGATGCCCAAGCTCCAGGCCCTGTTCACGCTCTATGCGGCTGCGCGAGAAGCCGGCCGAGCGCTCAACGTCGGGTCAGGGGACGACCTGGCCTCGGACGTGATTCCCTGGACAGGCTCCTCCCCGTTTTTGTCCCGCATCGGAAGGATCTGCTACTACGGATTCTATGATCTGACCCAGGTCCAGCTCTCGCTCTTCGAGTCGGTCGCGGCCTGCGCGCCGGTCACGCTGTACTTTCCGCTCGACGAGGGTCCGGCGTTCGAGTTCGCGCGCCGATTTTTCGAACGCCATGTACATCCCCTGACACCCTTATCCGAGGCAGTGATCCACCCATCGTCGAGTGATCCCGCCGCGACGCGGCAACCGCGCGAGCAGGCTCAGGTGTGGATCATGAACGCCGTCGGGCCTGACGACGAGTTGACGCTGGTCTGCAAGGAGATCCTGACGCTGGTGGAGACCAATAACTATCGCTTTGATGAGATCGGGGTTGTCGCCCGGACCCTTGAACCGTATCATGCCGTGCTGCGTCGAACCTTCGACCAGCACCGGATCCCTTTTTACTCAACGGCAGCCTCGCACATCCTGCAGGAACCGGCCGCCAAGGTGCTGCTGCAACTGGCCAGGCTGCCGATCACGGGCTTCTACCGCACGCCGGTACTGGATGTGCTGACGTCTCCGTTCTATCGCGTGGAGCGGCATGAGACGGTGGGCATCGAACCGCGGCCAGATCTTTGGCAACTCGCCGTGAGCGCGCTCGGCATTACCAGGGGCGAAGCGGAATGGCGGAGACTGGCATCGGCCGCGCAGGTTGAGACGTGGGTTGGGGTCGGGAGACAGCCGGACGATGAACGGATCGAAGGGGTGGGGCGGGTACAGGTCGAGACAGCACAACTGCGAGTGCTCTGGCGTCTGGTCTCGCGGTTGATCCTGGACTGCCGAGCGTTGCCGGCGCAGGGGAGCATGGCTGACCTGACGGAGGCTTTTCTCGCGCTGGCCGCCGAACATCTGGCGATCCCCGGCCTGGTCCCTGACGGGAGCGAGGAGGAAGACAACCCTGATCGGCTGGCTGCGCTGGGGTCTTCAATTCGCAGCGTGTTCTCGCAGCTCCGTCAACTGGAGCGCCTCGACGATACCGTAAGCTGGGCGGAGTGGGTACGTACCTTCGCGCAGGCGATGGAGCAGGCACGCATGCCGGTCGAGGCATCTCCTCATCCCGGCGTACAGGTGCTGGATGCCATGGCCGCGCGCGGCCTGCCGTTCCGTGCTCTGTTCTTGCTAGGGCTGAACGAGAAAATATTTCCTCGCTTTATCCACGAGGATGCGTTTCTCCGCGATCGGCACCGGCGGGTTTTGGACGCGACGCTGGGCTACAAAATCGATGAGAAGCTGACTGGCTACGATGAGGAGTGCCTGCTGTTCGCGCTCCTGCGCCAGTCGGCCCGGCAACGGTTGTATCTGCTCTATCAGCGGGCCGACCTAAATGGACGTCCGCTCGCGGCGTCCGCCTATCTGGAAGAGTTCCAACGGGTTGGCGCGGCTCGTAGTCGGGAGACGGAGCTCTGCCTGCCCAGGCGGCTCTCCGACCGGTTAAACCTGCCGCTCTTTGCGCCGTCGCTCCTCACGCGGGAGGAGTCGGCGCTGGGGCAGGTTCTCCGGGGTCGCGATCCGTCTTCGGTACTGGAAGCGGCCGGCCGCGAAGCCGGCCTTTTCCGGCATGGACTGGAGGCGCTGCGGCTGATGGAGGGTGAGTTGCAGGCGCTTGGCCCGTATGACGGTCTCGTCGGCCGGCTCGACCGCTATTGGGAGGCGCTGGCTGCGCGAGGGCTGGCGCCAACTCCGCTGGAGCAGTACGCGCGCTGCCCATTCCAGTATTTTTCCGCCCAGGTGCTCCGACTTGCACCGGTGCGACAGGCGCCCATGGATGAATTGCCGGCGCAGGCGCTGGGCGAGATGTGCCATGCCGTGCTGCGGTCGTGTTACCCGCGGCTGGTTACCGCCGGCTGGCCGCAGCGCGAGCTGTCACCAGCGGCGCTGCAGGGCCATCTGAATACCGCCGCCGAGGAGACCTTTGCTGCCTTTGCGGCGGGGCACGGCACTGCCTATGCGTTGACCTGGCAGTTGGCCCAGGAGACAGTCCTGAAGCTCGTGGCGGCAGTGGTAGAGGCGGATCGGCAGGACTTTCTTGCCAGCGGGTTCCACCCGGTCGGGTTTGAGGTGGACACGGAGGGTGTACTGGAACGTCGCCCATTCGGGACCCTCAAGGTGCGCGGACGACTGGATCGGGTGGATCGGCGGGAGGCGCCGCTCGCGTTCCGGGTCGTGGATTACAAGTACCGGCAAGGCCGCGAGATGAAAAATCAGGATCGTGATCTGCTGCTCTCGGCCGTCCGCGGCTTTCGCCTTCAGCCGCCCCTCTATGTGCTGATGACCATACCCAACGGGGAGCGGGCGGGGTGCGGTGCGCCACGGGAATCCGCGCGACCCGAGCAGGTTGAATTTGTTTTTCTAGCGCCGAACAGGGAGCCAGTCGTCGAGCGGACACAATTCCAGGCGTCCGCCTGGCACGACGCAGCCGGCCGACAGCTTGCGCAGACGGTGCACGTCCTGGCGGGGGGCGTGGAGGCGGGGCAGTATTTCATCCTGCCGGACGGCTACTGCGACTACTGCGAGTTCGCCGCTACCTGCCGCCGATTTCACGGGCCGACCTGGTGGCGTGCGCACACCTCGGCTCCGGCGAGGCAGCTTCGCCAACTCCGAAAGCAGAAGGTGAGTCAGACGTGAGGAGTGATGAATCAGGAGTGAGGAGTCAGGAAGCGAACATACCGGACCAATCGGCGCGTTCTTTGGCTGAGACCACTTTCGACCGCAACGTGGTCGTGGTGGCCGGCGCCGGTACCGGCAAAACCACGCTGCTAGTGAATCGGCTGGTTCATCTGCTGATGCGGGAGCCCAAGCCCATTGAGATCACCCGCATCGTGGCGCTTACCTTCACGAACAAGGCGGCGACCGAGCTGAAGGTCAGGCTCCGCGAGCGGCTGCAGGCGCTCCGTGAGATAGTGCTGGGGCAGGCGGCCATAGAACCCGGGGCCGTCAGCGGGGAGGATCTGCGAAAACGGTACGGACTGTCCTCCGACGAGATCGACAAGAGAGCGAAAGGCGCGTTGGAGAATCTGGAGAAGGCCCAGATAGGGACGTTGCATAGCTTCGCTGCGCACGTGCTGCGTCTCCATCCCCTCGAAAGCGGAGTGGACCCCGCCTTCGAAACGGACGACGACGGGCTCCGGTTTGACGAACATTTTTCCGCGGAATGGGAAGTGTGGCTGGACGGTGAGCTGGGGCCGAGCGGACCCAATCACGCACTCTGGCGGAGATTATTGGCCGAGGTGGGGCTTGCTCAGATCCGGGAGGTCGCCTATGAGTTACGCAGCGAGTTGATTCCGCTCGATGAATTGTGCTCGCAGGCGGGGGCGGCGGCCCTTTCCTCGGCCGTTCGCGACTGGGTGATGGCGAAGCGCACCCGCGTGGCGACGCTCCTGACCTCGCACGACCGGCCGAAGCGGCGCAAGATCGAGTCCATGCTGGCGGTGGCGCAGGAGCTGTTCACTCTGCTACTGGAGCGGGGCCACGATGCGATCGGTGCGCTGGACAGGGCGCGGCGGCAAGAGCTCGATCGGGATCCGGGGGACCAGCCGGCAGGCTGGGACAAGGATGAGTTTGCCGATGCAGTCAGCCTCATCCGGGTGGCGAAGCAGATACTCACGGTGGATGGAGACCTGATACAGGACTTACTGAAACTGCTGACACCGTTTGCCCAGCGGGTACGTGCCGCGTTCCTTGAGCAGGGCTGGATTTCGTTTGATGGCCTGCTCGCGAGGGCCCGGACGCTTCTGCGCGACCATCCGGCGGTCCGAGAGCGACTCAAACACGAGTACCTCGCCGTGCTGGTGGATGAATTTCAGGATACCGACCCGGTGCAGTACGAAATCATACTCTATTTGGCGGAGCGCGGCGGGCGCTGCGGAGCCACCTGGCGGGACGTGGAGCTTGATCCTGGGAAGCTTTTCATCGTGGGCGATCCCAAGCAGTCCATCTACGCCTTCCGCCGGGCCGACATCGAAGCCTTCGAGCAGGTCGTGCGCAAAGTCCGGGAATCCGGCGGTGTCGTGTATGAGCTGGCCACCAACTTCCGGAGCCATGGACGGCTACTGGAGGTCGTCAACCCAATTTTTGACCGCCTGCTGCGCAAACAGGAGAACGTGCAGCCACCGAACGTGCCACTTATCGTGCGGCCAGATCGCCGGGGCGGCGTCACGCGTCCGGGCGTCGAGCTGCGTCTCGTCACGGCCGGCGATGGCGAGGAGGAATTCGACGCAGCGACCGCGACCAGAATCGAAGCGGACCACCTGGCGTGCTGGCTGAAGGAGGACCTGCTGGGACGCGAAACCCTGACCGACGCTTCAGGCCAGACGACGCCCCTGAGGCCGGGCCATGTGGCGCTACTGTTTCGAAAGCTCACGCAGGCGCAGGACTATCTGGAGGCGCTGCGGCGGCATGATATTCACTATGTCACCGACGGCGAGAAGCATTTTTACCGGCGGCAGGAGGTCGTGGATTTGATCAACCTGCTTCGGGTGGTGGAGAATCCGCACGATATGATTGCGCTGGTCGGTGTGCTCCGATCACCGCTGGGAGGAGTGGCGGATCGAGAGCTGGTCGAATTAAAGGAACGAGGCGCATTGGATTACCGGCGGGCGGATCGCCTAGCCGATTGGGTCAGCCCGCGTGCCGAACCCGTTCGGCGGCTCTACAGCAGGCTGGCCGAAGTCGCCCGGGCTGCACCCCGCTGTCCCTTACCGGATGCGATGGACCTGCTGTTCGCGCAGCTGCCGGTGCTGGAATTGGCGGCCGCCTCCCTGCACGGCGAGCAGGCGATGGCCAATTTACTCAAAGTGCGGCAGATGGCGGCCGATCTCGCCGGCAGGCCGACTCTCATGCTGACCGGATTCGTCGAGCTGATGATCGCTCGCCTCGCCGAGCAGCCGGAGGAGGCGGAGAGCGCGCTGGCCGAGGAGTCGCTGGAAGCGGTGCGCGTGTTGACCATCCATAAGGCGAAGGGTCTGGAGTTTCCGGTGGTGATCCTGCCGGGGTTCCACCACGGCACGAACAAAGGAACCGAGGCTCCACTGGTGTCTCAGGACTGGTCCAGCGGCGTATTCGGGGTGGCGCTGGGCGACCGATGCAGCCTCGGCGCCGTGCTGGTCGGTGAGAAATTCCGGGCGCGTGAGGAAGCGGAGCGCCGCCGCGTGTTCTATGTCGGCATGACGCGCGCGAAAGAACGGCTGGTCCTCTCCGGGGGCCTGCCCAGCCGTCCCTCACGGGGAACGTTCCTGTCTTTGCTCGAGGAGGTCGCGGACAGCGCGGTGGGCAAACTGGATCGGGAGACAATTCGCATCGGCGAGGCCTCGTTCGAGCAGGCGGTCGTCACGGCCACGGATCGAGTGCCGCGAAGGAAACAACCCCCGCCGGCGACCCTCGCTCCGGCAGCAGACGAAACCGCCCTGCGCCGGCGATGGGATCAGCGCGAGCACGCGTGGGCGGTGGCAAGCGCGACGCCGCGAGAGCTGACGCCCACGGGCCTGATGAAACGGGAGCCTACCCCCGCGCGATCATCGAGACTCAGCAATGAGGAACCGGGTCAGGCACGCCTGATCGGCACGCTCGCCCACCGGGTGTTGGAGCATTGGGACTACACCGATGATCCAGCCAAACTGGCCGAACGGGTTGCAGCAGTCTGTCAGTCTGGTAATCCGCCGTATCCGGCAACAGAAGCCGCTGCGGTCGAAGCCGAGCTCCGCGACATGTTCGCGGCGTTCGCCGCGTCCGGACCCTATGCCGAACTCCGGCGCGCAACCATTCTGGGACGCGAGATCCCATTCGCTATTCCATGGACCCAATCCGAGACCGGTCACCCGTCACTCGTCCTTCGGCCAGCTCAGGACCACGAGTCCCGTCGAGGGGTCACCCGTCACTGCGTGATGGAAGGCATGATCGATGTCGTGTATCGACTTGACGGTCAGGTCTGGATCGCTGATTACAAGACCGACCGTGTTCGAGATGAGGACATCCCGGACCGGCTTGCGCAGTATGGCCTGCAAGCCAGGATTTACACCGAAGCGGTGTCGCAGTGTCTGGGGGTGGACAGAGTCGGGTTCAAGTTCATCTTTCTCCGGCAGGGGATTGCGGCCCAGGCCTAAGCCCCTCTGCTTCTTGACGTCAGGGTGGCCTCCCCTGGTACTATGGCGGCGACTGAACGAAGGAGGTGGGATCGCATGAAGTGGAAGCTGTGCATCTTGCTCGTTGGTCTTCTTGCCGGCGGCTGCGCCACAGGCCCTCCTCCCGAACCGACGCTCCGGGCGCCGGCCGGAACCGCGCCCGAGGCTGTCACCCTGATGGAAGAAGGGAACCGCTTGTTTGCCGCCGGGCAGTGGGAGCCTTCCAAGCAGCGCTACGAGGCGGCGATCAAGGTACAGCCCAGCCTGGCCGAGGCGCACTACAATCTGGCACTGGCTCTGGAACGGTTGGGCAACCGTGCTGAGGCGAAGAAACATTACCTGGAAGCGGCCAACCTCGCGCCTGGCCACAAGGTTATCTGGAACTCTCCCCCGCTTCGCAAGTATGGTGAAGGGGATCCTATTCCCAAAGAAAAGGCCTTCCTGGATCCTCATCCACAGTAGAGGAAGTGTTTCCTGCGCTGGACCATGGGGCATCGCCGTTCACACCCACTTTCCGTCAGCGGTGAGGAATTCGAACGCCTCGTGCGGCAGGCCGTTGACGGTCTGCCGGATCGGTACCGTCTCTTACTGAAGAACGTGGCGGTCGTGGTGGAAGCGGAGCCCGCGCGGGATGTACTCGAGGACCTTGAGTTGGAGTCAGAGGATGATCTGCTGGGGCTGTATTCCGGAACGGCTGTGGGGAGCGAATCGTTCTTTGATCCCGGCGGACACCTGCCTGCCAAGATTTCGATCTATCGAGGGCCGATCTTGAGGCTCTGTCGAACCACTGAGGAAGTGATCCAGGAAGTACGGGATACCGTCGTCCACGAGATCGGGCATCATTTCGGCCTGGACGACGATGAAATGCCCTGCTGACCACATGAGGCGTGAGGTGTGAGGAAGTGAGGTGGAGTCTCATCGAAAGCCGTGGCCTAGAACGTCAGGCGTGATGGTGCGTGAGGAATTTCCTAGGATTCGGCGGACAGGCGGACGGGACACCCTGGGCTAGCCTAGCCTGTTCCTCTTTTCTTCTCTCTAATCACCTGCACCCCTGCACGGGTGAGTGCGTTGGCAAACATGTCAGCGTCATCTGGAGTGACCAAGACCTGCTTTGTAAACACGCCCTTCCTCTTCTTTATCAGAAACGTTGGGTGCCCGAAGCGGTTCTTGAAGTTGTAGACGCGGAGATAGAAGTACCCGCCATTCAGCTGGTGAACAGACTCGATATTGGAGAATGGAACGAAGCCTACCCGGAAGATGGAGAACAGCACAAATTTGATTCCCGCCTCGGTGAGTCGAATGTCGTAAATAAATGCTAAGCCGTCAAATTTCCAGATTGCCCACAAGACAACAGCGCCGATCAGCGGGAGTCCTATGGATTCAGCAACATCGAGCCAATTCATTGGCAGTCACACGCGGGCCCTGAAGCCGTTTCCGTTGTTACCTTATACCGACTAAAACTGAATCCGAGGCTCCTTCCGATTTGAATCGATCCTATTCTGGTTTTTCCATCGGTTGCAAACTGGAACGAGATGACCGGGAGGTTCACACTCCACGTGTCGAACGGACCGAGTAACTGCTTGGCACATTTTGCATTGGTGAAGAAGATTCCCCCACCTAACCCCGCCGTCGCTCCAAAGACAAATGGCTTCGGGTTATCATCCTTAGGCGAGCCAACAAAGCTTCCCCTCGACGTGAAGCCGCCGAAATTAACCCCTGCACTGCCACCGCCAAACAATCCTGCCCCAGAGCTCGCTTGGAAACCAAATCCTGCAGCGTCGCCTGCCTCCAAAGTTCCACCTGCAACACCCCCAAAGCCCCATAACCCAGGTGGATCGATCAGGTTAACAGGACTATTTTCCACGTAGCCGTACAGATTCGGATCCAGCCCTAGGAACCGGAGCGGGTCTTTAGCGGCCCACCTTCCCGTCACCGCGTCATAGTCCCGCGCGCCGAACCGCACGAGGCCCGTCTGGTTGTCATATAGCCCCCCCACGAAGCCGAAGGGCTGGAAGCCGGGATTGGTGTCGAGGAGCACGTTGCCGAACTCATCGTAGTCCAGCCGCTGCGCGACGGTGCCGTCGGCGGTGTTCACGACCAGCCGCGGTGAGCCCAAGTGATCGGAGATGATCCGGTACGTGATCCCAGCCTTGATCAGATAATCCGGCACATTGGCTTTGGTGCCGTACACAAACCGACTCACCACGTTGCCGGCACCATCTAGCTCAGCGACCGGATTGAGTTGATTCTGGTACAGGAACCCTTGGGTCAGGACGCCATTGACTTTCTTGCCGATCCGTCGATTCTGCCCATCCACGACGTACTCGATGGTGAATCCTGTCGGCCCGACGACACTCTTGAGATTCCCGAGCACATCATAGGTGTAGGTCGTCGTCTGCCCACCCGTCGTGGTAGCGAGCAGCTCGCCGTTCGACGTGTACGCATAGCTTGTGCTGGCATATTCGGTGAGCCGATCCTGCGCATCATAGGTGCCGTTGACCGTGCCGCTGGACGTGACTTTGCTCAACCGATTGCCATTGCTGTCGTAGTTGTAGGTAGCCAGCACGGTGCCGTTCTTCTTGGCCTGCGTGAGCCGGCGCGCCGGATTGTAGGTGCAACGGTTAGCTGATAGCGCATGGCTTATGGCGGACGGCATATGGCGAGTACAGGGTCTGGGATTCGTAGCTGGGAAGGTTACACACTGTCCGCGGCGTCATCCCCCGACGGGACACGCGGACTCGACAGCGGTAGGAGAACTACAGTGAGCATTCATCGCGAGAATGCAAACCATTTTGTTTCGTCAGGGATGGCACACGACTTGAGTTTGGAGTCCTTTGGCAGAATGCCGCTATTCACCCACACGTAACCATAATCGACCCCCAATACTCCCCCACCAGACATTGTCACCCAGACAGAGTTACCGGTTTCGACATTCACGTATTCCACACTGTTCCCATCCACAATTGACTTGATTCTGATTAAGGCTTCCTTGTGGGCGGCGAATTGTTGGTCAACTACTTTTTGTAACGGAATAGAGTGTCCAGCGCTCAAGGTCACCAGGTCACGCTCGTCGCCCATTCTCGTGATATAACCTGTTATTCCTGTCTCTTTGTTAAGTTGCAGCAGACGTTCCTGTAATTCGTAGAGATCGGTTCTATGCTTGCTGAACTCCCTAGCTCTTGCACACTCAACACTCTCAGATTCTGATTGAAGATAGAGGATGGCGAGGGTTCCAATCAGAATCAGAACAACGAATGCTATTACGGAGTTTTTGGTAATGGGCATACACATTTCCCTGAGTAGTAGCCGCTGTCATAGTCCTTAATTCCTTGGTCAACCCATGCTTGATCAATCGGGTCGTCTCCGTAAGGCGGAATTAGGGCGATCTCAATAGGGTCAGGGAACGGTGGGACCTTATTGTCGTGAATAGCTTCCTTGATTCGTGACCACTGATGATAAAGACCAGCTGCTCGCTTCAGAATGCCAGGACTGCTGTACCAGTTCCCACTGGCTCGCCCTAGAACTCCATAGTTGTAGTTTCCGAAATCCTCGAATTGATTGCCTTTCCTTTTATAATCCCATTTACCACCGTCTCCGACAGCTTGAATCCAATCTGATGTGGAAATCCCTATTGCATCTCCAATATTTTTGCAAATGTCAGAACCAGCGGGGACATTCGGAGGAGGTTTAAGGCCAACCATGTCTGTGAGGTTCAAAGGATCACCGAATATGTACCCGTATAAATTAACATCTCCACCGTAGAACTGTACTGGATCTCTCGCTGTCCACCGGCCGGTCAGGGCGTCATAGTCTCTCGCGCCGAAGCGCACCAGCCCAGTGTGCTGGTCGTACAGCCCGCCAGCGAAGCCAAAGGGTTGGAAGCCGGGGTTGGTATCCACGAGCACGTTGCCGAACTCGTCGTAATCCAGCCGCTGGGCAATCGTGCCGTCGCTGGTGTTCACGACCAGCCGCGGGCTGCCGAGATGATCAGAGAGGATCCGATACATGACCCCGGCCTTGATCAGGTAGTCCGGCACATTCGCCTTCGTGCCGTAGACAAAGCGGGCTACCACATTGCCGGTGCCGTCCAGCTCAGCGACCGGATTCAGTTGGTTCTGATACAGCCACCCCTGGACCAGCGTCCCATTGACTTTCTTCCCGATTCTTCGATTCTGCCCATCCACGACGTACTCGATGGGATTATTGCGGGAAAAGGGTCGGTCAACGCATAGGTCGGACGCTTACTGAATGATTGAATCTGGAGAGTGTAGAAGGGCCTATTTCTTCCTTTTCGTGTAGCACCTATCAAGCAGAGAGCTTATAACCTGTCCATTGGGTAGGACAACTTCATCAATGGTTTCTGACGTGGCTGAAAAAGTAAAGGTGACACTTTTCCCTTTCGTGACAACTGTGTAACGCCTAGAGTGTTCGGTGACCTTAGGCGGGAAGTGTAATTGACGTGTCGCATTGCTTGCAAATAAAGCCGGCTCTACTTTTTTTACGCACTGGAGGAACTTGGATGTCACTGCTGAACGATTGTCAAACTGCTCCTTGATGTAACTACTGGCCTCTGGATGGTTCTCCACTGGTTCGTTGCGTTCCAAATTGGGAAACTTGTCCCTCAAGATAGCGTAGAACTCAAGTTCGCTTTGGTACCCGAAGAGTCGGACGAAGTCTTCCCCGGTTGGCATTTCACGGTGGGTCAGAGTCTGATAGAAGGATAGGATTGTGCCTATTTGCCTCTGCTCTACCTCGGAACCGTGGCAGATGGAGGGGAAAGAGATTCCTACGAGAGTCAAAAGGCCAAGCGCGTGAGCCTTTATCATTAGTACACGACGTCCACAAGAATCAGCGAGTAGCCTAGCCCTTTTGGATCGAAGTAGTCCTTCAGGTCCTTATAAAGTTGTAATGAGGCTTCACAACTGACACCGATACATCCCGCCGTACCAGGTGGATCTTGGTCGGGGTGTATTCGTAGATCCGTCCGTCCTGTCTCAAAGGTAGGCTCAAGGTCAAGAGTAAAGCCAATGCTTGGACAGACAAACCCGGTCTCTGTACGTTCTCTTAGATACCGGCCAATGTATAGGCCTTCAGGCAGAGCACCCTTTCCATACTCACCAGAGACCGCAGGATAAACCCGTTTTGTCTGTCCCTGATCGTCAAGCCAGTAAAGCGTCTTATTCAGAGGTTCAAAGCGCAACCGATCATTGCCCAAACGGTCAATCCAATTCACAGGATCACCGAGCACGTAAGCATAGAGGTTTGGATCGCCCCCGAAGAATCTAATTGGGTCCTTTGCGGTCCATCGTCCCGTGGCCGCGTCGTAGTCTCTTGCTCCAAAGCGCGTCAGTTGCGTGTGCGGATCATACAATCCCCCTGCGAACCCAAACGGCTGAAAACCAGGGCTGGTGTCCAGGGTAACGTTTCCAAATTCGTCGTAATCCATCCTCTGCGCGATAGAATCAGTGCCAGTATTAATGACGAATCTCGGATTCCCAAGATGGTCTGAAATGATTCGATAGGTCACGCCTCCCTTCACCATATAGTCTGGAACGTTTGGCTTGGAACCGTATACAAAGCGTGACAGGATTGCGCCGGTTCCATCCAATTCTGCAACAATCCTGAGTGAATCCTGGTATAGGAACCCCTGCACTAGGGCCCCATTTAGCTTCTTTCCGATCCGGCGATTGCGCCCATCGATCACGTATTCAATCGTCGTCCCTGTGGGACCGACGACGGATTTCAGGTTGCCGAGCACGTCATACGTGTAGGTCGTGGTCTGGCCGCCGACCGTTGAGCTCTGCAATTCGCCGTTCGCCGTGTAGGCATAGGTGGTCGTCCCGTACTGCGTCAGCCGATCCTGCGCGTCGTAGAACCCGAGGGTGGTCCCACTGGGTATCGTCCTACTCAACCGATTCCCATTCGTATCGTACAGGTAACTGGCGATGACCGTCCCGTTCTGCTTCACTTGGGTCAACCGTCCGGCGAGATCGTACCCGTAGTCAAAGGTGTCCGTGACGCCGCTGATCGTCTACACCTTCTGCGTGATGCGCCCAAGCTTGTCTCGCGTGTAGGTCGTGGTGAAGACCGGCGAGCCGCTGACATTGGCCGTGTAGCTGCTGAGCTCGCCGAATGTGTTGTAACTCCGGCTGTCAGCCACCGTGCTCAGTGTTGTCCCCGTAATCAACCCATGT
>JAHRHE010000135.1 GCA_020027965.1 Nitrospirota bacterium | reverse complement strand
GTGCCACGCACCGTGTCGAAGTCGGCCAGGAAGCCAGGGCTTCCTGGCCGACGGTTATGAATGAAAGCGTAGCTTTCATGAATAATCCGGGCTAGAGAGGGGGTGCGAGGGGGGTTGGCCCGACAGACAGCTTGACCCCTTTCTTCACGCTCCTGTATGATAGCGCTCCCCCGAACGGTCCCAGCAGCGAGCCCTCGCAGGGACAGGGGGCGAGGGGGGACCGAGGATGCCCTCTAGATCATCGTAACGCGAAGAACTGAAGTACCAGCACAGGCTTGGGCGATTTTGAGCAGGGAGGAAACCATGACACGCCTCGCGTCCGCTGCCCTCACGATCTTCGCTCTGGTGCTGACCGGATTGCTCCTTCCCATGGACGGCACTGCACAATTCATGAGCAACTACACAGCGACCCCGCCGTTCATGTCCGATTCAGCAACGCCCAACGTTCTGCTCATCCTGGATAACACGGCCAGCATGCGAGCGCGCGCGGATTGCGACGCGTCCTGTCTCAACTTTACATCCTCGAAGAAGTACAGCGGCATGTTCGATCCGCTGACGTGTTACATCTATGACACCGCGGACAGTCGCTTCGAGCCCGCCGCCACCAAGGCGGCCTTTGGGGATACGTGCGCGAGTACGGCGCATTGGGACGGGAATTTTCTGAACTGGGTGACGTTCCGGCGCGTGGATGCGGTCAAGAAGGCGATGATCGGGGGAATCTGCGTGGTGGCCCGCACAGCGGACGGCGCCTGTCCGCCGACCGGCTCTCCCTCGATGGTGACCCTCAAGCAGCAGGAGACGATCGTCCACCCGCAGGTTGACAGACAGATTGAGACCAGCCCGGGCGTCTCGTCGGCCACCGCCACCGGCCGGGTCCCACAGTCCGTGAGAGAGACCTCGGAAGGGAATCCTGGCACCTTCTACTTTCACGTCGTGGGGCAGAACACCACGCTGAAGGGGTCCTTCTGCATCGATAATGATACGAACAAGCCCGACGGGATGAGCACGTGCGACGACGGAAGCGACGGGTTCAAGGAGAATAATGTAGGCGGCGTTTCGACAGTGTTCAAGACGCGCGTCGCCTACACGACCGCGCCGACCGGCGTGATTCAGGACGTCGGCGACCGGGCCCGGTTTGGCCTGATGGTCTTCAACTGCAACCCCTGCGCGACCTTTTCCGGCGACCCCAACGCCAGATTCGGGGTCAAAGTCCTCACGCCGATCGGCTCGCAACAGTCCGTTGACCTGGGCGGCAGCACGATTGAGACCTTCAACAGCAACAAGGCCGCCATGATCGACTCGGTGGAGGAGACCCTGAACATGTACGGGACGCCACTGGGAGAATCCCTCTATGAAGGCATGCGCTACATCGCGCAGGTCAAGAATGCCTTCCTGACCAGCCAGTACGCCTATCCCATCGCCTATTCGGCGACCGGATCCAATGGTGCGGCCTTCCAAGCGACCGGCATCGGCTCCATCGGGACGGCCGAGCTGACCAGTCTGACCGGGACCGAGACCTGCCCGTCAGGATATATTGCGAACGCCTGCGGGCGAGATCCCTTCTTCTACGGCAGCAATCACACCCCGGCCTGGGCGAGCCCCTCGGCCCCGGTCTCCTGCTGCAAGACCTTCATCCTGGTCTTCACGGACGGATTTCCGGACTACGATAACACCGTGCCCGCCCAACTCGAAGACTTCGGGCACGGCTACCATGGCACCCACTGCACGGGCGCGAATACCGCCGATCCGCCGAGTCCGCTGTCCACCTGCAGCACCGGGACGGATGGGCTGGGCGCGGGCTTGAGCAATGCCGAGTACCTGTCGCAGCACAAGACGGACAGCGGCGCCGTGGCCGGTCGCCATTTTCTGGACGATGTGGCCTACTGGGGCCACATCAATGACCTGCGGGACACGACGTTGCGGGTGGTCAATGCGGATGGCACCGTGCTCACGACCCTGGAGGCGACCGGGCATGCGCTCCCCGGCAGGCAGACCGTGTCGGTGTACAGCTTCTATGCCTTCGGAAGCGTCCAGAGCCGGGAAATCCTGATGCACACGGCCATGCTGGGCGCCTTCGAGGACATCGGATGCGACCGCACCTCGCAGACGACGGCCAACGCTACCGGGTGTGATGTGCCTAATCAAACGGCCGAGTACGACAAGGTGAACAATTATACCGGCGCCTCGACGCCGGACGGGCTCCCGGACGCCTACTTTGAATCCTCGAATGCGGACGATCTCAAGGATCGGCTGACGGCGGCTATCGCCAGTATCCTCCAGCGGACCGGATCAGGCACGTCGGTTTCCGTGCTGGCCAGCTCTTCCACCGGAGAAGGCGCCGTGTACCAGTCCTATTTCCGATCCTCTACGTTCGAGGGGGTGAACGAGATCAAGTGGACCGGCTATTTGCAGGGTCTCTTCGTCGACTCCTTCGGCAACCCGCGGGAGGATACCGACGGTGATGGCAGACTGATCCTGACGAATGACCTCATCAGCAGAACCCGCTTGGACCCAACCACCCGCGAGGTGAAGGTGGATCATTTTCGTGACACCGGAGGGGACGGCATCCCGGATACCCCCACCCCCTTTGAGAGCGTGACGCTCGCAGACGTCAAGCCGATCTGGGAAGCGGGGAAACGACTGGCCCTCACGGATCCGAGCGCCCGCAGGATCCTGACCTGGGTGGACTCGAACCACAACGGGATCGCCGATGCCGGGGAGCAGATGGATTTCACCACCTCCGCCTTGTCCGCCGCGGGGGTCCAGCTCAGCTCAGGGACGGCTCCCTACACCGACGCCAATATCATCAACTTCATCCGTGGGAACCAGATCGCCAGCCTCAGGAACCGGCAACTCTCTGTCGACGGGAGCCTGCGGGTGTGGAAGCTGGCGGACATCATCCATTCCACCCCGACCTTGGTAGGGCCTCCGCGGGAGCGCTATGACGTCATCTATGGCGACGCCAGCTATACCGACTTCTTCGTGAAGTACAAGAGCCGACGCCAGGTGGTGTACGCGGGCGCCAACGACGGCATGCTCCACGCCTTTAATGCCGGGTTCGCCCATCGAGGGGATGATCCCACGACGACGGCGGTGGAACATGGATTTTTCACCGAAACCCCGACCGGAAACACCAACAACCCGCCGGTCTTCGGCCAGGAGCGGTGGGCCTTCATTCCCTATCAGCTCCTACCGCACCTGGAATGGTTGGCTCGGACGGACTACAGCCATGTCTACTACGTCGACCTCAAACCGAAGATCACGGACGTGCGCATTTTCACTCCGGACGTGGATCACCCCAATGGCTGGGGCACGATCCTGATCGGCGGGATGCGGATGGGCGGCACGTGCGGGAACTGCTCGGCCGCAACCGGAGCGCCCCCGATGACGAGGACCGTCGGCGGCCAGCCTGTCACCTTTTACACGGCGTACTTCGTCCTGGACATCACGAACCCGGAGCAGGATCCCAAGCTCCTCTGGACCTTTACGCAAGACGACCTGGGACTCTCGACCAGCTATCCGGCGGTGATGCGGGTCAATCCGCTGGCCAGTGTGAAGACCGACAACACCAACGCGCGATGGTTCATGGTGGTTGGCTCCGGCCCGACCGGGTATGACGGGGCCGCGAGCACTGCACAAACCGGCAAGCTGTACGCCATCGACCTCAAGACCGGCCCGAAGGATCCCGGGACCGGCAACAGCCTCGTCGTCCCGTACTCGACCGGTGACGATCGGACCTTCGTGGGGGATCCCGTCACTCTGGATGCCGACCTGGATTACCGCACGGATTCGGTGTACGCCGGCACCATCAAAGATACCGGCAGCACACCGAAATGGGCGGGGGCCATGCTTCGCCTGACCACCGATGGCGGGAACACCGACCAGGGAGCTTGGGGGATCGCCGCGGGAGTCAACCGGGCCCCGACGGTGTTGCTCGCACGGTTCCCCAGCAACGGGGCGACACAGGTCGGGCCGGTTCCGTCGGCCCCCAGCGTGAGCCTGGACGACAGCCGGAACGTCTGGGTCTTCTTCGGCACGGGGCGCTACTATTCGGCGAACGATAAGATCAACGCCGAGACTCAGTACTTCTTCGGGGTGAAGGATCCGGTGATTTTCGGCGCGTGTAACCAGGCCAGTCAAGACTGCGAGCGGCGGGACCTGGTGAATGTCGCGAACGCCGTCGTGTGCTCCGAATGCGCGTCCGGCACCAACCAGGTGACCGACAGCAACAACGCCAACGTCACGAGCCTCCTCGGCAATTCCACGTCCAGCCTCCAGGGCCTCGTCCAGAGCAAGAACGGGTGGTTCACGAGCCTGCCGGCGGCCGGCGAGCGGGACATCGTCAGCCCCAGCCTCCTGGGCGGGATCGTCTTCTTTCCCACCTTCACCCCCGAGAGCGATGTCTGCAGCGGGTCCGGGAGCGCCTCGCTCTACGCGCTCTTCTATCAGACGGGAAGCGCCTGGGGGTCGTCCATCATCGGGACGGAAGCCGCAGGCTCGAACACCAACGTGCGCCGCAACATCGCGCTGGGTAATGATGTCGGCCTGACGTCCCAACTGGCCCTCCATATCGGAGCCCAGGGGGCCGGGGCCAGCGGGAGCCAGACTGCCGACGGTGGATGTGCCGGGCGTATGACCGGGTTCCTCCAGGCCAGCACCAGCGAGGTCCGTCAGCTCTGCCTCAGCACGGCCCACTCCGCGTGGAGCCGGTACGTCTCCTGGATTGACCAGCGAGAGTAATGCCGCTCCAACTCGTTGGCCCTTAATCGGGCCAAACATACGGCGATCCGGTTCTTCAGGTAGTAGAAGGATGTTGACAAATACGTACCGACTCTTCACTGTCATTCTGAGCGCAGCGAAGAATCGAGATTATCCAAGCAATTCAGACCCTTCACTTTGTTCAGGGTGACAGCGGGTGCAATGACCGACATCCAGACGGTCGAGCGGCTCGAAGTCACGGTGAACACACCGGCCGGGCCGCTGACGACGCCGGTGGAGGTCCCCACCGGGCTCATTTCGGTGACCGAGATCGTTCCGCTCCTGCGCCGGTTGGGGGAGCAGGCGCAAGCCTTGGAGGAACGGAAGGCGCTCGCCGCCGGGCAGAGGATCTCCTGCCGGAAGGGCTGCGCCGCCTGCTGCCGCATGCTGATCCCCGTGTCGGCCCCTGAAGCCTACCGTCTCAGAGACACGATTTCCCAGATGCCAGAGGAACGCCGCAACGCGGCGCTGGACCGGATTGCCCAGGCCCAGCGCCGGCTGGAGGCGGCCGGGATGCTCACACGGCTCAGCGAAATTGCCGAGACCCAGCGGCAATGGTCCGACGCGGACATGGAGCCGATCAACCGCGCCTATTTCGCCTTGCGGATGCCCTGCCCCTTCCTGGTGGACGAGACCTGCTCGATCTACGAGGACCGCCCGGCCGCCTGTCGGGAACTGCAAGTCACGTCCCCAGCAGAGTGGTGCCAGGATCCGGTCACCAACCCGGTGCAGGCGCTCCCGGTGCCGCTCCGCGCCGGCACCGCCCTGGGCCTGCTCTGGTCGGACCTGGTCGGAGGCCCGATCCGATTCATCCCGCTTCCCCTGGCCCTGGCCTGGGCTGATCGCCACGCCGAAGGCGCCAGGCTTAAATGGAAGGGCTCTCACCTGCTGGAAAAGGCCCTCGATCAAGTCTGGCGATTCCTGACTCACACAAGGACCGAGGACTGAAGCCGGAAAATTGTCGATTTGGTGATTTAGCGATCTGGTGATTTGTCTCATGATCAAATCGCCAAATCAGGAAATCACAAAATCGTCATTGTCCTGCAGAGAGGTAACTGTGACCCGTCCTGTGATGGCGTGTTTGGACCTCGAAGGCGTGCTGGTCCCGGAGATCTGGATCAACGTCGCTGAAGCGACCGGCATTGGCGAGCTGCGCCTCACCACCCGGGACATCGCCGACTACGACCTGCTCATGAAACGGCGGCTGGGGATTCTGGACCGGCACCATCTACGCCTTCCCGACATCCAAGCGGTGATCGGCAAGATGGCTCCGCTAGAGGGAGCCATGGAGTTCCTCGGATGGCTTCGGGAGCGATGCCAGGTCATCATCCTGTCGGACACCTTTGACCAGTTCGCGCACCCCCTCATGAAGCAACTGGGGTGGCCCACCCTCTTCTGCAATACCTTGGAAGTGGACCAGAGCGGGCGGATCACGAACTACCATCTCCGCCTGCCGGAGCAGAAGCGGCAGTCGGTGACCGCGCTCAAGAGCCTGCGGTTCAATGTGGTGGCGGTCGGCGACTCCTACAATGATACCTCGATGCTGGCCGAGGCCGAGGCCGGCATCCTCTTCCGTCCCCCCGACACGATCATCAAAGAGTTTCCGCAGTTCCCGGTGACGCGGACGTATCCGGAACTGAAGGCGGCCTTCTGCCACGCCGGTGGACTGAGGCCCTGAAGCTCTCAGCGGTCAGCTCCCCGCTCCCCTGCCCTCCCCCCTCTTCCCCCCGTTCCACACCAGGGGCGCGGTCCCCGCCAGAACGGCCGCCCCCTTGGGGGTCAGCTCCAGAACCGGAAACTCGAATCCCTCAATCCGCAGATACCCGGAAGCGGTGAGCTGCCGGACCAGACGGATCATCGCCGCCCGGCTCCATATCACACGCTTCTCCCTGAGCCGACTCACTGAACCGGGCGCCGGCGGCGCCTCGCCCGCCCTCATCTCATCGAGGTGAGTGCCCGAACGCCGGCCGGCGACGAGAACCTCCGCAATCCGAGTGGCCCCGAACCGGCCGTGAAGCCCCGCGACCGTGCTCAGGACCGACCGGACAGCGTGGAGCCTTCCCACATCTGTCTCAGGGATCGAAGCTGGATTCACGCAGCGATCGCACTGCCCACAGGGACCGAGCGCCAGCTCCTCGACGTCTCCGAAATACTCCAGCATGGTCACCTGCCGGCAGGAAGAAGAATAGGCATAGGCCACGATCTGGCGCAGGAGTTCGCGGAGGGCGTCCGCCTGACCGGTTGTGGATTGCTGGATAAAGTATTCCTGCGTGCGGACATCGCCGTGCCGAAACAGCAGGACGCACCGGGCCGGTTCGCCGTCCCGGCCCGCCCGCCCGGCCTCCTGGTAGTAGGCCTCGATGCTCCCGGGCACGTCATAATGGACCACCAGACGCACGTCCGGCTTGTCGATCCCCATGCCGAACGCGTTCGTGGCCACCAGCGTGTCAATCTGGCCGTTCAGAAATCGATCGTGGATGTCTGCGCGCAGATCGTCAGCCAGCCCCGCATGGTAATAACCTACTGACCAATGATGAGTGCTGAGGACTGAGTGCAGAGGACTGAGATCCGGAGACTGCCTCTCAGTCCTCAGTCCTCGAACCTCAGTCGTGAGCCTTGCGGCCACTTCCTCCACGTGGCGGCGCGTCGCGCAGTAGATGAGGGCGCTTCCGGGGGGCTTCTCCTTCAGGAGCGAGGTGATCATCCGCAACTTCTCGGCCTTGGAGGCACACATGGCGACCGAGAACCGGAGAGAGGGCCGGCGAAATCCGGTCACGACGCGGAGCGGCGCCTGGAGATCCAGCTTCTCGCAGATGTCATCCTGCACCCTGACGGTGGCGGTGGCGGTGAGCGCGAGACACGGCGGGCTACCGAGCTGGCGGCGCAGCTCGCCGAGGCGGAGGTAGTCGGGCCGGAAATCGTGCCCCCAGTGAGAAATACAGTGCGCCTCGTCCACCACCAGCCGCGCCGTCGCGGCGGATCGCAGGATCCGCATGAACCAGTCATGCTGGATCCGCTCGGGGGCCAGGTAGAGCAGCCGCA
>JAHRHE010000035.1 GCA_020027965.1 Nitrospirota bacterium | reverse complement strand
GATTTTCAACAGTATCAGGAACTCGCTGCAGAGAGGGGATAAGACCGAGATCCGTGGGTTCGGCAGCTTCCGCCTGCGGTCGCGCCGGATGAAAGAGGGTCGGAACCCGAAAACCGGCGCCACCGTGTCTGTCCCGGCGAAGAAAGTGCCGTTTTTCAAAGCCGGCAAGGAGCTGAAGGAGCTCCTGAACAAATAGGCACCCTCGCGAAGGTCACGATGGCCATGGTTGATCCCGACGAGCAGACCGCGACCTCCGAGATTCTCTGGACCGATGAGGCCCTTGTGCGCATGGAGCGCGCCCCGGTCTTTCTTCGCGGGATGGTCAAACGATTGGCCGAGAAGAAGGCGCGTGAACTCGGACATCGCGAGATCACCGGGGAACTGCTCGAGCAATTCAAGAGTCAGATGATGGGCCGGATGGGCGGCGAAGGAGGCCTGGCCGCTGCTGCCGACCAGATTCGGAAAGGCCAGATGCCCTGGACCGCCGCGGCGGAGCAACGTCTCCAGACCGTGCCCGAGTTCATGCGGCACATGATCAAGCAGATCGCCGAGGACGTGGCGCGGGAACGCGGCCACCTCGAAGTCAACGTGGAACTGTTCGAAAAGGTCGAAGCGCTGGGCGACCAGCAGCAAAAGGCGGGCCCGCCGCTGGACTGGACCGAGGGAGCCGTGGCGCGCCTGCAGGACAAGATCAAACAGGCTCCCGCCATCGCAATGGACTTTGTCACGGATATGCTGAAGAGGGACACGGAGGACCTGGCTCGAGAGAAGGGCCTGAATAGGATCGACGAAGCGGCTCTGGCGCAGCTCTGGGACGCGCCTCAGGAGCGCATTCTCTGGAGCGATGAGGCGTGGAAGCGCCTCATGACCGCACCGGATTTCGTGCGCAGCGGGATCCGGAAGGCAGCCGAGCGGCGGGCGAGGAAGATGGGACTCACGCAGATCGATTCGGAGCACCTCACGAAGTTCCGGAACGAAGCCATGATGAAAGCCGTCAAACGTATCCGGAGCTTCGGCTACCAGGAACTCACCTTCGACGCGTTTGACGATGCTCTGGAGAAGGTGAAACGGCTCCAAGGAAACGAGCAGGCCGAGAAGCGACTGGCCGACATTCGCGCCTACATGAAGGAGAAGCCGGAAGTCGGCGTGCTCGGCGAAGAGCTCATGGAACGATTCCGGAAGTATCTGAAAGGCGAAGGCACACTCTAGGGATACGCTCTCTTCGGGCAGGCATGGGGTGTCTCATGCGTACGTTGTGCACGCTGCTCCTCGTTCTCCTGCTCGCCGGCTGCTCGACTGCCCTCAAGCGTGAAGGCCAGTGCCTGGCCAGCCTCGCCCCGGAGTTCCTGCAAACTCGCGACGAGCTCGCCCAACTGGAGGAAGCCTGGCGTGACTCTCTCGTCAGGCGCCGCGCCGAGCCCGGCGAACCTACCGGACTGGCTACCACGACATCGGACCCTCCACTGCATTCGGTCAACATGCCAGGTGCCGAGCTGACCCCCGTCGGATCGGATCGGACGGAACGCCAGCAGCCAGCGCCCGAGGCAGGGAGGGATGCGTACGCGAGGCTGGTGGAAGCTCGGATGCGCCACCGCACCACGGTGGGGTGGTATGAGAAAGTCTATGCGAGGTTTCGCACTCGCTTAGATGAGGAAGAGATCCTGTCGCAGACCCTGATGGTGCTGGTGACCAGCCCGGCCGTGGTGTTCTATCCGCTCATCCGCTGGAATATCCGCTCAGTCTTCTGGGACGGGACCGATCCGGATGCCGAATCAGACCCGGTCACGAAGTACTGCCGCGAGCGTCTCTCTGCCGAGGCTTCTGCTGACGCTCGGACCCGGGAGCCCAGCACGGATGGATCGGTTATACCTGGAGACGGGCCGGCGCCCGGGCGATGAGGCAGGGACCGAAAAGTGGTGGAGGGACGTCTCTACAGGAGGAGGAGAGACGTCACTTACTCCGGGGGCACAGCCGAAGTAAGAAACCCCCACCACGTTCAATTAAACACATGCCTGGCGTTTTGGCAAGTCGTCGCCTGGAGCCCGGCCGGGCGTGGGCGAGCCCTTCCGCTTCTGATCGGCACTCGTGTCAGGCGAATCCCGTTCCGACTGAGGTGAGCGGAGGAGCTCGAGCGGCGGAGGGGTCCCTTCCCTAGTGAGAGGCCGGCTGCTTTGGCCAGAATTTATGCCGGATTTGTGGTAACTGGACGTTCTCGAAGTTCGGGATGTCGTACAGGCAGCGGTCGATGACGGCTACCTCGTCTTCGGTGAATTCCAACGCAACCGACTTCTTCCAAAACTGGTCCAGCGTAAAGTAGTCGCCTGATTGGGGTCGTTCCGCCAGGAGAGCCTGCATCTTCTTGAAACCTTCGGTATCCGTGCCGGGAATCCGGCCCTTGTTCTTGTCGATGCACCACTTGAGCACTTCCGCGATGCCGTACATGGTCAGCTCGATCTTGACCTTCTCTGCCATGAGGACCTCCCTCCGTATGCCGGTGATTCTAACGCACTAATACGAGGTTCTTCCAGAGGAAAGAATGGGCACTCAGCCAGCGTCCTCGCAGGTTGGCCAGGCCCGCCGCCTCTTGGCGCGTTCGGCTGTGGTGGCCATTGCCAACCCCTCAGGCCGGTCGGTATACTCTCTGGCCACCGTCCTGATCCTGCCACAACACCGTCGCGCTCGGACAGACACCCGGGCCGTGATGCGGACAGGCCTGTTGTGAGCCGCCTGAAGGCGTACGTGCCGATCCCGTCAAGCCAACCGCCCCTTGCCAAAACCCACGCCGTTCGCCCGGCCTCGGCGCTATGGCTCGCGCTCCTCTTGATGCTTCTGCTGGATGTTGGCGCGACCGGCGGGTGTTCCAGAGGCGAACCCTACGTGCCGCCGGATCTCTTCTATCTGTTCGCCACCTACCCGGTGGGGAAGAACCCGACGTCAGTCTCGACCGGTGACTTTAACGAGGACGGATTCACCGATCTGATTACGACCAACATCAGCAGTAACTCCCTCTCGCTCCTGTTCGGGAACGGGGACGGCACCTTCAAGGATCAGGTCAAGATCGAGGTCGGCCGGGAGCCCCGCGCGATAGCGCTGAATGATTACAACGGGGATGGGCGCCTGGATCTGGCGGTCGCCTGTTCAGGGAGCGATCAAGTCGCCATCTTTCTCGGCTTGGCAAACGGAACATTCGGCGTCGGGCAGCGGTACGAGGTCCACAGGACGCCGGTCTCGATCGCCAGCGGGGACTTCAACAGCGATCGGAAGCCGGACCTGATCGTGGCCTTGCGCAACGATAAGATCAAAGTCCTGCTCGGTCAGGGCGATGGGACCTTTGTCGACGGCGTGCTGTACGAATACGGTGATACGCCGACTTCACTCGCTGTCGCTGATCTGAATCAGGACAGCAAGCTCGATGTGGCGGTCACGAACGGCGGGCCCATGAGCAGTGCGGTTTCGATCTGGTTGGGTAACGGCGATGGGACCTTTCGCGGGCCGGCGGATTTCCGGACCGGGAAACGACCGCTGGGGGTCAGCTTTGGAGACTTTAACAATGACCGGATGACCGACCTCCTCGTCATCAACGGGGAGATGGACACGCTCACGATCTTCTTGGGGAAGGGCGACGGCACGTTCGAGATCGGAAAGGAGGCCGGGGCTGACGCGGGGCCGGTGTTCGGCCTGGCTCGAGACTTCGATGGCGATCACCTCGTGGACGTGGCGATCGTCAATATCCAATCGAACGACCTGTCCATCCTCTACGGCCGCGGGGACGGCTCCTTCCAGTACCCGCCGATGAACTACCGGACGAAAGGGGGGCCCTTCGCCGTAGTCTCAGTGAACATGACGTCCCGTGAAGGCCAGCAGCCGGGACTCGTCACCGCCAATAACGGCGCTGGAAGTATCTCCGTCTTTCTGCACCGAGGGTTGAGGTCCGCTCATACTCCTCCCGTTCCCCCAAGCTGATAGCCCCCGCTGAGGCCTTATGCCACCCTTCGCGCGGCGGTCCGCCTCTTCCTTGACAGGATGGGACGACTAGGCTAGATTTGCGATAGTCAGCACCTCGAAGACCATGCATCGACAGCCCAAGGACACAAGTGAGGAGATTCACCTGGTGGTTCACTATGGGGTCTCTGTTGACCTTATCCGTACTCATGGTGCAAGGCGGGGTTCGTGACCTTCTGTACGCGCCGCCACACAGCGAGGGAGGAAGCGCGCTGGTGACCTTTGCCATGACCATTCTGGGCGGGGGGCTGTTGGCTGGCTGCGTGGCGCTGATCATGAACCGGCTTCGGTAAGTGGACCCAGGGGATTCACGTTCCGGGACGCGCAGACCGACGACATGGAATGGATCATGACCTGCCTGAAGTGCAATGGCTACATGATGGTGGAACGGCACTACACCCTTCTCAGCCGCCGCCTGTATGCGCGCTGCCTCAACTGCGGGTTTTGGCTGGATCTGGCCGACCTCTTGCGGTTCTTCCACAAAGTACTCGATAGCGGGTTTCGCGGCTGCAAAGTCCGCGAGACCATGACGTTCTAATCTCCGCTGATGTCTCCTCCACCGGATGACGCTCATCGTCGGGCTTGGGACATGACGCTGGGCAGTCTCATCTCTGTCTCCGGGCTGGTCGTCGCGCTGCTTGTCTTGGCTCAGGCTCCCCAGGCTGCCGCCGGGAGCGGCTTCGACCCGCCTGCTGTCGGCTTCCCCGCCTCCCTGCCCCACGGCGCTTCGGACGCCGGTGGAGGCCGCCGGCCCGCCGCCGAGAGCATTCTGCTGAAAGACCTGTCCACCGGCCGAACGCTCTATGAGTTCGAACCCGAACGCCAGCTCTCCCCGGCCAGTTTGACGAAGATCATGACGGCCTTGGTCATCCTGGAGCTCGGTGAGTTACAGGACCCCGTGACCGTCAGCCGCCAGGCCGCGATCGCGCGGAAGATCCATCTGAGGCTGCGAGCGGGACAGGTCTTTACGCTGGAGGACCTGCTCAAAGCCATGCTGATGACCTCGGCCAACGATGCCTGTCTGGCCGCCGTGGAACACGTGGCTGGATCGGAGGAGAGCTTCGTGCTGCGCATGAACGCGAAGGCCCGTGCCTTCGGCCTGTGGAACACCCACTTCAGTAACGCCTGCGGCTTTGATGCGCCCGACCACTACACCACGGCTGCCGACCTCGCCGCGCTGAGCGAACTGGCGCTGCAACACCCCGTGTTCCGATCTCTCGTCCGTCTCGAGGTGGAAGCCATCACCCCTCTCAATGGAGACCGGTCGTACGTCCTGAGGAACACCAACCGCCTCCTTGGCCGCTTGCCCGGGGTCGAGGGGATCAAGACGGGGTTCACTTCCAGGGCGGGACGCTGCTTGATCGCGAAAGTCTCGCAGGATGGGAAGGAACTCCTCCTGGTCTTGCTCAACTCACGTCGTCGCTGGAATACCGCAGCGACCCTGATTCAATACGGCCTGGGGAATCTGGAGGCTACGGCCACCGGCGTGCGGTAGAGTCAGAGCGGGAGTCTTGGCGGAGCCGAGGGGTCACGGTAGGAGAGAATCAAGCGGCGGCCCTCGCGATCCTGTTGAATGACCATCTGGAGCGTTGTCCCAGGCTTGTACGCCGTGAGCAGGTCGAACTGGGCCCCGTCTCGCGGATAGAGCTGCAGCATCAAGTCCCCCGCCACGTCGTGCCAGATCCTGCTGCCCGAGTCCTGATCCTCAAGGCGGCGATCCACATCGATCCAGATCGCGCGCTCGGCCCGGTCGATGAACCGCACCCGGCCTTCAATGGTCGTGGGGCGGCTGAAATCGAGCTGCTGGAGATATGCGTCAAAGGGAGAACGGTCGGCAGGAAGGGTCTCCTGATCCGGAGCCGTTTGGGCTCGCGCTGGCCCCACCAGCAGGGTGATCAGGGAAAGAGCCACGCATAGAGTGAACAGACGGTCGCCGAACGGCATCGGTCGCCTCCGCGCTACTGAGGACGGGTAAACTCGACGTTGACATCTTTCCCCAGATAGTTGACCAGGAATCCCTGCTTCTCATAGTTCAACACGGCGCCCATCACATTCTCATCCCCGTAGTCTTCCTTGCCGAGCAACTTGCGGACCTCATCGGGACTCTCGCTGTTCAGGACGGCGCGAAAAATTCCTCTCGCCTTGTAGGCGAACCGATTGTTCACGAAAATGAGGTCGACTTTCCCGTCAAGGACTCGCACGCCGGCCATGGGCCCAGTCGGCTTTCGCTGATCCCAGAGCAGGATGAAGGTCGCTTCTTGCTCAACCTTCACGCCCTGGATTTTTTCGTTGACCAGGATATCCATCGCCTTGCTCTCGGGATCGCCCAGCTTCACACCGAACAAAGAAATTTCCGTGCTCTTCAGCTGCTTGGGGTCCATGATATCGCTCTTGCTCAGCTCATAAGGTTCGGCTCCCGCCAGGTCCCGTAGCCCCGCCACGGACAGGAACCCCAACGCGGCCACCAGGACCAGCCACAATCTCAGTCTCATCAGTCCCTCCTTGCTCAAACCACGTCCTGCTCACGGACGAAGTCCTTGACCAAGCCCTCGTTGGCGAGAGGAAAAAGAGGGGCCATTGTAGCCGAGGACCTCTCAACATTCAAGGTGATTTCCCGGCCCCAGCGGCATCGCGCGACCCGGGCGTGACCCCTTTTGCGAGGTTGCAAAAAACCTCATCCTGCGATATGACTGCCCTTCGATCGGACTGCGTGGAACGAGGGAGCGGGCGCGCGGATGGTCGTGGTGAGGCGAGCCGGCGAACGGGACTTTCCGGACCTTCTCGCTGTTCAACGAGAGGCTTTTGCTGAGTATCTCAATGTGTACGAGGCCAGCGCGTGGACGAGGGAGAGGCTGGAGGACATCACACTGGATGCGAGCGACAAAGTCATTCTGGTGGCCGAGTCGGAAGGCAGGATCGTCGGGTCCGTCCGCTTCTGGCTCGTGGCTGGCGTATGCGTGATCCGCCTGCTGTCCGTGAAGCCCTCGCACCAAGGCCGTGGATACGCCAAGGCCCTCATGAAGAAGGTCGAAGAGCTCGCCACCGAGGCGCACAAGTTTTACGTCTGCACGATGCTGCGGACGCCCCGCAACATCGGGCTGTTCCTCAGCCTTGGATATCGGCCCGAGTCGCTCCTGCCCAACCATTACCACAAACTCGATCTGATTTGCTTTGCCAAATACTGCCATCCTGGCCCGGTCGGTCCACACCAGTGAGAGAGGCCCTTGTGGGACTTGGGCCTAGGGCCTGTTTCCAGACCGAACAATGCGGCCGCGGAGAAGGCTCGACCGTGGGAGCGAGGCTCGCCGATCAGGGTGTGGGGCGTGCCAGCAGCAGGCAGGCTAACGTTCGCAAGCGCTCGAAATAGAGACCGGTGTCACGATCAAGATCAGGGAGCAGCCCGTCCAGGTCGGACAGGCAGTCTTCAAGTATTTCAACCCGCTGGGCATCGAGACCATTGACCGAATCCAGGTAGTAGGCAACGCACCCGCTGATCACGGTGTCCAGCGTCATCAACTCTCCTTCATGTGGACTCGAGAGTTTTGGCCAGCCCGCATCCCGGTGAACTTGCCAGAGCGAAGCGATCTCGTTCATCTCCGTGCCTCGAGACGACTCTCGGTCCGGCCCAGCCAGCCGCAGGCCGTACGTTACGCGCTTCCCAACAACCCCAACACGTAGAGAAGCAGCAGAGCCCATGCGCACAGGCCGAGACCCCAGAACCGATAATCGACATCGTCACGGCGCAGGCACCACTCCAGCAACCCATACCGCCACCGCTCAGGGCCGACGGCGAGGAACAGGCCCTTGATCACCATCGCCGCGCCAGTGCAGGCCCACAGCGGCTGGTAGCGCAACCCCTCCGTTCCCACGAGCAGGATGATGCCCAAACAGGCAGAGAACCCCTCCCACCGAAGCACCGCGGGCGAGAGTGCCAGCACTTCCCGAAGGCGCTCCATCACCTGGCGCGGGGCAACCAGCAGGGCGAGCCCGTCAGCCATCCAGATACCGGCTATGGCTGCCAGGACGAACGTCACCGGTGACCTCGTGATTCGCGAATCGTGGAGCGTTCATCGCCTAGGAAGCCTTCCGGCACTCCTGTTCCGTGTTCAACGATTCATGGTTCGTGTATAAGGGCGAGCCTTCTTACGGGTAGAGCCCGCGTGCGAGGTGCGCCTGCGCCACCTTGTCAATCCCGCTCATCAGCGCGGCCATTCGCATCGTGACGCCCTTGGCCGTCGAAAACTGCTGCGTGCGCCGGAATGCCGCGGTGATGATCTCCTGCAAGCGGTCCTGGATGTCTTCGGCTTTCCAGAAGAATCGCTGCGCGTCTTGGACCCACTCAAAATAGGACACGATCACGCCTCCCGAGTTGGCCAGGATGTCCGGAATGATAAAGACGCCTTTGTCCGTCAGGATCTGGTCCGCATCCAGGGTGGTCGGCCCATTCGCCCCCTCGGCAAGAATGCGGCACCGCACCTTGTCCGCATTGAGACGCGTGATCTGTTCCGAGAGCGCGGCCGGCACCAGGATCGTGCACTCCAGTGTCAGCAGCTCTTCATTGCTGATGCGATCCCCCATTTTGGTGTCACCGAGCGACTGGTGGCCATCGACGCGGTAGCGTCTCAACAACTCGGGGATGTCCAACCCCTTGGGGTTATACACTCCCCCTGACTTGTCGCTCACCGCAATGACCCGTGCGCCGGACTGCTGCATGATCCGCGCGGTGTGTGACCCGACATTGCCGAACCCCTGCACCACGACCGAGGCCTTGTCGAGATCCAGTCCAAGGCATCGCATCGCTTCGAGCGTCACGTAGACGACCCCGCGACCGGTCGCGTCTTCGCGCCCCAGGCTCCCGCCGATTGACAGCGGTTTCCCCGTGACGATCCCGGGCACGGGAAAGCCGACCTGCTGGCTGTACGTATCCATGAACCAGGCCATTACCTGGGCATCCGTGCCCACGTCGGGAGCCGGCACGTCTTTGTCCGGCCCGATGATCGGGAAGATCTCTGCCGCATAGCGACGGGTCAGTCGTTGCAGCTCAGCACGGGACA
Source organism: Nitrospirota bacterium (assembly GCA_020027965.1). Classification (GTDB taxonomy): domain Bacteria; phylum Nitrospirota; class Nitrospiria; order Nitrospirales; family Nitrospiraceae; genus JAHRHE01. Next base: position 14,100 of record JAHRHE010000035.1, on the reverse strand, counting down.
GCCGCTCCGGAGCGACCTGCACACCGCCTTTCGCGCCCCCGTATGGGAGCCCGGCCAGCGCGCATTTCCAGGTCATCCACATCGCCAGCGCCGCGACCTCGCCGAGGTTCACGTCCGGATGGTATCGGATCCCGCCTTTGGAAGGTCCTCGGGAGGAATCATGCTGCACGCGGTATCCGTTGAAGACCTTCACGGTGCCGTCGTCCATCCGGACGGGGATGCTCACCATGAGGGAACGCTCAGGGAGCTTCAAGCGCTGTCGAAGATTCGGATCGAGATTCATTCGCTCGGCGGCCTGATCGAATTGCGCGACCGCCAGCCTGAACGTGGGATTGTCCAGCTCCTTCACGAGTGCCCCCATCCTGTCGTCATTCACCCGGCGGCCGGCATGAGTGCCGCGTGTGCCGATTCCCCCTGTCCGGGCAGGCGGCTGCCCATCGACCCGGGTCGTCCCACCTCACCGGACCGGTCCGGCCGATCGATCCACTCTAAACCGAACACCTCTGCAAACACGTCGCCGATCCTCCGGCGGACCTGCAGTCGATCGACGGGATGACCCAGGAGCGCCGCCATGGAGGTGACCTGGCACCCGGCGATCCCGCACGGAACGATGTGAGCAAAAGGCGCCAGATCCACCGTCACGTTCAACGCAAAGCCGTGCATGGTCACGCCTCGGATGATCCGCACGCCCATGGCCGCGATCTTCGCCCCGGGCTCCGGCCCGACCCAGACCCCGGTCAGGTTGTCGAGCCGCCGGCCTTCGAGACCCCACTCAGCCAGCGTCCGGATGAGCACTTCTTCCAGCATCCGCATATAGAGTCTGGGACCTGCGCAGAACGATCCGAGTCGCAAAATCGGATAGCCCACGATCTGTCCCGGCCCGTGGTAGGTCACCGACCCGCCACGCTCCACCCGGTGGACCGCGTACCCATGTCCACGCAGCGCGGCTTCGCTCCCGTTCCAGTGGGCCTCCTGTCCGGTCCGCCCGATGGTGAACACCGGCTCATGTTCGAGGAGCAGCAACGTATCCGGTCGTCGATCGGCCAGGCGGTCCTCGACCATCGCCTGCTGAAGTTTCCAGGCCGTCGCATACTCAAGGTGATCGTAAGAGAGGAGTGTGCCGGGATGTGCCATCGTATGCTCGGATCGGACCGTCAGGTGCGCTAGGTGGAGAGGGCTCCATGCGGCTGATGGTCACGACTATACCACAGCCCCCACGGCCTCACAACGAAACCGCATGACGGGACACGCTGGCGGGACCTGCCTCAGCGGCTGGCTTGCGGAACGTTCGTACGAGGGAGGGAGGCAAAGAACTGGCCGTTTCTTCCGAACACGGTCAACTGGACACGTTCGCGATCGGATCGGCTGAGCGCGTGCCAGAAATCCCCCATGTTGAAGATCTCCCGGCTGTCCACCGCCGTGATTACGTCGCCAACCTGAAGGCCGGCTTCGGCCGCCAGCTTGGCCGGCTCCACTTGGGCCACCAGCACCCCGCGATCGACATCCAGGTTGAAGCTGGCCACGATATTGGGCGTCACGGTGACCGGGATGAACCCGAGATCGGGCCGCAAGACCGTCCCCCGCACGATCATGGATTGGATGTTCGGGTACGCCGCATCGATGGCGATCGCATAGCTGATGGCCTGCGCGGATGGAGCCACGGCCACGTTGAGCCCGACTACCCGCCCGGAGAGATCCACCAGCGGACCCCCGCTATTGCCGGGGTTGATCGCCGCGTCGGTTTGAATCAGATCATAGAGCGTCTCCCCGTTGGGAGCCAGGATCGACCGATCCAGCGCGCTGACCACCCCGACGGTGACCGTTGAGCCGCCTTTCAAGGCAAAGGGGTTGCCGATCGCCACCACGGTCTCACCGATCTGAAGGGACAAGGGCCGCCCGAGTCGGGCGGCCACCAATTCTTTCGCCTCGATCTTGATCAGCGCAAGATCCAGCAGAAAATCACGCCCGACGACCCGGCCTGGAGTGAGCCGGCCACTCGGAAGACCCACGACCACGGTCTTGGTCCCCTCCACGAGGTGATTATTGGTCAGGATGTATCCCTTGTCGTCAATGACCAGGCCGGACCCGGACCCCGGCGGAACGGCATGTTGAAACTGATGGGAAGGCACGCCGCGTATCATGACCGTGACCACGGAGGGTCTGATGACCGCCACGACCTCGGGAACTGACAGTGGCTTCGGCTGGACCTCGGTCGAGACCGCCTGGGAGCTTGCGGGCTGTCCCGCGAACAGCAACACGCCCAGCCCTGCGGCGAGCCCGAGGAAGGTTCGCACGATTGTCATCTCTCCTCCTGGCGCGCCATCATCTCAAGCCAGCCTCACTGCCGGTCAGACCGGCAGTGAGCGCCGCGGCATTCTCGCACAAATCAGGCCGTGGAGAAAGGGACCTCGTAAGGAAGGCCCTGGAAACAGAACGGGCGAGGCCATCAGCCTCGCCCGTCGTGTTCGCCGCGGTCCCGTCACTGGATCGCCGCAAACATCTCCTTGACTTCCTGCGTCTTCAATTTCTTCAGCGCCTTCGCCTCGATCTGGCGAATTCGCTCTCGGGTCACCGACAGTCTCTGCCCGACCTGTTCGAGCGTCCGCGGCTCATCCTGGCCGATGCCGAAGCGCAAGCGGATCACCACCTGCTCGCGCGGTGTGAGCGTCTCCAGGATCCGATCCAGTTCCCGAGTCCGCTCGGTGCGATGGACGTGCGAGTCGGGCGGCAGCGCTTGGCGGTCCGCGATGAGATCACCCAGGAGCGTCTCACCATCCCCGATCGGGTTCTCGAGTGAGATCGGTTCCTGGAAGATCTGCATCGTCTCATGGATTTTCTCCGGGCGAACCTTCAACGCCTTGCCCAGCTCCTCGACCTTCGGCTCCCGACTCAATTGCTGCACCAGGCGCCGGGACGTCCGCATGACCCGGTTCGAGGCCTCCGTCATGTGGACGGGAATCCGGATCGTTCTGGACTGATCCGCCAACGCCCGGGTGATTCCCTGCCGGACCCACCACGTGGCGTAGGTGCTGAATTTGAACCCCTTGCGGTACTGGTACCGTTCCGCCGCTTTCATCAGTCCGATGTTGCCTTCCTGGACCAGATCAAGCAGCGTCAACCCCCGGTGGCTATAGTGTTTGGCAATGTCCACGACTAAGCGCAAGTTGCACCGAACCAGCTCATCCTTGGCCAGCTCCAGCATCGCCCGGGCCTCACGCACCTGCCGCAGGGACCTTCCGATCTGCCTGACGCGGAAGGCTGCCATCTTGCCCGGTCCCTTGGCCGCTTTCAGCAACGCGGCCAGGCTGGCTTCGGCCTTGTCCAGCACCGTGGCGGAGAACCCGCTCAAGCCACGAATCTCGCCCAAGGTCCGAATGACTTCTTGGATGGTCTCCGACTTCCGCATTCTGGAGGCCAGGCCGACCGCATCCCGGAGGGTTCGGCGGATGGACCTGGTTCCTTGGTCGATCCGCTTCGCCAGGGCGACTTCCTCCTGCTTGTTCAGCAGCGGGCGTTCCCCAAAGGAACGGAAATACACCGATTCCAACGCAAAGTAGCCGCTATCGATCCCGGATTGGGTCTCCTGGTCGGAGAGCGCGGCAGGGCCTTTCGCGGTCGCGCCTGTTGAATCCCGCTCGATCAGCTCCAGGATGTCACTCGCCTCGGGGTCATCGGTCTCGAGTTCGAGCGCCCCCGGATGTTTCTGCACGGGCTGGGTGTCGACCGTCATCTCGTCTCGATCTTTTCTCATTGTTCTCTCATTCGCTCCTAGCTGGATCCCTCGGACTTCGCTCAGATCCAGGACAGGCACCGAGATCAATCCTGGATGTTCCTCATACAATAGTTAGAGACGGCCATCCTGCAAAGGATTCACTGACCTTATTACGGAGGCAGAGCTGGCGCGGATTGCCTATTTCCTTCGGTCCGCCTCGTAGGACCAATCGCCGGGCAGGCCGGAGGGACTCGCACGCGCGTTGGGTGCAGATAAGGTCTAACTGGTGAAAATCAAGGCCCTTTTTCGGGATACGCGTCAAGCTGGAAGATGGTTGAGAGGCCGGAAGCTCAAAGCGGTCTATCTATTCGAAATTACAGAACTGATCCAGGTCTTCTTCCTTTCCGATGACGACCAGCACATCGCCTCGTTCCACCACGTCATCGGGGGAAGGCGTGAAATTGAAGACTTCGTCCTTCACCATGCGGCCCTTGACCATCCGGGTGACGCGCTTCTTGATTCCGAGGACGTTCAACCGGTATTGCTCCCGGATCCGAGCCTCCGAGAGTCGCAGGCCTGCCAGCTTCTCCGGGACCGTGACCTCTTCAATACTGTACCCCGGAGCCAATTCCAAGTATTCGAGCACCTTGGGCGAGACCAGCCGGTGCGCCAACCTCACCGCGGCATCTCGCTCGGGATAGATCACCTCGTCCACTCCCAGATTGGTCAGAATCCTTCCGTGCGTGGTGGTGACCGCCTTTGCAATAATGGACTTAATCCCCATTTCCTTGAGCGTTTGGACGATCAGGATGCTGGCCTCGATATTCTCCCCGATACTGACCACCGCCACATCCACGTTTTGGGCGCTGACCGATTTCAACGCGCGTTCGTCCGTTGCATCGCACTGGACGGCAAAGGTGGCCAGGTCGCTGATGGCCTGGATCTTGGTCTCGTCGTGATCGATCGCCAGCACCTCGCAACCCTTCTTGACCAGTGTCTCGGCCACGCTATAGCCGAATCGTCCGAGTCCGATGACCGCAAATTGACGTTTCATGGTCGCTCCCTACCCCTGTCCTCGTGCCGTTCCAACTTATAGGCCCTCAATCGGGCCAACGAGATGGCAAGCCGGTCCTTCAGGTATGCTTGTTCCTTTTGTGGAGAAAAAGTTGGGACGGCGCTAGCCTTTCTTCTCAAATCCCTTGATCAGCGGCGTAATGATGTCGATCGGGATCGGAAAGATCGTCGTGGAATTCTTCTCGGCGGCGATCTCCACCAAGGTCTGCAAATACCGGAGCTGGAGGGCGACCGGGTTTTGGCTCATCACATTGGCCGCGTCGGCCAGCCGCTGGGCCGCCTGGAATTCACCCTCAGCATGAATGACCTTCGACCGCCGCTCCCGTTCAGCTTCGGCTTGTCTGCCGATCGCGCGCTGCATCTCCTGGGGCAGGTCCACGTTCTTGACCTCGACCGCCGTGACTTTGATCCCCCAGGGCTCAGTCTGTTGATCGATGATCCGTTGGAGTCCGGAGTTGATCTCCTCCCGCTTGGCCAGGAGGTCATCGAGCTGGCTCTGCCCGAGAATGCTCCGCAGCGTCGTCTGGGACATCATGGAGGTGGCGTACAGGTAATCCTCCACCGCCACAATGGCGCGCTCCTGGTCCACCACGCGGAAATAGATCACCGCGTTCACCTTGACGGTGACATTGTCCTTGGTGATGACGTCTTGCGGGGGGACGTCCATCGTAACAGTCCGGAGGCTCACGCGCACCAATTTGTCGATCAGGGGGATGATGATCACCACGCCGGGTCCATTCCCCGTGCCGAATATGCCGCGCGCCAGCCGACCGAACCTGAAGATCACCGCCCGCTCATACTCACGCAGCACATTGAAGCCCATCAACACCAGCACGATGATCCCGAGGACAATCAGACCGAGCGGAGTGAAGAACAGATTCATCTCAGGCCTCTCACTTTTTGCTTAGGGGTTTCACGGAAAGTTTCAATCCGTCGATACGTGTCACTTCGACTTGATCGCCGGGCTGCAGCGGCGCCTCGCTGATCGCGTCCCAGAGCTCGCCATGGACCAGAATAGTCCCCTGGGGCGCCAGGGGCGTTTTCGCCACCCCCACGAGGCCGACCATCCCTTCGCGTCCAGTCACGGGAGGCCGTCGCATGGCTCGAATGCCCATGCCGACAATCAGTAACGAGAACCCGCCGGCCAGTGTCACCACCGGCAAGATGACCGCCCAGGAGATTTGGAGAAACGGCGCCTCCGCCTTCACCAGCATCAGCGAGCCCAGGATCATCGAAGCGACCCCGCCGAGCGCCAGCAGGCCGTAGCTCGTGACCGTCACCTCCAGAATGAAAAACACCACCCCCAGCAGGAGCAGCAGCACCCCGGCGTAGTTGATCGGGAGCGACTGGAACGAATAGAAGGCCAGGATCAGGCTGATCGCGCCGACGATCCCCGGCAGGATGGCGCCGGGGTTATACAGCTCAGCGAGGATCCCGATCGTGCCGATCGTCATCAAGATATAGGCGATGTTCGGGTCGCTGAGCGCCTTCAGCAACTCCAACCGCCAGCCCATCGGAAATTCGCTGAGGGGCGCCCCCTTCGTCTTCAACTCGATCGTGCCGGTCCCGATCGTCACCCTCCGTCCGTCCAGGCTGTCGAGCAGGCTGTTCAGATCCTCCGCGATCAGGTCGATGATCTTGAGCTTCAGGGCTTCCTTCTCCGTGACGGACACGCTCTTACGCACCGCGTCTTCCGCCCAGGCGACGTTCCGGCCCCGCTGCTCCGCGAGGGACTTGATATAGGCGACGGAATCGTTCTCGACCTTCTCCTTCATCGTCTTGTCCATCTCGCCGCCGCCCATGGCCACGGGATGGGCGGCCCCGATGTTCGTGCCGGGCGCCATCGCGGCCACGTGTGCCGCGAGCGTGATGAACACGCCGGCGGAGGCTGCGCGACCACCGGAGGGCGAGACATAGACGACGACCGGGATCGCCGCGCTCGTCACATCCTTGATAATGAGCCGCATCGAGGTGTCGAGGCCTCCGGGGGTGTCCAGTCGGACCACGAGCGCTTGAGCCCCGGCGGTTTCGGCGAAGTTCAGGGCGTCATGCAGATATTCGGCGGTCACCGGGTTGATGACCCCCTCGTAGGTCGCCACCACCACCGTCGAACCGGCCCAGGCTGGAGGGGTCGCCAGGACCAGCACGGCCAGACACAGGAACGTGGTCACAGCCTGGCGTGCAAGCACCGGGAGGCGGTTGACCAGACGACCGGCCGAGAGCGTCATCCTGAAGTCCTTCATGCCCGGCCTGCGGTTGGGGTCTGAAGATCGTGGAGGGACGCGGCGTCTCCACTCTCTGCCTGCAGCAGGGGCCGGGCCAACGTGCGGAGCACCGAACAGTCGGACGAGTCCCTTGCGATCATACGGCCCCGGTCCGACCCTGTCAAGGAAGGAACAGCGCCACCGGCCGTGTTGAAAAGCCACCGGGGTTCTCCTAGAATGAGCCCACAATGCGGTTGTTGCGAAACGGCGAGCGGATTCATCTGGCGGACAAGAAGGGGCGTCAGTATGCGCTCACGCTGAAAGCGGGGGAGACCTTCCAGTACAGTGGCGAGACGATCGCACACGATGACCTGATCGGCAAGCTGGACGGCTCGCTGGTGACGCTCTCGCGAGGAACGCGCATGGTGGCCCTCCTGCCCACGCTGGGCGACTACGTCGTCAAGATGCCGCGGGGCGCCCAGGTGATCTACCCCAAAGATCTCGCCATGATCACGATCTGGGCCGACGTCTATCCGGGCGCCCGTGTGTTCGAGGCCGGGACCGGTTCCGGAGCCCTGACCATGGCCTTACTGCGCGCCGTCGGCGAGCGCGGCGCGGTGGTCAGCTATGAGGCGCGTGATGACTTTGCCGCCACAGCCATGAAGAATATCGAACGCTACCTGGGCCCGGTTCCGACGCTGCTCCTGCGCAAGAAGGACGTCTACGACGGGATTGATGACGCCGATGGCCCCTTCGATCGCCTGGTCCTCGATCTCCCGGAGCCCTGGCGCGTGGTGCCGCATGCGGCGCGCGCGCTGCGTCCCGGCGGCGTGTACTTGAGCTACGTCCCGACCATTCCCCAGACAATGCAGACGGTCGAGGCTCTCGAGCGTGCGGCGGTGTTCGGGCTGATCCAGACGTTCGAGACACTGCTGCGCACCTGGAACATCCAGGGACGGAGTGTGCGGCCCGACCACCGGATGGTCGCCCACTCCGGGTTTATGACGGTGGCCCGAAAGGTCGAGCCTGGACTATGGGGGAGCCGGGGGCCTGGTACAGAACCGTCGGTGGATGGTGAGGCCACGCCGGAGGCTGGGGAGGTGGGTGACTCATCCGAGAACGAGGGGGAGGAGACTTGAAGCGGCTGGACGGAAAAGTCGCCCTGGTCACCGGCGCCACGGCCGGGATCGGCGAGGCGGTGGCCCGGCTGTTCGCACAGGAAGGGGCGGCCGTCGTCATCACCGGGCGCCGCAAGGAACAGCTGGAGAAAGTCGCCCGGGAGATTGAGCGGGCAGGCGGCCGAGCGGTGCCGGTACCAGGCTCGGTTACAGATGAGGCTCACGCCCGGTCCGCCGTATCGCAGGCGGTCCGCAACTTCGGCAAGCTGCACATCCTCGTCAATAATGCCGGTCTCGGGGAATTCTCCGGGTTGATCCACGAAACGGAAGACGCGGTGTGGGAGAAATTGCTGGCGGTGAATCTCACCGGCACGTTCCGGGTCACCCGCGCCGCCATCCCCGAAATGCTGAAGGCCGGCGGCGGCTCGATCGTCAACGTCTCGTCCATTGCCAGCCTGGTCGGCATTCCCTACACCGGGGCCTACAGCGCGACCAAAGGGGGCCTGGACGCCCTCACCCGGTGCGTGGCGGTGGAGTATGCCAAGCAGGGCATCCGCTGCAACTCGATCTGCCCCGGCCTCGTGGACACCCCCATGGCCGCCCCGCTCTTGGCCGATCCGGTGAAGACAGCCCAGGTGATGGCCGCCTACCCAATGGGCCGGCCGGGTACCTCCGAAGAAGTGGCCAAGCTGGCCCTGTTCTTGGCTTCGGACGAGTCCGCGTGGATGACCGGAAGTGTCATTCCGATCGACGGGGGGATGACCGCTCAATGATGAGAAAGGACACAGCCATGGTGATCGCTTCGAACGTTTGGATTGCGACGAGGGGCAGCATTCTGTTTGCGCTGTCTCTGGCGACTCTCTATCTGGTCCTGGGCTACCCAGCTCGGGCCCAGGGCCAGACCGATTTTGCGGGAACGGTCCTCAGCGTGGACGCTCCCGCCGGAAAGCTCAGTGTGAAAAAGGCGGACGGCGGCACGCGATTTACCTTTGTAGTGAACGACAAGACCCAGTTCGCGGGAGTCGGCGTGAAAAACCTCGCAGACGTCAAGAAGGGCGACAGCGTGACAGTCACCTACGTGGTGTCCAGCAGCCAGTATATCGCGGCAAAGGTGGCGGCCAAAGGCAAATAGCCGATCGCCAATCATGGAGATTAATACAAAAACCCAACTGTGCGGACTGCTCGGGAATCCGGTCGAGCACTCCTTGTCGCCGGCCATCCACAATGCGGCGTTCCAGAAGTTGGGGCTCAATTTCGTGTACCTGGCGTTCAAAGTGGTGGATCTGGACGGCGCGATGCGCGGCATCCGTGCGCTCGGGAACCTGCGGGGCTTCAGCGTGACGATCCCGCACAAGGTCGCGGTGATCCCGCTCCTGGATGAGGTGGAGACGACCGCGAAGCACATCGGCGCGGTCAACACCATCGTGGTGGAGGACGGCAAACTGACCGGTTACAACACGGATGCATCGGGAGCGCTGCGCGCGCTTCGGGACGGTGTTGGGAGCCTGAAGAACCAGCGAGTGGTGATGCTCGGTTCGGGCGGCGCGGCGCGGGCCATCGCCTTCGCGCTGACCACCAGTCCGGAGCGTCCCGAGCTGACCATTCTGGGCGTGGATGAGCGGGAACGGCGCGGGCTGGTCGCGGACCTGCGCAAGAAGACCGACCGGCGCGTGGAGGACGGTCCGATCACCGAGGAGGAGCTGCGACGCCATCTCAAGGATGCCCAGATCCTGCTCCACTGCACGCCGGTGGGCATGGCTCCCGCCGTGGATGAAAGCTGCGTGCCGGCCGGCCTCCTCGGGCCGCACCTCACGGTGATGGACATCGTCTATACCCCCTCGGAGACCCGTCTGCTGCGGGAGGCCAAGGCCGCCGGGTGCCGGACCATTCACGGCATCGAGATGTTCCTGAACCAGGCGGTCGCCCAATTCGAATTGTGGACCGGGCAGGCCGCTCCTGCCGACGTCATGCGCCGGGTCCTGGAGAGCCGGTTCGCATGAACCTGGTCCTCATCGGGTATCGAGGCACCGGCAAGAGCAGCGTGGGGCACCTCCTGGCTCAGCGGCTCGGGTGGGACCTGATTTCCACCGACGCGGAGATCGTCAAGCGAGCCGGCCTCTCCATCCCCGAGATCGTCAAGGAATCCGGCTGGGATCACTTCCGCGACCTCGAGACGGAGGTCTGCCGGGAGGTGGCCGCCAGAGACCGCGTCGTTATCGATAGCGGCGGCGGGATCATCCTGAGACAGCAGAACGTGGACTGTTTCAAAGCCAAGGGCGTGTTGTTCTGGCTGACGGCGGAGGTCCCCACTATCGCCCGTCGGATCGGAGGGGACACGCAACGGCCATCCCTGACGGGCGCGAAGTCCTTCACGGATGAGATTGCCGAGGTGCTGCAGGCCCGCCTCCCCAAGTACCAGGCCGCGGCGGACCACGTCATTGCCACCGACCGGCTCGCTCCGGGCCAGGTGGCGGATGCCATCCTGGCCCATGTCAGAATGGGGTCGACCTGTTGATCTGTCAGGGACGCCATGCTATGCTGAATTTGCGATTCATCACTGCGGGGCCGAGTGATGGAGAGCGGAGCGATGAGGCCCTGGTCCGATGTTGTCTTGCAAGAGGAAGCTGGCCGGAAAGCGTGAGTGACCGGAAGGTGCAGTGGCAGTGGGTGTGCCCTCGTGTCCCTCCTTCTCCCTCCCTTTCCCTCGTTTCAAGACAATGTCAACAGCCGTGAAGGAGGTATCCGTGGGAACGAAACTCTACGTAGGAAGCCTTCCCTATTCGACCACCGAGCAGGAGTTGAGTGAACTGTTCGCACAGCACGGCTCGGTGCAGTCCGCGAAGGTGATTACCGACCGGTACACCGGGCAGTCGCGGGGATTCGGCTTCGTCGAGATGGCCACCGCCGAGGAGGCGCAGAAAGCCATCACGGCGCTGAACGGCACGGCGCTGGGGGGACGAACCCTGGTCGTGAACGAGGCCCGACCCCAGGAAAAGCGCTCTTTCGGTGGGGGAGGCGGGGGCGGCGGCGAGCGAGACCGCTGGTAGGACCGCTCCACTCCAGTACGTACAGACGAGACTCCTGACGAGGGGGGAGAGCATGGCGGGGAACATGCTATCCCCCCATTTTTTTTGGCGCGGTCTCCTCATCCATATCACCCTAGCCGCCCGTCTCGCTTGACAAGCTCAGCCACGAGGTGCTTCTAATAGCGGCCGTGCGCCCGTAGCTCAGTTGGATAGAGCGTCGGGCTTCGAACCCGCAGGTCGCAGGTTCAATTCCTGCCGGGCGCACCAAATAGATCAAGGAGTTAGGTGCTGACCACTAACCCCTTAATCCTGTCAATGCATCACGGCGTCTCCGCGGCCGGTGTCTGTAACCCCGGGGGGCTGAGGATAGAGTTGATCGAGGCGTTCGATCAGGGGTTGGGCTTCAGGTGTGCTGGCGTGTGTCGGCTCGCTGGGTGGGTGATCCCAGGTCAGTGTTCGGATGCCTGCCTCCGTGAGCACACCGCGGATGGTCTCGACCATCGCCTCGAGTGTCACCTCGGTCCAGGGTCGGAGGTCCAAGACCCGATCCTCCAGATTGGTGGGCGGAGGACCATCATGAATGAGCGTCCAGCACCGGTTGAAAATCGTGGCACGCAAGGCTTCCGGCACGTTCAGCGAGGTAAGCCGGGATGTGCAGAGCGCCGTCACCAGCAGCGCGAATTGAAGATCGGGCATATCGGGGCGGTCAATATCGAGCGTCTGCATGGTCGTCGTCTCTCACACAAGGCTTTTCAGCGGTTCTCGGCCTCGGTCAAGGAGTGTTTCGCTCCGGCTTCGGCATAAATTTCAAAAAAGGCATCCACGCTTTCAAGTAACCGGGCTTTGATTCCATCCGGCGTGCCGTTTATGACGTGCAACGCCATGCTTCCTTCCGATCCATCCGGCAGTATGACGGGCACCTGGGGGTGCGCCAGTTCGGAAGCCGTGCCCTTATCCAGCCGCATGCCATAGCCCAGCGTATACTGGGGCTCCGCGAGCTCGAGGTTTGTCTTTGAGTCCGCCATGATTCTCCTCCTACCATTGCTATTCTTTTCACACGTTCAACAAAGAGCTCTTCTTGTAATCGGCGAGGGCCGCTTTGATCGCATCCTCGGCCAGCACCGAGCAATGGATCTTGACCGGTGGAAGATTTAATTCCTGCACGATGTCGGTGTTCTTGACCGTGCCCGCTTCCCGGATCGTCTTCCCTTTCAGCCATTCTGTAGAGAGGCTGGAGCTGGCGATCGCGGAGCCGCAGCCGAAGGTTTTAAATTTCGCGTCCACGATCTTGCCGTCCTGCACCTTGATCTGCAGCTTCATGACGTCGCCGCACTCGGGCGCCCCGACGATCCCGGTGCCCACGCCCTGCTCGTCCTTCTTGAAGCTTCCCATGTTCCGTGGGTTGTTGAAATGGTCCACGACTTTTTCGCTGTATGCCATGTCCCGATCCTCCTCCAACTTAAGCCGTTGAAATGGGTGAGTGCGCCGCCGATTGAACCCACTTCCGATCTCCGGCCGCACTCAGGATGTGGAATCCCGCGACGAAAGCGCTGAGCCATCGCTCCCTCCTCCCGGCCGTCTTCATTCCGCTCAGTCGGATCCTGCCGCGCTTATGCCTTCGTGATGGCAGCCGCCGGCTTCGGGAGGTACTCCTTATAGCCGTACCGGTCAGCGAGATACTCCTTGGCCTCGTCGCTGACATACTCGGTGAACTTATACCGGTCGTCCTCGACGGTCTTGGCGTCTTCCATCACCTTGTCGGTCGGGATCGCATATTCGATATTGCAGGACGTATAGGCTTGAATATAGGTGGGACCGACCTCGCGCGCGATCAGCACCGCCTTTTTGATCACGCTTTCAACCCGGCGCGGATTATTCGGCACGACCGTGGCGACATAGGCGCAGCCGGCGATCTTGGCCATGCCGACCATGTCCATTTTGTCGAACTTCTTTCCGAGCGGAGCCATCTTGAGCACTGCTCCCCTGGTGGTCATCCCGCTTTCTTGTCCGCCGGTATTGCCGTACACCTCGTTATCCAGCATGATCGTCGTGAATTTTTCCTTGCGGAACCAGGAGTGGAGCGTGCACGAAAATCCGATATCTGCCATGCCCCCGTCGCCGGCCATGACCACGACGTCTTTCGGCTTATCGCCGAACCGGAGTCGCAACCCTCGCGACAAGCCGCTGGCCACGCCATTCTGATCGCCGTAATTGCCGTACACGAAGGGAATCGCGGCCTGCGAAATCGCGAGCCGACCGCAACCTGCCGTTCCAACCGTGATGGTGTCTTCCGGATTCGGGAACGCAATGATGGCCAGCCGGATAAACAAGGTCATCGCACAGCCGGCACACATGGGGTGCTCTTCAAGAATTTCCTTGAAGCTCCCCATTTGCGACACCGTCGTCTTTTTCCCGAATGGTCCATGCTCAACCATGTCGCGGTATTCTTTGGGCATGAACGCTTCAAATCCTGGTGCAAACTTCACGTAATCGAGACTCATCTGACACCTTCCTCTCTCTTGGCTAGACCTGGTTGCGCCGATGATTCTTAAGCCTCCTGCGAAACCAACTGCTTCGCGGAGGCCTTCTTTTCCTTTTCCTTGGCGGCGATTTCGGCTAAGAGCTGCTTCGCCGGCTCGCTGATGTACTCCTTGTACGCGAATCGCTCGTTCGGCTTTTCTGAATCACGCATCTCCTGGAGGCCTTCCATGCTGTTCTTGCCGATCTCCAAAATACAGGGAGTATACAGTTGCAGATACGTGGGCCCAATCTCTCGCGCCACCAGGACCGCATTCTTGATGACCTTCTCAACCAGGGAGGGCTTGCTCACCGTGCAGTTCACGACATAGTGGCAGCCGGATTCTCGCGCGATCTCCGGCAGGCGGACCTTCTCGAAGGTCTTCCCGACCGGCGCCATTTTGGCGACGAACCCCTTCTGCATCAACCCGCTCTCCTGGCCGCCGGTG
>JAHRHE010000002.1 GCA_020027965.1 Nitrospirota bacterium | reverse complement strand
TTGCGGGGCTGGAAGACGACGTCGCCGTCGGAGAGGATGACCGCCTTTCCCCACTGCTTGCACTGATCCACCACATCCAGCGAGTTCGGAAACAACCGATTCGCAAACGGATAGTTAACCAGAAAGCGCGAGACGGTCAGGAGACGCGGATCGCGCGGGTACTCAATCCGGTACCGTTGCAATGCGCCCAGGTAGTCGGCATACCCCAGCTCGGCCCGCAATTGCTCGTAGATCGCCCAGTAGCGTTGCTGCCGCTCAGGGCCGACTTCGTGCTCCAGATGACGCTTCAAATCGGCCGTGACCCGATCGTTGTCGAGCAGGGTGTTATCCACGTCGAACAGGAACACCACGTCGGCCGTCGCCATCGCCCGCTCCCCCTCTCGCCTGCCCTGAGCTTGCCGAACGGGCCTGCCCTGAGCTCGTGGTTCGACCCATCGACAAGCTCAGGGTCCCGAGCTGAGTCGAGGGACAAGCTCACCACCACGAGCATTGTCGAGTGGCCGAACGGGCCTGCCCTGAGCTCGTCGAAGGGCCTGCCCTCCGGCCCTAAGCCCTTAGCTGATGACTAGCAGAACATCGGTAACACCGACATCGTTCACACTTTGGTCCTAGCTGATACCGGTCCATCTGCGGCAGGGATGAGGAAGGTCCACGGGCACAGCCTCAGGCGCTGGTTTTCTTAGCATGCAACGCGACCTTCACTAAACGTCAGACAAATTGTTACCGATGTGCTGCTACATTTGTGTGGCAAAAAGTGTGAACGATGTTCTGCTATATGACACTTAGCCCTTAGCCCTCAGCTCTCAGCTCTCAGCTCTCAGCCCTCCCCTCTCCCCTGTCACGCCACCGTGACCTCGCGGCTGAGATAGACGTCCTGAATGGCATTCAGCAACCCGATCCCGTCCTTCATGGGACGCTGAAACGCCTTGCGCCCGGAGATTAGCCCCATCCCGCCGGCTCGCTTATTGATGACCGCCGTGGTAACCGCCTCGGCGAAGTCGTTCTTGCCGGAGGCGCCGCCGCTGTTGATGAGCCCGGCGCGGCCCATATAGCAGTTGGCCACCTGATAGCGGCACAGGTCGATCGGGTGATCGCTGCAGAGATCAGTGTACATCCGCTCGTCCAGCTTGCCGTAGCTCGAGCCGCCCATGTTCATGGCCTTGAATCCGCTGTTGTTCTCCGGGAGTTTCTGCTTGATGATATCCGCTTGGATCGTCACGCCGAGGTGGTTGGCCTGACCTGTGAGGTCGGCGGACACGTGATAGTCCTTGTCCTTCTTAAACTCGCTGTTGCGTAAGTAGCACCACAGCACGGTGGCCATCCCCATCTCGTGGGCCAGCGCGAAGGCCTGGCTGACTTCGACGATCTGCCTGGTGCTCTGCTCGGAGCCGAAGTAGATGGTCGCGCCGACGGCTGCCGCGCCCATCTCGGCAGCCTGTTTCACGGTGCCGAACAGCACCTGGTCGAACTTGTTCGGGTAGGTCAGCAATTCGTTGTGGTTGATCTTCACCAGGAACGGAATCTTAGGCGCATACTTTCGGGCGACGGTGCCCAGCACCCCGAACGTCGTCGCGACAGCGTTGCAGCCACCCTCCAGCGCGAGGCGCACGATATTCTCCGAGTCGAAGTAATCCGGGTTCCGCGCGAAGCTCGCGCCCGCGGAGTGCTCGATGCCCTGATCGACCGGGAGGATGGAAAGGTAACCCGTGTGGCCCAGGCGGCCTTGGCTAAAAAGTCGCTGGAGGTTGGTCAGCACCCGGTTGTTGCGGTCGGACTGCGCGAAGATCCGGTCCACGAAATCCGGTCCCGGCAGATGGAGCCGCTCCTTGGGGATCTTGGGGTCCTTAAAACTGAGCAAATAGTCGGCCTTGTCGCCGAGGTATTGCGTGATCGTCGTCATGGGTTCCTCCTAGGTCAATGCCTGCTTGATGGCGGCATCCAGCTTTTGCAATCCCGCCCGAACGTCCTTGCCCAGATGGATGCGCAGGGCCCGGCGGCCACGCTCCACCAGAACCTGAAAATCGCCACGGGCCTGTGCGGCTTTCACGACACCAAACGTATAGGTCTGGCCGGGAACCGGCAGGTCCGCGGCGTCGTCGCACGTGATCTGCAGAAAGACGCCCGTGTTCTGCCCGCCCTTGTACGCCTGCCCGGTCGAGTGCAGGAAGCGCGGGCCGAAGCCGAGGCAGGTCGCAACGTGCTTCCGATCCCGGACCGCATGCCGCATGGTTTGTAAGGCGCGCTCGTGGGCCTCATTCATTTCGATGTAGGCCAGCAGGGCGACGTAATCACCGGCCTTGATCCGGTCGAGGTGGGCCTTGAGATGGGCCGTGAGCGACGCGCTCTTTCCCACCGCCGCACCGAGCGCGGTCGCATTCTTGTCGTCTGTGAAAAGCTTGAGACCGCCTTCTTCGAAGAACGGTGTCTCCGGCGGAAGCTTGCCGGTCTGCTCGTATTCCGAGGTCAGTTTGCGTGTGGCCACCTTGCTGGCCTCCACATCGGGCTGGTCGAACGGGTGAATGCCGATGACCGAACCCGCCACGGCGGTCGCGATTTCCCAACGAAAGAACTCTTCACCGAGATCGTAGAGTTCGTCCACCCCGATACGCACGACCGGATGGCCGGCCCGTTCCAGCGCCTCCACAGCCGCGTCCTGTGCCCGATCGGGCGCCGCCTCAAGCCGCACATAAACGAACAGGCGGTCGGTGCCGTACGCGGCCGGAGCGGCGACTGATTCCCGATCCACAGGAATGATCCCTTTCCCCACCTTACCGGTTGACTCAGCGACCAATTGCTCGAGCCAGGCGCCCAGGTCGCCGATCCCGGGCGAGGTGATCAGCGTCAGCTTATTGCGCCCCTGGTTATGCGCCGCTCCGAGAATGAGACCAAGCACGACGCCGGGGTTCTCCTCAATGGGGACAGATGGGGTACAAGCGTACACCATTTCCTCGGTCCGATCGAGCAACTTGGGTACGTCCACGCCCATGATGGCTGCGGGCACCAGGCCGAAATCCGAGAGCACCGAGTACCGGCCGCCGATGCTCGGCAAACCGAAAAAGATATGACGGAAGCCGTCGCTCTCGGCCACCTTCTGCATCTTCGATCCGGGATCCGTGATTGCGATGAACCGGTTCCCCGCCTCCTTTTCGCCGACGACTTGCTTCACCCGCTCGAAGAAATACTGTTTGAAGATGTTCGGCTCCAGCGTCCCGCCGGACTTGCTCGAGACGATGAAGAGGGTCTTCGCCAGATCCACCTGGTTCTCGAAGGTCCTCACCTGAGCCGGATCGATCGAATCCAGGACGTGCAGCTCAGGATAACCGGCGATCTTCCCGAACGTCATTTTGATGACTTCCGGGCCCAGGCTCGACCCGCCCATGCCGAGCAGCAGGGCATGCGAGAGTCCGGCGGTCTTCGCGGCGTTTGAGATGGTCTTCAAGCGGTCAATGTGGGCCAGTTGCCCGTTTGTGATGCCCAACCAGCCGAGCCATTGTCCTTCATCCGCTCCGGTCCACAGCGAGGCCTCTCGCGCCCAGAGCTTCCGCACCTTGGCGTGGGCCCGCCAGTCGTCCAACAGGGTCTTCACGGCGGCCGTCAGGGGCTCGGGGAGCTTGTAGGTCTGGCGATTGATCTTGCCGGCGCCGACATCCTTGCCCTGTTGCCCGACCGCCTTGAGCAGCTTGTCAAAGGCATCGGCGAACAGTTGCACCCCCTGCGCGAGGAGCTTGTCCGTAACGTCCTTCATCCCAATGCCGGCCTTGGCCAGCGAGGCCATCGTGTCGAACGCGCCGTCCACCTCCTCGGCCAGGCTGGCGCGAGGCCGTCCGTGATCGCGGAAGGCGTCGAACGTCGCCGGGGGAATCGTGTTCACGGTGTCAGGGCCGATGAGTTCCTCCACATACACCACGTCTCGATAATTCGGATCCTTGGTGCCCGTGCTGGCCCACAAGAGGCGCTGAGTCTGCGCGCCTCGGCCAGCCAGTGCCTGCCACCGTTGGCCGCCGAAGAGCTCGCGATACCGCTGGTAGGTCAGCTTCGCGTTGGCGATCGCCACCTTGCCGATCAGGCTGCGAAGGAGCGCCTGCTCCCTGGCATCCGTCACGGTCTTCAACCGAGCGGTGATGAGGCCGTCGATCGCCGAGTCGATCCGGCTGATAAAAAAGCTGGCCACGCTGGCGACGCGGCTGAGATCGCCTTTGCTGGCCGCGAGCTTCTCCAGGCCCGCCAGGTACGCCTCGGCCACCCGTTCGTATGCCTCCTGTGAGAAGAGCAGGGTGACGTTGACGTTGATACCTTCGCTGATCAATTGCTGGATGGCGGGAATGCCTTCCCCCGTCGCGGGAACCTTGATCATGACGTTCGGTCGCGCCACGGCTTTCCACAATCGCCGGGCCTCCTCGAGGGTCCCTTGGGTCTCGTGCGCGAGGGTCGGCGAGACTTCCAGGCTCACATACCCATCGCGCTGCTTCGATCGGTCATAGACCGGCCGCAACAGGTCGGCGGCCTCCTGAATGTCACGAACGGCAATCCGTTCGTACAAGGTCTTGGCGTCGAGCTTCCGTGAGTCCGGAGACGTCAGGATATCCTTATAATCCGTGCTCCCGGCGATGGCCTTCTCGAAGATGGCCGGGTTCGACGTGACGCCACGCAAGCCATCGTCGTCGATCATGCGTTGCAGCTCGCCGCTGGTGATCAAGCTCCGACGGATATAGTCCAGCCACACCGACTGCCCATGCTGTTGTAACGCTCGTAACGGGTTTTCCATGGCAATCACCTTTGTGAGTCGTCTGAGATGGCGGTCATCACCGGTGAAGCGGGCTCCGAGGAAGGCGCGGACCAGCTCGCGAGCCATCTCCACGCCGATCACGCGCCCCCCCAACACCAGTACATTCATGTCATCGTGTTCCACACCCTGGTGAGCCGAATAGGTATCGTGGCACAGACCCGCCCGAATATCGGGCACTTTGTTGGCGGCCACCGACGCGCCGACGCCGCTGCCGCAGATCATAATCCCACGATCCGCTTTCCCTGCACGCACGGCGACGCCGACCGCCTCGGCATAGTCCGGGTAGTCCACCGGAGCCGTGCCGTGAGTCCCCAGGTCCAACACGTCGTGCTTGAGGTCGTTGAGATAGCCTCTCAAGACTTCTTTCAATTCAAATCCCGCGTGATCGGACCCGATTGCGACGCGCACGGCTACCTCGCTTGCTTCACCTGCTGCCTGGCAGCCTCGACGACGTGCTCCTTCGTGAACCCGAATTCCTTCTGCAGCACCTTGAGCGGGGCCGAGGCCCCGAACGTCGTCATGCCGATGATGGTGCCGGCCGTACCGACATAGTGTGCCCACCCGAATGTCGAAGCCAGCTCAACCGCCACGCGCGCGGCCACCGACGGCGGCAGGACCTTGGTCCGATAGGCCTGGTCCTGCTGTTCGAACAGCTCCCAGGAGGGCATGCTCACGACGCGCGCCTGAATGCCCTCGGACTTGAGCTGCTCGTAGGCGGCGAGACAGACGGACACCTCACTGCCGGACCCGAGCAGGATCACCTCGGGTTTGCCGCCGGCGGCATCGGCCAGCACGTAGCCCCCCTTCGCCAGGCCGGCAGCGGACGCATACTTCGTGCGATCGAGTGTCGGCACGTCTTGCCGGGTCAGGATGAGCACAACGGGCTCATGGTGCCGCGTCATGATCACGCGCCACGCCTCGACCACTTCATTGGCATCCGCCGGGCGAAGGACGATCAATCCAGGCATCGCGCGCAACGAGGCGAGATGTTCGACCGGCTGATGGGTGGGACCGTCTTCCCCCACTCCGATCGAGTCGTGCGTGAAAATGTGGATGACCGGCAATTCCATGAGGGCGCTGAGCCGGATCGCCCCACGGGCATAGTCGCTGAAGATCAGGAACCCGGAGCCATACGGCCGCACCTTCACCAGGGCCATGCCGTTCAAGATCGCACCCATGGCATGCTCGCGGATGCCGAAGTGTAGATTACGGCCACCGGGATTCTCCGCAGATACATCGCCCGCTCCTTCGAAGGTCAAGCGCGTCTTGGCCGAAGGGGCCAGGTCCGCCGAGCCACCCAGCAGCCAGGGTACCCGCTTCGCCACGGCATTCAACACCTGCCCGGAGGAGACCCGTGTGGCGAGACCCTTGGCGTCGGCCGGGAAGTGAGGCAGGTCCTTGTCCCAGCCATCCGGCAACTGCCGGTGTTGCATCCGGTACAACTGATCGGCCAGCTCAGGGTACTTGGCCTTGTACTCCTTGATGCGCGTGAACCAGGCGTCACGGAGCGTCTTCCCCCGTGCGCCGATTCCTTGCCGGAAGTGCTCACAGACGCCGTCGGGAATAAAGAACTTGGCGTCCTCCGGCCAGCCGTAATTTCTCTTGGTCAGCCGGATCTCCTCTTCACCGAGCGGTTCCCCGTGAGCGGCCGAGGTATCCTGCTTGTTGGGCGCCCCATAGGCGATGTGGCTGTCCACGATGATCAGGGTGGGGCGATCCGTCGTCTTCTGGTGGGTGCGGAAGGCCCGCTCCAGCATCTCCAGGTCGTTGGCGTCGCCGACCCGGGTCACGTTCCATCCGTAGGCGATGAACCGTGTGGCGACGTCTTCCGAGAAGGCCAACGCGGTGTGGCCTTCGATCGTGATGTGATTGTTGTCGTAGATCCAGCACAGATTCGAGAGACCCAAGTGCCCGGCCAGAGAGGCGGCCTCGTGCGAGATGCCCTCCATCATGCACCCGTCCCCGCACACGGCGTACACGTTGAAATTGATCACGTCATCGAAGCCGGGCCGGTTGAAATGAGCGGCCATCCAGCGGGCGGCGATGGCCATGCCCACGCTGTTCGTGACCCCCTGCCCGAGCGGCCCCGCGGTGGTTTCGACGCCCGACGTCCATCGGTACTCGGGATGGCCCGGGCAGCGGCTCCCCAATTGACGGAACCGCTTGATGGCATCCAGCGGCACCGAGGGCTCGCCAAGGGCTTCGTAATCTTTGCTCACGGCCTTCACGCCGGTCAGGTGAAGGAGCGAGTACAACAGCATGGACGCATGCCCGACCGACAGGACAAAACGGTCACGGTTGGGCCAGATCGGGTCCTGCGGATCGAAGCGTAGAAAGCGCTGCCACAGGCAGTAGGCCACGGGGGCCAAGGCCATGGGCGTCCCAGGATGCCCGGAGTTGGCCTGCTGGACGGCGTCAATGGAAAGCGTCCGGATGGTGTTGATGCAGAGCTGATCAAATTGTTTGTCTGTCATGATCGTGGCCGCTCCAAACTCCCAGTCAGTACTTCTCTGGGATAAACTTTCTTCCCTTCAACGTCGCCTGGTCATCGTACTTGCGCTTGTTCGATCGATTGGGTAGTTTCACCTTGTCACGCTTTATCCTCTTGTAGGGAATCAGCTTCAGCAGATGGGTAATGCAGTTGAGGCGCGCCCGCCTCTTGTCATCCGACCGCAAGATATACCAGGGTGCGTGCCTGGTGTCCGTCGCCTCCAGCATCTGGTCGCGCGCTCGCGAGTAGTCGTACCAGCGGGCACGCGACGGGAGGTCCATCGGGCTGAGCTTCCACTGGCGCAACGGATCCTCGATGCGAGCCTGGAAGCGCCGCTCCTGTTCCTTGTTGCTCACCTCGAGCCAGAACTTGATCAGGATGATCCCGCCGTCAACGATGTACTTTTCGACCGCCGAGCAGATTTCGAGAAAGCGGGCATGCTGCTCCTTGGTACAAAAGCCCATGACCCATTCCACCCCGGCGCGGTTGTACCAACTGCGATCGAAGATGGTAATCTCGCCGGCCGCCGGGAAGTGCTGCATGTAGCGTTGTATATACATCTGGCTCTTCTCGCGGTCGGAGGGCGCGGGTAACGCCACGAGGCGGAACACGCGTGGACTGACGCGTTCGGTGATGGCGCGAATGGTCCCTCCCTTGCCGGCGCCGTCGCGTCCCTCAAACACCACGATGATCCGCAGGCCTTTGTCTTTCACCCAGTCCTGGAGAATGCACAGTTCAGCCTGAAGCTTGCGCAGCTCCTTCTCGTACTTCTTACGTTTCAGTTTCTTCCCGTCGGCACCGTCTTGCGCTTGCTTCATGCATCAGCTCCGTTGAGGTCGCCTGTCATCTCGCGCTTGCTACGACACGGGACATGGCTTGACGCCCCAAATCTCCCGCGCATATTCCGCGCGGGTGCACCACCGTTGGCTCCTGCGCCTATACCGCCCGACCTTCAACCTGTCCTCCGAGTCGGGCAAGCAGGATGACGATCGAACGGGGCTGCACCAGGTACGCGGCCTCTCGGACAGCAGGGCTCTCGGCCGGTTCGCAGATGTCCTGCGGCGAGTCGAGTGCGGTGTCGATGCATCGCCGCCACTGTCTGTCAGGTCCCTCGGTGACCGGCGGGAGCTCGAATGTCAGCGCTTCCCAGTAAGCATTCAGGATGCCGTGGAGCAGGAACCGGCCCCGCAAGCTTCGCATCGTCAACGCCAGGCTGCGCGAATCGTCGCTCCAGTCAGGCTGATTGAGTTTGACGCCATGCCACGCGATCTGCGCCTGGCGCAACAACTGGTTCAGACTCAAGTCGATGTCTTCCTTGGCCATGTCCCGCCGCCCCCGAAGCGAGACCATGAGCTTGGCGAACCGGTGGATGTCCTTGTGTTTGTCGAGGAGCGTCCAGTCGAACCAACTGAGCTCGTTGTCCTGGCAATAGGCGTTGTTGTTGCCGCGTTGCGTCCGCCGCACCTCGTCGCCCATGAGCAACATCGGCGTGCCGACCGCCAGCGACGTCAGCGTCAGGAAGTTCTTGACTTGACGATTGCGGAGCCGCTCGATCGCCGGATCGTCCGTCGGACCTTCCGCCCCGCAGTTCCAGCTCAGGTTGTCGTTCGATCCGTCCCGGTTGTCCTCCCCGTTCGCTTCGTTGTACTTCTGGTTGTAGGAGACCAAATCGTTGAGCGTGAACCCGTCATGACAGGTCACGAAATTGATGCTCTGTTCGGGCTCCCGTTCCTCGTGGCCATAGAGATCCGGGCTGCCGATCAGTCTAGTAGCCAGGCGCGACAGGGTGCCGCTGTCGCTTTTCAGAAAGCGCCGGACGTCGTCCCGGAACCGGCCGTTCCACTCTTTCCAACTGTCGCCGATGAAGCTGCCGACCTGGTACAGGCCAGCAGCGTCCCAGGCTTCCGCAATCAGTTTCGTTCCAGCCAGGAAGGGATCCGTTTCAATGTCCCAGAGGATCGGGGGATTCTCCAGCGGTCGGCCGGCCTCGTCGCGGGAGAGGATCGAGGCCAGGTCAAAGCGAAAACCGTCCACATGCATGGCTTGGACCCAGTAACGGAGGCTGTCCACGATCATCCGGCGTACGATGGGATGGTTCGCGTTCAAGGTGTTGCCGGTCCCGGTGTAGTTGCTGTACCAGGTCCGGTCCTCCTCCAGGAGGTAGTAGGCGCCGTTCTCGAGGCCTCGATAGCAGAGCGTCGGCCCTTCGTGGTTCCCTTCGGCGGTGTGGTTATACACGACATCAAGGATGACCTCGATGCCGGCCCTGTGCAGGGCCTTCACCATCTCGCGGAACTCGTTTACGGGCCCGAGCGGGTCCTGCCGGGAGCTGTACGCGCGATGCGGGGCGAAGAACGAGACAGGGGCGTAGCCCCAGTAGTTGATATGGCCGGGCGGGCAGTCTTGTTCGTCGAACTGATAGACCGGCAGCAATTCAACGGCGGTCACACCGAGGTCCCGCAGGTAGGGAATCTTTTCAATCAGGCCGGCGTAGGTGCCGCGCAGCTCAGGGGCCAGGCCGGAGCTGGCATGGCGGGTGAATCCAGCGACATGCATCTCATAGATCACGGTGTTCGCGAAGGGCCGCTTCAGCGGAGCGTCCCCTTCCCAGTCGTACCCTCGGAGCTCCGCCACCACGCTCTTCATCGCGGTGGCGGCATTGTCGCCTGGCTTGCTCGCAGCCACGCGGCTGTACCCCTTCGGGACCGTGACCGCCAGACCGTAGGGATCCAACAGGACCTTCTCCGGATCAAACCGAAGCCCTCGTTCCGGTTCACACGGGCCGACCGCCCGGAACCCGTAGAGCTGGCCCGGCTCCAGATCGGGAACGAAGACGTGCCAGTAGTGGTAGGTGCGGTGCTTCTTGGGATCGAGGGTAATCACGCGGCTTGGCTTCGCGTCATCCTCATGGGCGAACAACAGCAGCTCCATCAGCGTGCTGTGCTTCGAGAACACGCTGAAATTGACGCCGCCATGGCGGACGGCGGCCCCCAGGGGGAAGCTGCTTCCTGGCCCGATGCGTCGGTTCATCGCACCGCTCTCTTCTCCGAATCGCCTTGTCTTCGTACCGTTTCGGGGCCCTGTCAGGAGCCGGAAGCCCCGCGCTCACCCGGGATTGGCTTCACCTGCCAGATGTCGCTGCAGTACTCCCGGATGGAGCGGTCGGACGAGAACTGGCCCATTCTGGCGACATTCAGGATGGACATGCGTGTCCAGGCCTTCTGATCGCGAAAGGCCCGGCTCACCCGGTCCTGGCACTCCATGTACGACTGGTAATCGGCCAGGAGCAGGTACTCGTCGCGCGTGAGCAGCGAGTCCACGAGCGGTCTGAACAGGTCCCGATCTCCGTTCGAGAAGTGACCCGATCCGATGAGATCGAGAGCCTCGCGTAGCTCCGGGTTGGACTCGTAATAGCTGCGCGGCTGGTAGCCACGGGCTTTCAGATCGTCGACCCCCTCCGCTGTTAACCCGAACAGGAAGAAGTTCTCAGGCCCCACGGCCTCACGGATCTCGACATTGGCCCCGTCCAGGGTGCCGACGGTCAACGCGCCGTTCATCGAGAACTTCATGTTGCCTGTCCCGGAGGCTTCCTTCCCTGCCGTGGAAATCTGTTCGGACAGATCGGCCGCGGGATAGACGCTCTGCCCGTTCGTGACGTTGAAGTCCGGGAAAAACACGACCTTCAGGGAGTCGGAGACGGCCGGGTCACGGTTGACGACCTCGGCCACGGCATTGATCAGCTTGATGATCAGTTTGGCCATCACGTAGCCCGGCGCCGCTTTTCCGCCGAAGATGACCGTCCGGGGCGTGACGGCGGCCCCACGGCCGGCCTTCAGCCGGTTGTACAGCGTGACGACATGCAGGATGTTCAGGTGCTGCCGCTTGTATTCATGCAGGCGCTTGACCTGAATGTCGAAGAGCGAGTCCGGATCAACCACGAGGCCGGCGCGATCCTTGATCACGGCTGCCAGGGCGCGCTTGTTCTCGGCTTTTACCGCCCTCCATTCGCGCTGGAAGGCGGTATCGTCGGCCAGGGGCTCCAGGCACCGCAGTTCCTCCTCCAGGTGAGACACCCAGCGGTCCCCGATGCGTGTCGTGATAAGGCTGGCGAGCTTGGGGTTGCTGAGGACCATCCAGCGGCGCGGGGTGACGCCGTTGGTCACGTTGTGGAACTTCTCCGGCCACAGCTCATAGAAGTCATGGAGCACGGTCTTCTTCAAGAGGTCGGTGTGGAGCGCCGCCACACCGTTGATCGCGTGGCTGCCCACGCTGGCGAGGTGCGCCATGCGCACGTATTTGTCGCCGCTCTCGTCGATGATCGAGAGCCGCGCCAGGCGCTGGTCATCCCCCGGGTACGTGCTCCGGACCCCGTCCAGGAACCGCCGGTTGATCTCGTAGATGATTTCCAGATGCCGCGGAAGCTGGCCGGCGAAAAGGGGCAACGGCCATTTCTCCAGCGCTTCGGGTAGCAAGGTGTGGTTCGTATAGGCGAAGGTCTTCTGCGTGATCGTCCAAGCCCGGTCCCAGTCCATCTGATGTTCGTCCACGAGCAGCCGCATCAGCTCCGCCACCGCAATTGAGGGATGGGTGTCGTTGAGTTGCACGGCGAACCGCTCGTGGAATTGATCGAGGCCCTTTTTGGTCATGAGCTGGAGCCGGATCATGTCCCGAAGCGAGCAGGACACGAAGAAATATTGCTGGGCGAGTCGCAGTTGCTTCCCCGCGTACGGTTCGTCGTTGGGATAGAGGACTTTGGAGATCGTCTCGGAGGTCACCTTCTCGTGCACGGCCCCGAAATAGTCGCCGGTGCTGAACGCCGTGAAATCGAAGG
This sequence comes from Nitrospirota bacterium, assembly GCA_020027965.1. Lineage (GTDB taxonomy): Bacteria > Nitrospirota > Nitrospiria > Nitrospirales > Nitrospiraceae > JAHRHE01. The sequence goes on along the minus strand of JAHRHE010000002.1, from coordinate 47,843 downwards.
ATTCGCAGGCCTCCGCCTTCCAGAGCCGCAGGAGATTGGTCGTGGGGACGCGGTAGCCGGTGACGGGTGTGTCATAGGCCACGCCCTTGACGACGCGATCCGGTATCCACCGGACCCGCTGCCGTCCCTGCTCGTCGCGGTAGGGCTCGGTGCGTCCGCCGAGCTTCACGTCGAAGGCGATCTCTGGGCGCGGAAGCTCCCAGGGGTTGCCCAAGCGCAGCCACTTATCCGTCAGCTCCACCTGCCAGCCGTCCCTGATCTCCTGGTCGAAGATGCCGAACTCGTAGCGGATGCCGTAGCCGATGGCCACGATTTCCAGGGTGGAGAGTGAATCCATGAAGCAGGCCGCCAGCCGTCCCAAGCCGCCGTTGCCGAGCCCGGGCTCTTCCTCCTGCGCAAGGAGCTCGTCGAGATCGAGCCCCAACCGCCCCACAGCGTCCTTGGCGGCGTCGTAGATGCCGAGGTTGATGAGGTTATTGCCGAGCTGCGGCCCTATCAGGAATTCCGCGGAGAGATAGCAGACCGCCTTCATGTCCTTGCTCGTCAGGATGCCCTGGACTGTCTTGATCCAACGGTCCAGCAGCCGGTCGCGCACGGTGTAGGCCAGGGCCATGTACCAGTCGTTGCGGGTGGCCACCTCAGGCACTCGGGCCTGGACGTAATGCAGATTGTCGGCCAGGGCCCGCGCCAGCGCGGCCGGGCTGAGCCCTGTGCGGATGTCCTCGCCGCTCGTGGGTAACGTGCGCCCCGGAGCCTGACGCGGGGTCTGTTTCATGGAAGAACCTCCTCTCGACGCTCAGACATTGTCCGCTTCCGTGGAGCCCGAGCGCCGGGACGCCGGCGCGCGCTGCTCCCAGGTCCAGTCGGTGATCTCGGGCATGTCCTCGCCGTACCGGGCGATATACTGCTTGTGCTCGATGAGCTTGTCACGGATCGCCTGTTTGGCATAGGCGGCCCGGGCTCCCAGGTGCGGGACGCGGTCGATCACGTCGGCAGCCAGGTGGAAGCGGTCCATGTCGTTCAGGACGCACATGTCGAACGGCGTCGTGGTGGTGCCCTCCTCCTTGTAGCCGCGCGCGTGCAGGTTCTTGTGATTGGTTCGCCGGTAGGTCAGCCGGTGGATCAGCCACGGATAGCCGTGGAACGCGAAGACGATCGGCTTGTCCTTGGTGAACAGGACGTCGAACTCGTGGTCGCTGAGCCCGTGCGGATGCTCGCTCGACGGCTGGAGCTTCATCAAGTCCACTATATTGATGACGCGGACTTTGAGTTGCGGCAGGTGCTGGCGAAACAAATCCACCGCCGCGAGCGTCTCCAGCGTGGGCACATCGCCGCAGCAGGCCATGACGACGTCGGGTTCCCCGCCCTTATCGTTGCTGGCCCACTCCCAGATGCCGATACCGGCCGTGCAGTGCTTGATGGCCTGGTCCATCGTCAGCCATTGCGGGGCCGGCTGCTTGCCGGCGACGATGAGGTTGACGTAGTTCCGGCTTCGCAGGCAGTGGTCGGTCACGGACAGCAGCGTGTTCGCGTCGGGCGGGAGGTAGACGCGGACGACCTCTGCCTTCTTGTTGATGACGTGGTCAATGAAGCCGGGGTCCTGATGGCTGAACCCGTTATGGTCCTGGCGCCACACGTGTGAGGAGAGCAGATAGTTGAGCGAGCCGATCGGCCGCCGCCATGGAATGTGGCGTGTGACCTTCAGCCACTTGGCGTGTTGATTGAACATGGAATCGATGATGTGGATGAAGGCCTCATAGCAGGAGAAAAATCCGTGCCGGCCGGTTAAGAGATACCCCTCCAGCCAGCCCTGGCACTGGTGCTCGCTGAGCATCTCCATCACGCGGCCGTCCGGCGCCAGGTGGTCGTCATACGGGTAACGGTCCGCCATCCAGGCCCGGTTGGTGACTTCCATCGCATCCTGCCAACGGTTGGAGTTGTTCTCGTCGGGACTGAAGAGGCGGAAGTTTCGGTGGTCCAGGTTCAGCTTCATGACGTCTCGCAGGAACTTGCCCATCTCGCGGGTGGATTCGGCCGTGACGGCACCGGGTTTCGAGACCTTGACGGCATAGTCGCGGAAGTCGGGCAGTCGCAGGTCCTTGAGCAGCACGCCGCCGTTGGTATGGGGATTGGCGCTCATGCGGCGATCCCCCGTGGGTGCCAATGCGGCCAGGTCGGAGTTAAGCCGGCCGGTCTTGTCGAACAATTCCTCCGGCATGTAGCTTTTCATCCATTTATCGAGGACGCGCACATGGCTCGCGTTCTCGTGCATCTCGCCCATGGGCACCTGATGGGAACGCCAGTAGTCTTCGGTCCGCTTGCCGTCGATCTCCTTCGGGCAGGTCCATCCTTTGGGCGTGCGGAGCACGATCATGGGCCACAGCGGTCGCTTCGTGGCCCCGTTGCGGCGCGCATCGGCCTTGATGCGACGGATCTCCGCGACGATCGTGTCCAGCGTGCCGGCCATGAGCTGGTGCATCGTCTCAGGCTCGTGCCCTTCGACGAAATAGGGCGTGTAACCGTACCCCCGGAACAGGTGATCGAGCTCCTCGTGACTGATGCGGGCCAGCACGCACGGATTGGCGATTTTATAGCCATTGAGGTGCAGGATCGGCAGAACCACACCATCGGTGGCCGGGTTCAGGAACTTGTTGGAATGCCAGCTTGTCGCGAGCGGCCCGGTTTCCGCCTCCCCGTCGCCGACCACGCAGGCCACGACCAGATCGGGGTTGTCGAACGCCGCCCCGTACGCGTGCGAGACCGCGTACCCGAGCTCGCCGCCCTCATGGATCGAACCCGGTGTTTCCGGCGCGACGTGACTGGGAATGCCGCCCGGGAACGAGAACTGGGTGAACAGACACTTCATCCCGGCTTCATCCTGAGAGATGTTCGGGTACACTTCGCTGTACGTGCCCTCGAGGTACGCGTTGGCAACGAGGCCGGGCCCCCCGTGCCCCGGGCCGGTGATGTAGAGCATGTTGAGATCGTGCTTCTTGATCAGCCGGTTCAGGTGGACGTAGATGAAGTTCAACCCAGGCGTCGTGCCCCAGTGGCCGAGCAGCCGCGGCTTGATGTGCTCCTTGGTGAGGCTCTTCTTGAGGAGCGGGTTGTCGTACAGGTAAATTTGCCCGACCGACAGATAGTTGGCAGCTCGCCAATAAGCATCGATTAACTTCACTTCCTTGTCTGATAGTACGTTCGCCATCGGTGCATCCTCCAATGTGTGGTGCCCGCGGTCTGCTGAAAGCCCGAACCGGGCGAGAGCGCGGGATGTTAAAATATGCTCATGTACCAACTCCACATTATCCGCGTGCCTGACGGGCGGTTCCGGCCCGCTCGGCCTCCGGCCGCGCGGGTTGTCCGGTCAGGAGTCTCGCCACTGATGTGGCGATCTGCAACTCCTCGTCCGTGCGAATCACCCGCACGGTGACCCGGCTGCCCGGCGTGCTGATGACCGGGCCGTGCGCCCGGTTGCGTCCCGCCTCCAGCTCCAGGCCGAGAAAACCCAGCCCCTCGCAGATGCGGGCACGGATGACGGCCGAGTTTTCCCCGATGCCACCGGCAAACACCAGCGTGTCTATTCCACCCAGCGCGGCTGCAAACGCGCCGATCGCCTTTTTCACGTGGTAGCAAAACAACGCGACGGCCTCGGCTGCGCGCACGTCGCTCGGCTCGCGCTCGAGTAAATCACGCAGGTCGGGGCTGATCTCCGACAGGCCGAGGAGTCCGGACTGGGTATTCACCATCACGCGAAACTCGTCCACGCTCATCCCTTCAGTCCTGGCCAAGTAGGCGACAATTCCGGGATCGAGGTCTCCTGAGCGTGTGCTCATGGGGACCCCGGCCGTCGGCGTGAACCCCATCGTCGTATCCATACTCCTGCCGCCACGCACCGCCGCGAGACTGGCTCCGTTGCCCAGATGCGCCAGGACCACCCGGCCGTTCGCCTCTGTGCTCCCACCGAGCCGCTGCAGCTCCTCCATGAGATAGGCGTAGGACAGGCCGTGAAAGCCATACCGGTGAATGCCCTGCGCGTCATAGCGGCGAGGGATGGGAAGCAATCGGGCCACGCGCGGCATGTCGCGATGGAACGCCGTATCGAAGCAGGCGACCTGCGGCCATGCGGGGTGCCGCCGGCTGAACGCCTCGATCAAACTGATCTCGGCTGGCAAGTGCTCAGGGTCGTAGGGACTCAGCCGGCGCAATTCTGCCAGCACGTCGGGCGTCACTCGAGCCGGCTGGTTGTACCGGTCTCCGCCATGCACCACACGATGGCCGACCGCCTGGATCGCGGACAGGTATCCTTTCTTCTCCAGCGCCTCCATCAAGGGATCGAGACACCCGGCATGGTCAGACGCGTGAATCGGGGTCCGCTCTGCGTGTTGGCTGGCGACATCGGTCACCGTGAGCTCGGTGCCAGGCAGCCCGATCCGTCCCATTTGGCCTGAGACGGTTCGAAGGAGGGACTGGCCTCCGCGGAAGAACGCAAACTTGATGCTGGACGAGCCAGCGTTGATCGTCAAAATGCCGGCATTCGAAAGGAGAGAGGGAGACATTGAGACTTACTTCACTCGAGAAAGGATTTACAACCTAGAACATGCGCGTGACAATGTCAACCACGAGTTGCTGATCCCGGCGTCGCCCCATGGCCCTCCAGCTCCACCAGCCGCCTGCACAGCCGGCCGAGGCCTACCAGGCCGCGGCACACAACCCCCTCACCAAGTTGACCCGTCCGTGAGGCCTCAGGCGGCGAGCCGGGCTGTCGAGGTGGCCGGCCCAACAGTCACGCTGGACAAACGTCCATTGACAAAGCCGGCCTCGATAGGCGAAGAATGCGTCGCCACGATCCTGGATGGTCGGCGTGGTCGGTCTGGCCGACAACGTGATCAAACCGCTGCTGATCGGCAAACGCAGCAGTCTGCCCACTGTGCGATGAGGAGACACACGGGCGCCATCGTGCGCGCGGCCTTCGCTCTGATGGTATGCGTCGCGGCCGCGTCTCCGGTCGCGGCTGAGATCACGCTGCAGGGCCGGGGCATCCTGTTTTACACGGATGACGTGGGGATTTTCTCAGCGACGCGGCGCCTGTCCCGCGACGGCGACCCCACCCAGCCGGCCATTGATTCACGGTTGACCAACCAGGGATCCGACGTCGTGTTCGAGCCGGACCTGACGCTCTCCACGTCGCGCGAGAACCGATGGGGCACGCTCACGCTCAACGCGAAGGGGCAGGGGTTCATTTATACGGACCACACCCGGTTCAATCACGGCACCCTGCGCCTGGAGGCGCTGCAGGCCTTCTCGCCGGAAACGAAGCTGCGGCTGCGGTTCTACTACGCACCGGATCTGTTTCTCGGCGACAACGAAAACCGGCAACCGGGTGCGACCGGCCTGACAGAGGAGGTCGTGAGTAGCTACATCTGGTCCGCGCGGCTCGAGCGTAACCTGACCCCTGAGTTCGAGATGCGGTTGCTCACCCGGTACGGTCTGCGCCGATATAACGCCGACTTTGAGCAGCGCAACACCGACTTCTGGACCATCGGCCCGCACTTCGAATGGCGCGTGGCACCGTGGGTCAAGCTCGGATTGGGCTACCATTATGAACGAGGCCTGGCCGACGGGCGGTCGCAGCCCCAGCTCAAGGACGACGTCTCCTACGTCAATCACTACGGCAGCGCGGATGTCGAGGTGGAGCTGACGAAGCGAGTCTCGTTCGCCGCCGGGTTTCATTACGAGCGGAACAACTGGACGAGCGGCATCCCCGGCGACGAGCGGCAGGGCGCGCATGAAAATATTTTCCAGGGCGATGCCGTCGTCTACTACCGCCTGGCCGACAAGGCGCGCGTCGGGCTCGGCGTCCAGCGCTCCAACCGCAAGGAGAGCTTCGATCCGTCCTCCGTCACGAACACCAACGTGGGGTTCGGCATCGAAGGCACGTTCTGAAGAGAGCAGACACCGCGTCACGATCATGGGAGGATCCGGCATGAGTGATACGACCATCGTCTTCTTGTTCATCCCCGGCCTGTTTCTCACCATGCTGGCGCTTCTCGAGGTTGGCCGCCGAATCGGGATGCGACGCATGGCGGGGGAAACGGAACGCGAGCGCGTCGGCCTGATCACGGTGGAAACCGCGATTTACGCGGTGCTGGGATTGCTGGTTGCTTTCACGTTTTCCGGAGCGGCCTCGCGGTTCGAGGCCCGGCGGGCCTTGGTCGTGCAGGAGGCCAACGCGATCGGCACCGCGTATCTCCGACTTGACCTGCTGCCGGCCGCGGCGCAACCGGCGCTGCGGGAGAAATTCCGCCGATACACGGAGGCACGCTTTGCCGCGTATCGCGCGCTGCCCGACCTCGATGCGGCAAAAGCGCAGATGGCCAAGGCTGTCGCGCTGCAACGGGAGATCTGGTCCGGCGCGGTCGCCGCCCTGCGCGAGGCCCCGCCGAACGCGACGCTGCTGCTCCTCCCGGCGCTGAACGAGATGATCGACATCACCACCACCCGGGAGATAGCGGCCATGACGCACACGCCCTCGATCATTCTAGGCGCGCTGGCCATGCTGGCGCTGTTCTGTTCTGTGCTGGCTGGATACGGCCTGGCCGGCGGCAGGCCCTTCAGTATGGCCCTCCATATGGTCGGGTTTGCCCTCGTCTTGACGGCGACGATCTATGTGATTCTCGACCTTGATCATCCGCGGGTCGGGTTGATTCGCGTGGAATTTGCGGACCAGGCGCTGACGGATGTCCTGGCCGGCATGAAATGATTCGTGTCCACGGAGGCTAAGGTTGTACGGGAGAGTCACTTCTGGTGGAGCTGCAGATCGGCCTGAAAAACCAGGAACGTTTCGCCATACTCCTCCCCGCCCATTCGCGCACTTCATCGAACGGTCCGGCTGGCGTACAATGGCCTTGCGTACGCACCTGAGACCACGCGCCGGAGGGACGGGAAGATGATTGCCGCCATCCACAAGCACCTCGGCGACAAGGCCGAGTCCCTGTCGACCCGGAGCATATCGTGCGGCTGGCCCCCGAGGGCGGGTGCAACGCGGTGGCCTCCACCATCGGCGTCCTTGGAGGCCGTGTCGCGCCGGTACGCGCACACGATTCCGTTCATCGTGAAAAGCAACCGCAATGAGCTGCTGCCCTGTCCGAACAAGTTCGATCAGGTCCTGTTCGGCACGGTGAAGCAGGCCGCGGCCAATGTCGGCATCGGCGCGGTGAAAAGCTACCGGTCCGCGATGGGGCAGATGACGGCCCGCAGCGCCGAGCAGGCGGTTGCCTATCTCTCCGAGTTGTTCTTCAAGCAGTGGTGGATCGAGCCGGACAAGGTGATCCGCCCTGAACCGGTCGTGAGTCGGCGGGCGCGGCTCCATGAGGACCGGCGCATCCCCTGCCGCGGTGCCCTCGCGTGTACGGTCGCTGCGTTCTGCCTGGCAGCGGTCCTGGCTGGCTGCGCGCCCTCCGAGGAGTGGATCAAGCCGGGCGTGTCCGACACCCAGCGCGACCGCGACGCGGCGGACTGTCTTTTCGCCTCGGCAGACATCGTGCCGACCGCGCAGGGACCGCAGCGACGGCTGAACCAGGACCGCTACCGGCGGTGCATGAGCGAGCGGGGGTATGCGGTCAAGAAGGCGGGTGAGTAAGCGGAACGCCGCATCCTCGTCCGTCACGAACACCACCGTGCCAGTACGGTTGCGACCTCATTCTCACATAAGGAGACGACCATGAAGGGGAGAGTAGCGATCGGGATCATCTGTGCGGTTCTTCTGCTCGCTGGCTATCAGCCTTTCCATGCCATGGCAGCCGGCAAATCACCCGAAGCGACTCAGATTGACCGGGATGTGGACGCGGCGCTGAAGAAGCTGTACGAAACCTCCCCGGCTGCCGAGGGCTTTCGGAAGGAGGCCAAAGCCGTTCTCGTGTTTCCGAACATTGTGAAGGGAGGATTCATCGTCGGTGCCTATTACGGAAAAGGCGCCCTCCGTAAGAACGGCGAGACCGCCGGCTATTACGATACCATGGCGGCCTCCTACGGCCTGCAAGCGGGTGTCCAGACCTTCGGGTATGTCCTGTTTTTCATGAACGACGAGGCGCTAGCCTATCTCGATAAAAGCAGCGGCTGGGAGATCGGCGTGGGGCCGAGCATTGTCGTGATGGATGCCGGCGCGGGGAAGTCCATGACCTCGACGACCGGCCGGAGCGATGTCTACGCGTTCATTTTCGGCCAGCAGGGGTTGATGGCGGGGCTGGGACTGCAGGGATCGAAGGTCTCCCGAATCAATCCCTAGCCAAGACGAAGTGTTCACAAAACGCCCCGATCGCGCCGGTCGCCTCGATCCCCGCGAGACGAATCGCCGACAGGCAGGACCCCATCTGCTCGCGCCTATTTCGAGGGGCTTGGCTTGCTCTCGGGAGTCGCCGCGCTCGAGAGACCGGCTTTGAACTCGTCGCTGGAAATTTCCTTGACCTCGGAGGATTGGAGCGTCACCGTGCTGCCGGTCTTCTCATCTTCAAACTTGACGGCTCCAGCCTGGCCTGCCTCATTGACCTTCGTCGTGTAGTAGGCCTTGCCCGAAGCCGGGTCCGTCACTTTGTAGTAGCTCGCACAGCCCGCCGCGACTGCGATGAGACCACCGACCATCCAAACCAGAATGCGAGTGGGGTTCATGTTTTTCCTCCTCGTAAGGGTTTATGCCCTCCGGACAGTTCACACTATGAGTTGAGACCCTTCACTTCGATCAGGGTGACCGCGCTGGTGTCATTCCTTCGCTTTCGCTCAGGACAAGTCTGAGCGAAGCGAAGAATCAGCGAAGCGAAGAATCGTGAAGGTTCAAGCAGTCGAGACCCTTCACTTGGTTCGACTGGCTCACCACCCTGAGGCTCATCGATGGGTCGTTCAGGGTGACAGTACGGTTAAGTCTCCTGCTTGAGCAGCACAACCCGCCGGAGGGATGCGCCTTTTATTACTTCTTCTTCCCCGGCGGGTAGTCCTGGAAGGCCTTTGCGATCCCCCGATCCGCCTGCTCCATATTCTGCTCGGTACTCTCGCGTAGGGTTTCGACGACGGTGGCTCGCCACACCAACTCCTTCTTGCCCGCCTCGACCAGATCGACCACCAAGGTCCCCTCTTTGTACTCGTACGTGGTCACGTTGCCATACCCATAGCCACCACGCCACACACCAGCCCCAGGCGCTGGGCCAGTACTCTCAACCCGCTGCTTCTCCACCACGCCGACCCAGTAATGGACCAGGAGGTCAGGATGCTGCTCGAGGCTGACTTGCTGGAGACCCTTCATCGTGAGCTGTTGAGTCACCATGTGCTCCAGTCGCTTTCGCAACAACGAGTTGTCGAGGACCCCTCCCCTGTTCATGTCGGTGAGCCCGGCGAACGCATATGTCTTGAACTGAGCGAAATCGGCGCTGGGGTCGAAGTCCGTGCGCACGTTAGGCCCGACACAGCCTCCGCACCCGAGCAGATCGATGACCAAAAGCACAACGACAGATCTTGTGTTCACGGTGGAGTTCCTTCGAATGACCGACGACACGTTATGGTCCTTGTCTCCGCAGTCGGTACTCCAGTTCCATCCCGACCAACCGCGCGATCAGGATCACCGGGAACAGTTGCCCCACCAGCCCCTCAAGATTCGCCAGGGAGCGGGCCAATGGATGGACTGGGTTGATGTCGCCGTACCCGACGGTCGTCAGGGTCGTAAAGCTGAAATAGACCAGTGTGTGATGCGGAAGCGTCGACTCGGCCGCTTGGAACGAACCGGGAATCTGACGCGCGACCAGGTCGTAGGCAAAGGCCCAGATGAGACCCAGGAGGAGATACACCGCGACTGCTCCTTGGATCCGGTGGACGGTGATCGGCCCCTTCTTAAACACTTCGAAGAGCACGACGCCACTCAGGAGCCCGAGAAACAGGATCGAGGACAACGCGCTCATGGATTCTGTGCCGGGCGCGGGTACGACATGCTGGAGCCAGCGAAGAAAGATCGTGACCACTGCCAGAACGATCACAAGGAATTTGGCCACAGGGTTTCCGGTGACGGAGAAGACGCCGGAAATCAAGACGAGCGAATACAAGAGACTGGCGACGGGTTGGCCCTGGATAATGAATGCGCCCAATGGATTGAGAACAAACACGAACAGAACCAGCAACACGAGGAAGGCCGTCAGCCCCCAATCCGCCTCCCAAACCTTCATGAGACCGATGACCGGTCCTTTCATGCCGTCTCCCTCAGCCCGCCTCGCCTGGGCTTCGTCTGGACCCTTTTCGCTTGGGCGGCTGGACCATCACTTTGACTGTCTCACGTGCAGGGCTGCACGTAGACAGCCAAACCAGGACAGGGATCGACAGGATAACCGGCGTCCGATTGTCCACGAGTGAGGATCTTAGCCGCCGCCTTTGGCACCGGAGGGTGAAACGGGTTGTGTCTCTGCCTCGGATGGGCGAGCCGGCGACCAGCCGCCGCCCAGGGCTTTGTAGAGCTGAACGACCGAGACCAGGTTCTGCTGGCGGGTAGAAGCCAGCCCCAGCTCTGCCTGAAAAAGGTCCCGTTGGGCGGTCAGGACATCCAGATAGGACGCAAACCCGCCGCGATAGCGTTTGTCCGCTAAATTTAAGGCAGACTGCAAGGCGGCCACCTGCGCTTCCTGTGCCTCCCGCTGCTCGCGAGTTTTCTGGACCGCGATCAACGCATCCTCAACTTCCTTGAAGGCGGTCAGGATCGCGTTCTGGTACTGAGCCAGGGCCTGCTTGGCTTGCGCCTCGGACACCTTCACCTGGTAGCCGAGCGCGCTCGCGCTGAACAACGGACCGGTCAGAGAGGCGGCTCCCGAAAAGGTGGCATAGGGGCCGAACGAGCTCGAGGAAATCTGGAGATCGGCTCCTCCAACCGCGCCGGTGAGGGCCAGTTGCGGGAAGCGCAAGGCCTGGGCCACCCCGATGGTGGCGGTGGCTGCCGCCAACTCCTGTTCCGCCTTCATGATGTCCGGACGGCGTTGGAGCAGGTCCGAGGGAAGGCCGGCCGGCACCGCGGGCGGCATGGGCTGTTCCGTGAGCGCGAACCCGCGAGGGATCGGCATTGGCTTGCGTCCCAGCAGCACGCTGAGTTGGTTCTCCGCCTGCACGACCTGCCGCTCCAAGTTGACCAGTTGCGCCTTCGTGCCGGCCTGCTCGGCCTCGAAGCGGTCCACATCCAGCTTCGAGACGTATCCTTGCTGGTAACGGGACCGGGTCAGCCTGACGGCTTCGTCCCAGACTTTAAGCGTGCGTGCGGCGATCTGCACCTGGAGATCGAGCGCGCGGATGGTGAAATAGGATTGCGCGACGTTGCCGACGAGCCCGATGATCACGCCACGTTGGTTTTCCGTCCGAGCCAGTAATTGAGCCCGAGTCGCCTCGACGTTCCGACGAATCCGGCCCCAGAGATCGAGTTCCCACTTGAGACCGACGGAGCCGGCTTCGTGGGAAAGGGTCAGGCCGTTCTTACTCGCGGCGGGAAGTGCTCCACCGCCCGGAACCGGGAAGACGCCGGTATTCGTGTTCCGATAGCCGAAGACGTGTCCCGAGTAATCCAGCGACGGAACCAGGTCGAACTTGGCGATCATGAGCTGGGCTTGAAACTCCTCGATATTGGCGACGGCGACCCGGAGATCCAGGTTTTCTTCCAGAGCGGTGCGGATCAACTTCTGAAGTTCTACGTCCTTGAATAACTCCCACCAGGGAGTATTCGCGATCGATTCCGTCGTGCCGGGCACCATGCGCCAGGCCTCTCCTGTGGGAGTCTCCGGCCTGGTGTAATCCGGCCCCATCTTGCACGCGCTGAACAACAACCCCAACCCCACAATCGCGAGCGCCAGTTTGTGTCTCCCGCTTGCGGGTGGCGTGGCGAACGGGCGCCCAGGCGCGCGCAACGGAAGGGGTTCCCCACGGGGGGATGGGTGGAGTGAGCACGGCTGGGCTGTTCGCCACGACAGGACCCGCCGACTGAGCCTGCTCCCGGTCGTCGATCTTTCCTCTTTCCAGCCGCGCATTCTCAGTGACCTCCCTCGACCCGCGCATGAGCCGGGACAGCTTTCGGGTGAGGAGCCGACGGTTGCCTTTCACCATCGCCTGAGGGCTTCGGGGCTCCGGGCTTCGGGGCTCCAGGTTTCGGTTCTTCATGGCCGTGGACGAGTCTCTCTACGACATAGAAGGTCACCGGGACGAGGAAAATCGCGATGGCACTCGCGGCCAACATGCCCCCGAAGACTGCAAGGCCGAGAAGGACTCTCCCGTGTGCTCCGGCTCCCGTGGCGAGCACGAGGGGAAGGACGCCGAGGATGAACGCGAATGCCGTCATCAGGATGGGGCGAAGTCGCACTTTCGCCCCGGCCAGGGCGGCGTCCATGATGGACTTGCCTCCCTCATACTCGACTTTCGCGAACTCCACGATGAGGATCGCGTTCTTGGCGGCCAGCCCGATGAGCATCACCAGGCCGATCTGGGTGAACACGTCGTTCTCGCTCGCTTGAGGAGCCGCAAGCTTGAGGAGCCATAAGGCGCCGAACGCGCCGAAGACGGCGACCGGCGTGCCGAGGAGCACGCTAAAGGGCAAGGCCCAGCTCTCATATTGTGCCGCCAGAATCAGGAAGACAAAGAGCAGGGAGAAGCCGAAAATCACGCTGGCCGGCACCCCTTCCGCGGCCACCTTCTCCTGGAACGACATGCCCATGTAGTCGTATCCCATCCCAGCCGGCATCGCTTCCGCAAAGACCTCCTCCAACGCCTTCATCGCTTGGCCTGAACTGTAGCCCGTGGCTGCCCCCACGAGAAGTTGCGCGGAGCGGTACTCATTGTAGCGCATGGTGAATTCCGGGCCGTGGAAGGTGTCCATCCTCACCAACGCCGAGAGGGGGACCATGTCCCCGGCGGCGTTGCGCACGAAGAATTGGCCGACATTTTCCGCTTGGGTGCGGAATTCGCCCTCCGCCTCTACGTACACCTGCCAGACGCGCCCGAACCGGTTGAAGTAGTTCACCATCACTCCGCCCATGAAGGACTGCAAAATCTGGTACACATCGGAGAGGTTCACCCCCTGCTTGAGCACCTTATCGCGGTCCACCCTGGCGAACACCTGAGGGACGTCCGGAATAAAGGTGGTATCGATTCTCGCGATCTCCGGACGCTTCCGGGCCGCCTCCATGAACTTCTGGGTGTTTTCTGCGAGGAATCCGATATCCCTCCCGACGCGGTCTTCCAGGATGAAGGTCACGCCGCCTGATGTGCCGACCCCGGGGATGGCCGGCGGAGGGAAGAGGAACGCCTTGGCCTCGGGCAACGCGGCGAGTTGTTGGTTGACCTTCTTGAAGATCGCCAGGAGTTGCTCCTCAGGTTTGGTACGCTCCTCCCACGGCGCGAGCGTGACGAAAAAGAACGCGTTGTAGGTGGTGCTCACCGTGCTCAACAGGCTGAAGCCGACGACGGTGGTGGTGTATTGCACGCCCGGTGTCTCTTTCAGGATGGCCTCGATCTGCCTGCAGACCTGGTTCGTTCGCTGGAGAGACGAGGCGTTCGGGAGCTGAACGTTCAGGTACACATAGCCCTGGTCCTCAATCGGGAGGAAGCCGCTCGGGAGCTGCGCGCCCAACCAGCCCGAGGCGACGGCAACCAGGAGCAGGAAGACCATCGAGCGGCCGGATTTGCGAATCAGGTGACCGCAGATGCTCACGTACCCATCGGTCGCACGCCCAAACCATCGGTTGAACCAGCCGAAGAAGTAACCGAGCGGGCCCCTGGCCGGCTTTTTTGGTCTTAACAGCAGTGCCGAGAGGGCAGGGCTGAGGGTGAGCGCGTTGAAAGCCGAGATCACCACGGACAGGGCGATGGTCACCGCAAATTGCTGATACAGCCGCCCGGTGATCCCTGGAATAAATGCCGTCGGAACGAAGACCGCGGCCAGGATCAGCGCGATCGCCACCACCGGCCCGGACACCTCCTCCATGGCCTTGAGGCTTGCCTCTTTGGGCGACATGCCGTGTTCGATGTGGTGCTCGACCGCCTCGACCACCACAATGGCATCGTCCACGACTAATCCGATGGCCAGTACAAGGCCGAAGAGTGACAGCGTGTTGATCGAGAAACCGAGCAGCGGAAAGAGGGTGAACGTTCCGACCAGCGAGACCGGCACGGCCAGCAGCGGGATCAAGGTGGCCCGCCAGCCCTGGAGGAAGATGTAGACCACCAGGATTACGAGGACCAGTGCTTCAAAGAGGGTGTGCACGATCTCCTTGATCCCTTCCCGGACCGCCTGCGTCGTATCGAGCGAGGTCACATAATCGAGGTCGCCCGGGAATCGTGCTTTCATCTCCTCCATAAGCTTCGTGGCCGCATCCATCGTCTGGATGGCGTTGGACCCGGGAAGCTGGTAGATCGCCATGATTGCGGACGGTTTTCCGTTCATCCGGCCGATCATGTTGTACATCTGGGCGCCCAGCTCGCTCCGAGCCACGTCCTTCAAGCGGACCATGGATCCGTCCGGGTTCGCTCGGATCACGATGTTCCCGAACTCCTCTTCATTCTCCAAGCGACCCTGAGCCCGGACGCTGTACGTGAACTCCTGTCCGGGCGGCACCGGCTCGGCGCCGACCTGGCCGGCCGGGTTCACGGTGTTCTGGGCCTTGATGGCGTTCAGGATCTCCGTCACGGTGATCCCCAGCTTGGCGAGCTGGTCGGGCCGGACCCAGAAGCGCATCGCATACTGGCCTGCCCCGAAGATCTGCACCTGGCCGACGCCGGGCACGCGGGTCATGGGATCGTTGATGTTGACGTAGGCATAGTTGGCCAGGAAGACTTCGTTGTACGTGCCCTTCGGCGAGTACAGGGAGAACAGGGCCAGGGGACTAGTGGTCGATTTCTTGATTGTGACGCCGAAATTCCTCACATCGGACGGCAGTTGGGACTCGGCCTGCGAGTAGCGCATCTGCGCCAGGATCTGATCATCGTTGGGCCTGGTGTTGATGTCGAAGTCCACGCGCAACGTCATCTGGCCGTTGTTCGCGTTCACCGAGTACATGTAGATCATGTTGTCCACCCCGCTCATCATCTGCTCGATCGGGGTGGCGACCGACTTCTCGAGGGTGACTGCGTCCGCCCCGACGTAGGTGGCTTGCAGCATGATCTCCGGGGGAGCAATGTTCGGAAATTGGGCGATCGGGAGCTGGACCATCGCGATGATGCCGAGGATCACCATGATGATCGAGATGACCATCGCGACGATCGGGCGGTTGATGAAGAATTTGGCCATGAGGCTAAGGCGCGGCGCCGGCGTGTTGGGGGGGACCCTTGGAGCCGGTCGAGTCGGGTTCGGCCGGAGCGGGTTTCGGGCTCACCACCATCCCGTCCTTAACCTTTTGGAGCCCCTCGACGACCACCTTCTCACCCGGCTTGAGACCCTCGCTGATCAGCCAGAGGGATCCGACCCGCGCGCCCGTCTTCACCGTCCTGATGGCGACCTTATTGTCGCCCCCGACCACGGCCACTTGGTACTGGCCCTGGAGCTCCTGCACCGCGCGCTGCGGGATGAGCAGCGCCCCTCTTCGGGTCTCGGTCGCGGCGCGTACCTTGGCGAACTGGCCGGGGCGCAGGATGTTTCCGTGGTTCGGAAAATGGCTGACCATGATGATTGTCCCGGTCTTGACGTCGATTTGGCGGTTGGCGAGTACGACTTTACCCCGGTGCGGGTACACGCTCTCGTCCGCAAGGATCAGTTCGAGCCTCCCTTCACGGGCGCGGTCTGAATCCGGACTGGCCGCCACCTTCTGAATTATCTCGGCGAACCCCAGGTACTCTCGCTCGCTGATCGGGAACAGCACCTTGACCGGATCCACCTGCGACACCGTCGTCATCACCGTGCTCTCGGAGATGAGGTCCCCGATTTGAGCGGTTGAGATCCCGGCCACGCCGTCGATGAGCGAGGTGACGCGCGTCCAGCCCAGGTTGAGCTTGGCCTTCTCCACGTTCGCGCGCGCGGCGACGACCGATGCCTGGTTCGCCGCGCTAGCCTGCACGGCGTCATCGAGCTCTTTCTGACTGATGGCGCCTTCCGCGGCCAACGGCGTGTTCCGGGCCACGTCGAGCTGGGTCTTCTTGTAGGCGGCCTCGGCTCGCCCGAGTTCCCCCATGACCTGGTCAAAAGCCGCCTGGTACGGCCGCGGATCGATCTGGAACAAGAGATCTCCGGCCTTGACGAAGGAGCCTTCGGTGTACTGGCGGGACAGCAGGTACCCCTGGACTCTGGCGCGGATCTGCGCGTCCACATACCCAGCGGTGGTCCCCACCCACTCCTGGTAAATCGGCACATCCTTCTGGACCACCTCGACCACCAGCACCTCAGGCGCCGCCGGTGCCGATCCGGCTTCTCTCTTCCCGCAGCCGAGGAGCGCAACGCCCATGAGGCACACCAGGAGGCTCGAACCGAGTCCTAGGAGGTACGGGCCTGTTGGTCTTGAACTCTCCACGTGGAACATCCTTCACTGTTTTTTGGACATACAGGCGGGCAAGAAGGAGGTAAATTATAGGCAACGGGGTCACAAAAGTAAAGGAGCGTTCCCCGGCTTCAGCGGGCCACCTCCATGCCGCAAAGGCCGAACTCCGTCATCCGCTCGTCGCTGTCCTGCGTCCACCTCTCGACCGTCAAGCCGATCTTGCCCCTTCGGCATTTTTTGAAAGTACGAGAGAATTGCGGATTCCTGTCCGGAGGTTCTCGTTTTAGGTAGAAGTGAAGTGCCGGGGAGCAGCCGCCTACATGGCGGCGCGGTGCCGAAAGATCGGCGCGTCATGTGAAGGTAACGGTGATGACAAGATCGATCAATCGCCTCACGGTTTGAGGTTCAGCCATTCCGCGACCTCGCACTCGGTGCACGTTCCAAACGCGTCCTGGAGTTGCTCCTTCTGACAGCCCTTCAACGCCTCCTGGGAGAGTCCCCGTCCGATGTACAGCTCGCCCGGATTATGCAGAAAGGGCCACGCATTCACTGCGCCGATCTTCCCTTGCCGGAGGAGACGGATAAAGTCCAGCGCCACGGTCGGGTCCTTCTGGGCCCAGTGGATGGCTCTCATCTCTCCACGCGGTGCCCTCAGCGGGATGATCACGATATATTGCTGTTCCACGAGCTTCACCTTCACTTGGTCGAGCGCAAGTTCCTGAACTTGAATGGTGACGAGCTGAAACATCTTTTCCATCTTCTTGGCACATGCCTCAACCACGGAGTCTTGGTCTAGCGCCCCAGGGGAGGCCGAGGGGACCGATCGCGGCCCGAGAAGCAGTGCGACGGTCAGGATCAGGATTGTGATCATTCGTCCGAGGACCTGTGGCATGACGCTTCCTCCAGTGACGGGATTCGTGGACCGGAACCCGCGACGACGAGGTGATGGCTCGTTAGGCGGCTGATTCTGTTTGTCTATTGGACAATTAAGTCGAATAAGCTGGCATCATAGCATGGAATTGATCGCCGGTTCGCGCCATTGCGGGCGGGCTGCGCCGCCCTCCGCTTGGATTGGGCCGCCTTCGGGTTCGAGGCGGGGCCGCCTCGGACGGCAATGGTGACATCCATCTTCCGTTCCGCTATAATGCCGCCCTCTTGCATGACTCTCGGGGCAAGAACTGTTCCCTCACCAAAAGGAGAGACCATGAACACGCGATTCGCCGTCGTGTGGCTGTCGGTTTCCGCTGTCCTTCTCACCACGGCGGTTGCGTACCCCGCTGATCTGAATAGCGAGATCGAGCTGCTCCGATCCGACGTGAGGGCCCAAAAGGTCGCGATTATCACGCAAGAGATGCACTATACCGACGCCCAGTCTGCCGCGTTCTGGCCGATGTACAAGAAATACGAAGGTGAGCTGACGAAGATCTTTGACGATCGAATTGCGCTCCTCAAAGACTACGCGGCGAACTATGAGAAGATGAGCGATGCGAAAGCAAAGGAGCTTCTGGAGAAGGTGTTCCAGTTGGAAGATCGGACGACCGGCTTGCAACGAAAGTATGCCGGCCAGATGGGCACCGTGTTGCCGGCAAAGATTGTTACCAGGTTTTTCCAGGTTGAACGGCGGATGAATCGGCTGATCGATCTGCAGATCTCCGCGGCCGTCCCGTTGGTGAAATAGATTGGGACCAGAGACAGGGGCGTGGCGGGTAGGCAGAAGGAAAGGGAGGAACTCATGCGACGAGCAACGATGATGCAGACCTCAGGGTCCGCCGCGGTCAGGAATCGGTTCGTCAGTCCCAAAGTGATCGCCGTCGCAAGCCTCTGGGCTTGCCTGCTGGTCGGCACGCCGGTCCAAGCTGAGGTGAAGCTGCCCCCCGTCGGAGAGCTCCTCTTAGACTTCGGATTCTCGGACAAAGAGCAACAGCAAATACGCGACGGCAAGATCGTCGAGCGCGCGATCGGTGAAGGGTCGGACCGGGAACTGGGGTTCGGCATGGCCTTCATGGTAAAGGCCAAGCCAGAGAAGCTCGCCGAGCTGTATCGAAAGGCCACGGTGTTCAAGGCGCTCACGCAGGTCAAGGCGCATGGCCGGATTTCAGGGGAAGGCTCCCTGGCCGACTTTACGGGTGTGACGCTGCAACCCAACCCGGAAAAGGAGGCCCAGCGTTATGTGAACGCGCAACCGGGCGAGGAGCTGAATCTGGACGCGAAGGAGCTCGCCGCCTTTCGGGCGCTGAAGTCCGCCGGTGGGCAGAAGGGTGATCCGATCAAAGAGGTGGAACAGCTCGTGCGCCAGGCCTTGCTGGCTCGGTACCAGGCCTACCGGGCGAAGGGGCTGTCGGGCATCGCGCCGTACGAGCGCTCCAACGGGGCCCAACGGCCGGCCGGTGATGAACTGCTCGGGGCCGCCAAGGGATCGGTGTACCTGGCCAAGTATGTCCCCACCTTTTATGACATCCTTCTCAACTATCCGGCCGCTAAAAGTAAGGCGGAGGCGAAGAATCTCGAGGAATTCTTCTACTGGGTCAACATCGAGGTCTTCGACCGCCCGACGTTCGTGTTGATGCACCGCATGGCGCTGCAGGTCGGCGAGGCCTATGTCGGCGTCGAGCGCCAGTTCTATGCCAGCCATGATTACAACTCCATGCAGCAGGTCGTAGCCGCGCTCCCGACCCTCGATGGCACGCTGGTGCTCTACACGGGGCGTGTCTCGACCGACCAGGTCGGGGGGTTCGGGTCTTCCGCCAAACATCCGGTGGCGCGCACCCTCGCCGCGCCGTATCTCAAGGATATGTTCCAATCCGTTCGGAGTCGCTCCCAGAAGCGCTAGACCTGTGTTGGGTCAGGCTTGAGCCCTTCCCGTGCGTGCGAGAGAACAGATGAATGCCCTGGAGACTGGGAGCGGGGTTATGGGGTGAGTGACGGGTTTCGAACCCGCAACCTCTGGAGCCACAGTCCAGCGCTCTAACCGTTGAGCTACACCCACCACCAGAGGAGGTTGAGGTTGAGGTTAAGGAGAAGCAGAGCAATGAGTACCCTCGACCTTAGCCTCAGCCTCAACCTGTTTGCGTGTGGCGGAACCGAATCTTAACAAATGGAGCGAAGGCTCGCAAGCGAGGAAGACGTCATCCGTTACTTGCCTTCGATCGGGAGGAGAAGCCGTACCTACAACGAATGACGGATGACGAATGACCAATGACGCCGCTTTATGAAGACCGGGCGTCGAAGGTGGCTTGCATCTCGGTCACAATCGCCTCGACCGCTGCACGCGGATCGGCCGCGTCCCGGATCGGCCGCCCGACCACGAGGTAGTCCGCGCCGGCCGCGATCGCCTGGGTGGGCGTCGTAACCCGCGCATGGTCGTCGGCGCTCTTGCCGGCCGGCCGGATCCCGGGCGTGACGATGAGGAACCCCTCGCGTACCTTGGGACGGATCGCGGCCGGCTCCTCGCCCGACGCCACGACCCCGTCACAGCCCATCTCCGCCGCCAGCTTGGCCCGCGCCGCCACCAGGTCGGCTACGCTCCATTGAATGCCCATATCACGCAGGTCCCCCGCGTCGAAGTTGGTCAGCACGGTGACCGCCAAGAGCCTGAGTCTGGCCCCATCGGGAGTCTGGCCGCGCCCCTCCACCGCCGCCCGCAGCGCCTTCCGGTTGGCATGCACGGTGAGGAAGTCGACGCCCATCTCAGCCACCCGCGCCGTGGCCCGCCGCACAGTCTCCTCGATGTCCAGGAACTTGAGATCCAGGAACACGCGCGTGCCTCTCGCCACGGCCCGGCGTATGATGTCGGGTCCCGCCGCGGTATACAGCTCCAGGCCGATCTTGACGAACCGGATCGCCTCCCCCACCCGACTCATCAGGCGGTCCGCCTCGTCGGCAGAGGGCACATCCAGAGCCAGAATCAGACGGTCACGCGCGTTCACGATGGACACGGGTCCCTCCTCCTTCTCCTGAGGGTAGAAGAAGGTAATGGTTAATGGATAATGGACAATTGTCTATGGCTGATGGTACAGCGCTTCGCCCATGAACCATTCACCGTCTACCATGAACCATCTCTTCTGTGGCGATTGACGAATGACCATTGACCATGGTACAACCCTCCCTCGCTTTCACCGGAGATGGATCCATGCCAATCGTTCACAAGTCGACGATCAAACGGGCGCGGCAGGCCGAGAAGCGCCAGCACCGGAACCGGGCTGTGCTCAGCGCCGTCAAAGGTGTCGTGCGGAAGGTCCTGAGCGCTGTCGAATCCAAGAACGCCGAGGAAGCCAAAACCTCGCTTCGTCTCGCCACCTCGGCCTTCAGCAAGGCCGTCACCAAGGGCGTCCTCAAGCGCAACACGGCCTCTCGCCGGATCTCACGACTCGCCACCAGGGTCAACGCGTTGACGGCTCCCCACGCCTGACGGTTCGACCCATCGACCAGCTCAGGGTCCCGAGCTCAGTCGAGCCTTCGACCCCGCTCAGGCTCGACCCCGAGCGAGGTCGAGGGGTCGAGGGACAAGCTCACCGTCCCGAGCAGGGTCGAGGGACGGTTCGCACGGTGCTGATCGGCTTCGTCCTTCCAGGGGTGGAGGGCTGAGGGGTGAGTCCAGTGCACCTCGCGCTGTCACAGAGCGCCAGGAGCAATGCCTCCAGCACGCGCTCCGGCTTCCCCGCGCCGCCCCCCTTCAACCTGGAGTCCGTGTCCACGAACATCTTGAATGCCGTCCTGAAATGGTCCTCTGACAATGTCCGGAGCTGCCCGGTGAATTCTCCGAGCCGAGACGGCGGAATGCCGAGCGATCGCATGAGCGACGACTCCCCGTCCCCTTCCCGCAGCCGCTCCTTCCCCTTCCAGAGCCGCCGGTACTGATAGACGAGGGAGCCGAGGATCCGCAGCGGGGCTTCCCCGCTCTCCAGATTGCGGACCAGGATCCGCAGGGCACGTCCCCGATCCTGCGCGCTGATGGCGCCGGTCAGGTCAAAGACCGAGGCGCCCGGCTCTCCACCCCTGACCGAGATCACATCCTCACCAGTTGCCACCGTCCCGCCCGGCACGTAGGCCGCCAGCTTCTCCAACTCCCGACGAACGAGCGAGAGGGAATCGCCGGCCATCTCCTTGAGCAGCAGGATCGCGTCCTCGGTGAGACGCACCCCCACCCGGCCGGCCTCGCCCCGGATCCAGCCCGCGAGCTGGTTCTCAAACAACGGCGCGCAGTCCACCACGACCGTCCGGGCGATCAGGGCATGCGGAAACTTCTGTCGCTTGTCCAGCTTGGAGGCCGCGAAGACCAGGGTGGTCGTATCGCAGGGCGACGCGAGATAGGGCAGCAAAGCTTCGCCTTCCCGCGCAGGAAGTTTGTCCGCTGCCTTGAGCAGCACGAAACGCCGCGGGGCAAACACCGGCGCTTGCCCGGCGCGCACCAAGACCTCGGCCGCGTCGCTCTCGTCGCCGTACAGCAGGTCGTCGTTGAAGGCGGCGAGGGCACCCTCAGCCCCGCCTTCCCGACCTGCTTCCGCTGCACCACCGAGCACAGCGGCCTTGATCAGGCTCACCGCCTGATCGCGCAGGAGGTCTTCTTCACCCAGGACGAGGTAAAGCGGCGAGGGTCCGTCCTTCTTGATCGCCGAGGCTAGTTCCTGGAGCTTCATCACTCCCCAATGCTGCGATACATTTCACTTCGTGGCCGGCTGTTCGGACGGGAGAGGCGGCTTCAGAGGCGGAATCTCAGTCCCCGTAGGAGCGCTGCCAGGCGGCATCGCCTGGGCGACGGACTCAAGATAGGCATGAAAACGCACGGCCAGGTCTGTTGCGATCATCATCCCGGCCTGTTCCAGAGCTCTCGCCTGCAGCACACGATTGAACTGCAGGTCAGTGGTCACGAAAAATTCCGACGAGCCTCTGGAGCTTTGCCTCCAGACCACCTTCCTGGTCTTGACATCCTCAACGGTCGCCTCCACCCAGACCGTGGCTCGGCTCTCAAACGTTTGGGACTGGGTGAACGCCAGCGCAGGCACGATCACCGCCACGATCTGCCCCTTGAGTATCAAATCGGCCTCTCCCAGGTCGTTGACGAGGCGTGCCCCGCTCCCTGCCGAGAACTCGCGGCGCGTGTACGCGGTGTACTTCATCTCCAAATTCGGCTCGAAGGTCTTGTTCTCAAAGTTTTGAATCGCCATGCGCGGCGCCTCAGCCCCAGCGGCGGCCGGGGTTGCGCCGCCGATTACAGGTCCTGGCCCCTCAACCTGGAACTGATAGCCGCACGCGCTGAGCGAAGCGCTCAGCGCGAAGTAAAAGGTAAGATGGCAAAGGTAACAAGTGCGCCGCGGGAAGCAGGCACGGTGCAAATCACTTTTACCTTTTACCATTGAACTATTCACTTGTCCCACGGGCCTCAGATCACGAAGTTCACCAGCTTCTTTTCGACATATATCACCTTGCGCGGGGGCCTCCCCTGGAGCCATTCCAAGAGCTTCGCGTCCTGCCGGGCCAGCGCGACCACCTGGTCCTCAGTCGAATCGGCCGGGACCTCGATTTTGCTCCGCAGCTTGCCATTCACCTGGATGGGGATCGTCAGCCGCTCACTCGCCACCAGCGCCGGATCGTACCGAGGCCAGGGGCGCCTCGCGACGCTGGGTACCTTCCCCATCGCCTTCCACAGCTCCTCCGCGAGATGCGGCGCGAATGGGGCCAGCAGGAGGACGAGCGTCTCCGCCGCTTCACGCAAGGCCGCCGTCTCTGCCGGGTTCATCTCCGGCTCGCGCTCGGCCGAAAGCTTATACAGGCCGTTCACGAACTCCATCAGCGCGGCAATGGCGGTGTTGAACTGAAACTCCCGCTCGATGTCCTCCGTGACCTTCCTGATCGTCCGGTGTGTCAACCGTCGGATCTCCAGGGCCCGTGCCTTCTCCGCCCCGCCCCTGTGTTCCTTTTGCATTTTGCCTTTTTCATTTCGCACGGCGATCTCGCTCATGAGTCGCCAGACCCGGTTGAGAAACCGCGCGCACCCCTCCACGCCGGTGTCGCTCCACTCCAGGTCCTTTTCGGGAGGCGCGGCGAAGAGAGAAAACAAGCGGGCCGTGTCGGCGCCGTACGTCTCGATCAGATGCTCCGGGTCGACGGTGTTCTTCTTGGATTTGGACATCTTCTCGACACGACCCCGCTCTGCCGGGGTCTGCCTGCCCTCAGCTTGGCAGAGCGCACAGCGCCAACCTTCCTTCTCAGACCCGGCCAGTTCTCCGGGAAGCAGCCAGCCATGGATTGTGCACCGATAGGTCTCCTTCGTGACCATCCCCTGGGTCAGCAGATTCGAAAACGGCTCATGCACTGAGATCAGACCCAGGTCACGGATCACTTTCGTGAGAAACCGCGCGTAGAGCAGGTGCAAGACCGCATGCTCGATCCCGCCGATATACTGGTCCACTGCCATCCAGTAGCCGGCTTTGGCGGGATCAACGGGCTGCTTATCCGCCTGCGGCGAGCAATAGCGCAGAAAGTACCAGGAGGAGTCCACGAAGGTGTCCATCGTATCCGTTTCTCGCCGGGCTCCACCTCCGCATTTGGGGCACGAGGCGTTGACGTATTCCTTCGCCTGAGCCAGCGGCGAGGCGCCTTTGCCGGTCACAGGCACATCTTTGGGCAACTCCACCGGGAGGTCGGATTCCCGAACCGGCACGATTCCACAGGCTTTGCAATACAGCATCGGGATCGGCGTGCCCCAGTAGCGCTGCCGTGACACACCCCAGTCGCGCAACCGGTAATTGACCGAAGGCCGGCCCAGCCCTTGTTTCTCCGCGAATGCCGCAATGCGAAGCTTGGCTTCCGGAACTGAGAGACCTGTAAATTGCTCGGAGTTCACCAGCAGCCCGGCGGTCTGCTCTTCTTCGTAGGCCTCTTCGAGATGCGCCGCGTCCAGTGTGCCGGCCGAGTTTTGAATGACCAGGCGGACGGGGATACCGTATTGCCGCGCGAATTCAAAGTCGCGCTGGTCGTGGGCCGGGACGGCCATGATTGCGCCGGTGCCGTATTCATACAGCACGAAGTTCGCCACCCAGATCGGAATGCGGGCCTTCGTGAATGGATTCACGGCGTAGGCGCCCGTGAAGACGCCTTCCTTTTCCCGATCGGCGGCGGTGCGGACCGCTTTCTCCTGCCGGGACACCCGGGCCACAAACTCCTGCACAGCCGCCGCCTGAGAACGGCCCTGAATCAATGGCTCAACCAGCGGCGACTCCGGCGCGAGGCTCATGAAGGTCGCCCCGAAGATCGTATCCTGGCGCGTGGTGAAGATGCGGACCGCGGTCAAGTCGCCCTTCGACTCGACCAGTGGGAAGTCCACCTCTACGCCCACGCTTTTCCCGATCCAGTGTTGCTGCATGACCCGCACTCGCTCGGGCCAGCCGGGGAGTCCATCCAGGCTGTTGAGTAATTCCTCCGCGTACGCCGTGATCTTGAAGAACCACTGTTCCAGCTCCTTCTGGATCACCACCGTGTCGCAGCGCCAGCACCGACCGTTTTCCACCTGCTCGTTGGCCAGCACGGTCTCGCAACTGGGACACCAGTTCACGGCCGACCGCTTGCGGTAGGCCAGGCCGCGCTCATACATCTTCAAGAAGAACCACTGGTTCCATCTGTAATATTCGGGCTCGCAGGTGGTGACCTCGCGGCTCCAGTCGTACGAGAGCCCCATCTGCCGGAGCTGCGTACGCATGTATCGGATATTCTCGTCGGTCCAGACTTTCGGGTGGACGCCTCGTTCGATCGCCGCGTTCTCGGCCGGGAGGCCGAAGGCATCCCAGCCCATCGGATGCAGCACGTTGAACCCACGCATAAGTTGATACCGGGCGATCACGTCCCCGATGGCGTAATTGCGCACATGTCCCATGTGAATCCGGCCCGAGGGATACGGGAACATCTCCAGGCAATAGTATTTCTGACGGGAGGGATCCTCCGTCACCGTGAAGGTGCGTTCCCGCTCCCAGTAGTCCTGCCACTGCTTCTCGACCGTCTGATGATCGTACTGACGGTTCATGTTTGCGAAAGACTCCCCGGTCATCAAACCGTCGCGTCAAAGGTCATCATGTCCAGCCTCAGGCGTGATAACTGGAGGACCGTCCGACATTCGACGCGCTCAGACGCGAATCTAACACAGACCCCGAAGGGCCACAAGATTGTCACCGGGGACTGTCCCTCTTCCGCCTTCGGGGGCCAAAGCCCTTCGGCATGCCGCCCAGAGGCTTCGACAGTTCCGTGGACCCGCCGAAGCCTCAGGCAAAGGCGGGTCCTTGGTATCTCGCGAGATACGCTTCACGCTTCACGAGTCTCGCCTCTAGCCTCGAGCTTCGTAGCCTGCTATAGTTCCCGCCGGTGTCAGCACTGGCCAAAGGAGTCGGGTGATGGGCTTCTACGCAGACCAGGTGTTCCCGCGGCTTATGGACTGGACCCTGGGAGCGCGACGGTTCCAGGAATACCGGCAGCAGGTCTTGGCTCAGGTCGGGGGGACCGTCCTTGAAATCGGGTTCGGAACCGGCCTCAACCTTCCGCACTACCCAAAAACGGTCTCGTCGCTGACCGCGCTCGAACCGGCGATCCTCCTCCCACACACGGTCACCCGTCGCCTCTCCGAGGGATCCTTGATGGTCGAGATAGTCCGTGTCAGCGCCGAGGCCATGCCGTTCGAAGCTGGTCGCTTCGATTGGGTGGTCAGCACCTGGACTCTCTGCACGATCCCCGATGCCGTCGCCGCGCTGCGGGAAGTCCGTCGCGTGCTGAAGCCCGGAGGCCGTTTTGTGTTCCTGGAGCACGGGCGGAGCGATGATGCGCGGGTTGCGAAATGGCAGGACCTCCTAAACCCGCTTCAGCGAATCATTGCCTGTGGGTGCAACCTCAACCGCCCGATCGGGGCGCTCATCGCGAAAGGCGGGCTCAAGGTGAAGCGGTTGGATCGGTTTCGATTGCCCTACGTGCCGCGGATCGCGGGGGAAATGTATCGAGGCGTGGCTGTTCCGGCCCCGACGAAGGACTGAGGATCCGCCCGGAGTTCAGAGTCTACAGTTCTGAGCTCTTAGCCCTGGGCTCTTAGCTCTCAGCCATAAGCTATAAGCCATTAGCCATCAGCTCCAATCATTGCCACTGGGTGATGTCGAAGATCTCGATGATTCGGAGCTCCGGATCCTGACACAGATCGACCAGTCTGGGCGTCGGCAAGGGGCCTCCTCTTCCGTCCACCGTGACGGCGACCACCGGCCGCAACGGAGTGCCGGGATTCGTCCGGATCACTCGCCCGATCTCCCACGACGAAAGTCTGACATGCGTGCCGACCGGAAACACCGACAGGAGCTGGATCATGGTCTTCAAGAGACTAGCCGAGAACGCCGCCTTCTCCCGACTGACGAGCAAGCGAACCGCGGCATGGGCCTGTAAGGCTTTCCTGGTCGGTCTTGACCGGAGCATCGCATCAAGCACGTCCGCGATCGCGATGATTTGCGCAAATCCATGGACCTGGTCTCCTCGTAACCCATGCGGGTATCCGGATCCGTCCACACGTTCATGTTCCTGCGCCACCACCTCGTGCAGCCACGGATCATCCACCGCCGCCTGCGCCAGCCATTCCGAGCCGAGGGTCGGATGCCGACGCAGGTGGACGAGGTCATCATCCGACCAGCGGCCTGCCTTGGTCAGAAGCTCGTCAGACAGACGAAACATTCCCACGTCATGAACGAGCGCGGCGAATGCGAGCCGGTCCAGCTCGCGCCGCTGGTATCCCATCCGCTGTCCGATCATGGTCGCGAAAATCGCGGTATGAATCATGTTGCCGATGAGCGAAGGCTTGTTCGGCTGAGTTAAGGCTCGGACGAACAAGACCTCATCCTGCGCCAGCGAGGCGACAACGCCGGCGGCGACACGACGGACCTCAGCGAGCGCGCACACGGACTGGGTCCGCACCACCTCGGCGAGGTCCGTGAGGGACGTTTCGGCCTGAGCGTACCAGTCGTTGGCGTGAGTCGAGGGTTCTGCTGCCACGGATCGGACCCCTTGCCCTTCCCTCCGCTCTCTGTCCCCGCCCCTGGGCCGGAGCCGGAGGGATCACCGTGTCGTGTTGTTCCACACCTGATCGTCCGTGTCAACTAGTGCCGTTCCAACTTGTTGGCCGCCATTCAAGCCAAGGATGCCGCAAGCAGGTTCTTCAGGGACACCCGTTGCCACCTTCCCCTCTCCCTTGACTCGATCGGGATCAACCACGGCATGACTCTGGAGTCCACCTATGCGCCTACTCGGGACTCAGCCCTGGCACCGCAGCCTTGTGCATCAGGATGACATGAGCACATGGAAGCTCTCGATGGATACATAGCGGGAGGACGGTTCGGGTGGGAGACGGGAGCTGGACTTCGAGCGGTGGTACATGTATCCGATTCCATACAGTTGGGCGGCGGCCAAGCAGGCTTCGTCATCATCTATATATAAGGAGCGGGAGGGGGTGAATTTGAGGAGGCGCCGGCAGGCCGGCCAGAACTCCGGGCGCATTTTCAGGTATCCCACCTCGAAGGCACTCACAACCCGATCCACGTACTGATCCAGGCTGGTTCTGGCCACTTTGATCTCGATCCCCGCGGCATGCGCGTTCGTGACCAGGTGCACCCGTTTGCCGCGCGCACGGAGGTGGCCCAGGAATTCGATCGCGTCCGGATGGAAGGTGATGAGGTGCTCGAACTCCCTGGTCAGGGCAACCAGGTCAATCCCCAACGTTCTGGTCCAGTAGTGGAGGTCCGTCCAATCCAGCTCCCCTTCGACCGCCCGGTACATCGCCAGAAGACGCCTGAACGCCTCCTCCACTTGGAGCCCATGTTTGGCTGCATACCGCCTGGGCAGTTCTTCCTCAAAGAAGAAATTATCGAAGTGCCGGTCCAGGAGGGTGCCGTCCATGTCCAGGAGGACATCGTCCACTTGATCCCATGAAAAACCGTCGATCGGCATGAGGAGGCCATTATAGCGCGTTCGAAGACCTCTTTGGCTCCGTTTCTTGTCTTCCCTACCTTCATGTGTTACGGTTCCCGCTGTTTCTGTTTTCCTCACCCTTCATGAATGACGAGTGACGAATGACGCCTCCCACGCCGGTTGTGGCCATTATCGGCCGTCCCAACGTTGGGAAGTCCACGCTGTTCAATCGCCTGCTGGGCGCACGGCAGGCCATCGTGGATGACCTACCGGGGGTGACCCGTGACCGTCACTATGCCGATGCCGAGTATCGAGGGCGCCCGTTCCGGCTGGTGGACACTGGGGGGCTGGATCCGTCCGCAACCGAGGGAATGCTGTCCCTCATCAAACAACAGTCGCAAGTGGCCATCGCGGAGGCGGACTTCCTGATCCTCTTGATGGACGGGCGCGCCGGCCTGACGCCCGTGGACGAGGGGATCGTTCAACTGCTGCGCGGGGTGGACAAACCCGTCTTCTGCGCCATCAATAAAATCGACACGCCGAAGTCGGAGCTGCTCCTGGCGGACTTCTATCGCCTCGGGTGGAGCTCCCTCTATCCGGTCTCGGCCGAGCATGGCCTCGGGCTGGATGAGCTCCTGGAAGCGATCTATCCGCTGTTGCCGGACACCGGGAGCCCGGATGCTCACGCCGCTCTGAGGGATGTTCCCCGGATTGCCGTGGTGGGCCGGCCGAACGTGGGGAAGTCCACGCTGGTAAACACCCTGTTGGGACAGGATCGAGTCCTGGTCAGCAACCTCCCGGGCACCACGCGGGATGCCATCGACACGCTCGTCACCGTCGGGGAACGGCGCTACGTGTTCACCGATACCGCCGGCATCCGGCGGCGCGGCCGAGTCCAATCGGGAGTCGAGGGGTACAGCGTCGCCAGCGCCCTTCGCGCGATGGGACGATCCGACGTGGTCGTGCTGCTCCTGGACGCAGCGGAGGGCGTGACGGAGCAGGATACGAAAATCGCCGGCCTCCTGCTCAAGCAGGGGCGCGCCTGCGTGCTGCTCGTGAACAAGTGGGACCTGAAAACCGGCGAGGCGGGAGCCCGCGAGGAGTACGCCGGGACCCTGCGGCGGCGATTCCCTTTCCTGGCCTGGGCGCCGGTGCTCTTCGGGTCCGCGTGCAAGCCCGACTCCGTGCAAGAGCTCTTCCCCGTCCTTGACCGTGTGATGACGAATTTTACCACCCGCGTGCCCACCGGACCGCTCAACAAGTTCCTCCAGCAGATTCTTGCCGTTCAGCCGCTGCCGGTCCGGAAAGGCAAACCGACGAAGGCGGTCAGGTCGGTCTTCATCACGCAAGTGGCCACGAAACCGCCGGCCTTTGCCTTGTTCGTCGGGCACCCTGAGAACATCGGCAAGGCCTATGTGCGGCATCTCGAGAACCGCCTGCGGGAGCAGTACGACTTTCTGGGTTCCCCCATCCGCATCCTGATCAGACAGAAATAGCCTCGCCTTACCAGTCCGGCCTGTCACCACATCCACGCCCTTGACCGGCCTACGAGAACCCGGTAGGCTGGGCCGGAACGATGCATCGTTCATGACTCAGCATTCATCACTGGTTGTAAGGAGAGGACATCGTCATGAGCCCGGAGGAGACCGGATCCATTCTCGTCGTGGATGATGACGCGGAGATGCGGGCATTGATCCGGGACGTGCTGCAGGGGCGGGGCCATCAGGTGACGGTCGCGCAAAGTGGACGCGAGGCGCTGAAACGGATGGGCGAAGAGGATTATGAGGTGGTGCTCACGGACCTTCGCATGAGAGAGATGCCGGGGATCGAGCTGCTGGCGGAGGTGAAGCGGGCTTACCCGGATACGAATGTGATCCTCATGACGGCCTTTGGATCGGTGGAGACCGCGATCGCGGCCATGAAGCAGGGCGCCTACGATTATCTCACCAAGCCCGTGAAGAGCGAGGAACTCATCCTGGTCACCGAGAAGGCGCTGCAGGAGGCTGTGCTTCGGCGCGAGGTCAACCGTCTCCGGCGCGAGGTCCGCAAGGAGTACAGCTTCCACCAGATTCTGGGGAAGAGCAAGCCCATGCGCGAGGTCTTCGACCTCATCCGACGGGTGGCCGACAGCTCGACCAACGTCCTGATCACGGGCGAGAGCGGAACCGGGAAGGAGCTGGTCGCCAAGGCGATCCATTACAATAGTGAGAGGCGGGACGCCCCCTTCGTGCCGGTGAACTGCGCGGCCATTCCGGACACGTTATTGGAGAGTGAACTGTTCGGTCACACGAAAGGCGCCTTCACCGACGCCAAGTCCGACAAGCGGGGGCTCTTCGAGGAAGCCAGCGGCGGCACGCTCTTTCTGGACGAGATCAGCGAGCTCCCGCTGATGCTGCAAGCCAAGCTGCTGCGGGCCATCCAGGAGCGGGAGATTCGCCGCGTCGGAGCCACTCGCGCCGTGCCGGTGGATGTGCGGATCATCGCCGCGACCAACTTGGCGCTGGCCGACGAAGTGAAGGCCAAGCGGTTTCGCGAAGACTTGTATTACCGCCTGAACGTCATCGAGATCCGCATGCCGCCCCTCCGGGATCGTCGCGAGGACATCCCGCTGCTGGTGGACGCCTTCCTCCGCAAATGCGCCGAGGCTGGCCAGAAGGAACCCCACGCGATGAGCGAGTCCGCCCTGGCGCTCTTGATGGATTACCCGTGGCCTGGAAACGTCCGTGAACTCGAGAACGTCATCGAGCGCGCGGTGACGTTGGCGCGCGGTGAGAAGATTCTTCCTCAAGATTTGCCTCCCGCCGTCCAGGGCGCGCGCGGAGAGCGACGGGTCCTTGACGAGGCGGCCGAACGCACGCTGCCGTTGCAGGAGGTCGAACAGGAATACATTCAGCGGATCCTCGAGAAGACCGGTGGCAACAAATACCAGGCGGCCCAGGTCCTGGGGATCGACCGGAAGACACTGTACCGCAAGCTGGCAGAAATCGACCAGAAAGGTGAGCGGCGCGGGGCATGACTCAGGACTGAGGTGCGCGGCAAACCCGTATGACCGACTGGCAGCTCCGGAAAAACTATCTGCGCCTCACGGATGAGGAGGAGACCGCGCTCAAGCAGCTTCATCCGCTGATGGTCCAGCACGCGGACGGCCTGGTGGAGACATTTTATCGGCATTTGCTCCAGTTCCCGGAGACGCGGCGGCTGTTGTCGGACGAACTGATCACCACCCGGCTCAAGCAGGCGCAGAAGCGATACCTCCTCTCACTGGTGACCGGTCCCTATGACGAGCAGTATCGAGACGAGCGATTGAGGATAGGCGAAGTCCACAACCGCATTGGGCTCACGCCCCAGTGGTACCTCGGCGCCTATGCGCTCTATCTGAACCTGCTGCATCCGCTGATCTTCAAAGAGTTCCACGATCGTCCCGCCCAGTGTCAGTTCCTCAGAATCGCCCTCACGAAGGTGGTGTTCCTCGACATCGGGCTGGCGATCGAATCCTATATCACGAAATCATCCGCGCAGCTGGAGTTCGTCAATCGCCAGCTTGCCGAGCTGAGCCGAGAGCTGGAAAAGGGCCTGGACAAGAGAAGCAAAGATCTGCAGAAAGAGCGCGACTTCATCTCGGCGGTCCTTGAGACGGCCGGGGCGCTGGTGGTCGTGTTGGATACCGAGGGGCGGATCGTCCGCTTCAATCGAGCCTGTGAACTGGCAACCGGGTACTCCCTCGAGGAAGTCCGGGGCAGGGCTCTCTGGGATCTGTTCCTCCTTCCGGAAGAGGTGGGACCGGTCCGAGCCGTCTTCGAGACGCTGCGTGGCGGCGATGCTCCCAATCGGCACGAAAACTACTGGGTGGCCAAGGATGGGGCTCGGCGGCTCATTTCGTGGACGAACACGGCCATCCTCGACAGGACGGGGGCGGTCGAGTATATCATCGGCACCGGGCTCGACATCACGGAGATGACACGGGTGCAGGACCAGCTTCTCCGGACCGAGCGGTTGGCCGAGCTGGGGACGCTGGCGGCCGGGATGGCCCATGAGATCGGCACCCCCATGAACGTGATCCTCGGCCGGGCCGAGTACCTGATGCAGCGGACCCAGGAAGAGACGACCAAGAAGGGGCTGGAGACGATTGTTGGGCAAGTCGAACGCATCACCAAAATCATGAACCAGTTGCTCACCTTCGCCCGGCGGCGGCCGAGCGAACGGCGGCCGATGGACATCAGTTGGACGGTCCAGGACATCCTGGAGGTGCTCCGGGAACGCCTGGCTCGACACCGGATCCAGGTGGAAACCGTGTTTGCTCCCTCCCTGCCCCCCGTTCACGCCGATCCCGACCAGATGAGCCAAGTGCTCTTGAACCTCGTGATCAACGCCATTCACGCGATGCCGGAAGGCGGCATCCTTCGGCTCGGCCTCAGACTGAAGGGTCAGCAGATTACGCTGACGGTCACCGATACGGGACATGGAATCCCCAGGGAGGACCTCGAGAAGATCTTCGTTCCCTTCTTCACGACCAAGGAGGTCGGCAAAGGCACAGGACTGGGGCTCACTGTGGTGCAGGGCATCATCCAGGAGCACGGCGGCTCGATCGAGGTCGACAGCGAACCTGGCCGCGGCTCCACGTTCACAATCACGCTTCCGCTAAGCGAATAGCTAGCAGCCAATAGCGAGTAGCAGGGGAAGTTAGCCGGCGTTTCGCCCATTGCTATTCACTGCTGGCTACCCGCTATTCGCTCCCCAGAGTGTGGCATCCTGCGCCAGGGCGAAGTCAGCCTAGTGGGGTCTTTGTCCGCAACCTTCCATTTCGACTGCCTTGGCCCTCTCCCGATCGTGTGACACAAGCCCTCTTAATTGCAGCTTATTTTGATACTTCTAATCCGCACCCTCCGGGCATAGCGATTGCTCACTCAATACGCTCAGGCCGGTCCTGTGTAGCTCACGCGGTACGCCTCGGAGACCTAGGACGGCATGGAGACCAAGAGGCCTACGGTGTTGCTCCTGGTAGAAGATGATCAAGCCATGCGAAGCCTCCTCTGCGACGAGCTCTGGGACCTGGGGCTCCGCATAGTGGAAGCCGGCGACGGCGATGAGGCCCTGCAGCGGATCAGTGAATCTCTTCCGGATCTCATTCTCACGGACCTCCGGATGCCCGCCGGGGGGCTCGACTATGTGATACGTTTGAAAACCCTGGCGCCGCGCTCTCCCATTATCCTCATGACCGCATTCGGTGACGCCAAAACCAAAGCCGACGCATTACGAACCGGCGTGGCCGCCTATTTCGACAAGCCGGTCAGGATCGCGGACCTGAAGGAGGCCGTGATCCGGTTGCTGAACAGTACCGGCCCTGCGGGCCGAAGTGCCGATTGAGTCATTGATCCATTGAGTCAGTTCTGAGGGATCGAGATGGCCGGATCTCAACCAGACTGTTCCAATCCCCCCGTGACCGACCCCATCCTCGCGGCCCGACTGGAAGCATTGCGACTGCTTGCGGATCAAGTCTCCGACCGGGTCATGGTTCTCGACCGGGAGTTCACGATCATCTACGCCAACGAGTCGGCCTGGTCCAGCGCCGAACGGGAAGTCCACGGCACACGTCAGGCCCGATGCTACGAGGCGGTCTTGGGAGGGGCTGTCCCCTGTCCACACTGCCCGGCCATCGCCGTGTTTGAATCCAGCGAGGTGCGTTCGGTGTCTTGCTCCACCGGTCAGGACGGGAGCGCGTGCGGAATGGTCCAGGCCTTCCCGCTGATGCCCGGCCGAGGCAAGGCTGCGGCAGTGCTCGTCCTCCTGAAGGAGAGTGGAGATCGAGGTCACGTCGGAAGCCCACCGGACCAGGCAAGCTCTGAATCGACCGAGTCCTCCGAATCCGGGGCCATTCGCCTGCGGGACATGCTCGGCCAGAGTGCACCGATGCAGCAGCTGTTTGAGATGATCCGGCTGGTCGCCGACAGTCACGCGACGGTCCTGTTGCAGGGTGAGAGCGGGACCGGCAAGGAGTTGGTCGCGCGCACGATCCATCATCTGAGTCACCGTCGTGAAAAGCCCTTCGTCGTCGTGGACTGCGGCTCGCTGCCGGAGAGCTTGCTCGAGAGCGAGCTGTTCGGCCACATGAAGGGGGCCTTCACCGGCGCGCTCTGCTCGAAGAAGGGCCTGTTCGAGGCGGCCGACGGCGGCACGATCTTTCTGGATGAGATCGCAGACACCAGCGCACAATTCCAGGCCAAGCTGCTTCGGGTCCTCCAGGAAGGCGAGATCAAGCCGGTGGGAACCAGCCGCTCGACCAAGGTGGATGTCCGGGTCATCTCGGCGTCGAACAAAGATCTGATGGCGCTGGTCAAGGCACGGGCGTTTCGCGAAGACCTCTACTACCGTCTGGCGGTCTTGCCCCTGCTCCTGCCTCCGCTCAGGGACCGGCGTGAAGACATCCCGCTGCTGGTCCGCCATTTCCTCGAGGCGTCCTGCAAGCGCCATGGCAAGGTCGTGCGGGTCGTCACGCCTGAAGCCATGCAGGCCCTGACCGAAGCGCCGTGGCCGGGCAATGTCCGGGAGCTCCAGCATCTGATTGAACGCGCGGTGGTGACCGCCCCCGGTCCGGAGCTCAGGCTGGAACTATTCTTGG
This sequence comes from Nitrospirota bacterium, assembly GCA_020027965.1. Classification (GTDB taxonomy): domain Bacteria; phylum Nitrospirota; class Nitrospiria; order Nitrospirales; family Nitrospiraceae; genus JAHRHE01. The sequence continues at coordinate 12,842 of JAHRHE010000002.1, read as the reverse complement.
GGCGTCCTTCCGTCGCTGGCACCGTCACAGCTTCTTATCCCTGCCTTCGCACTGTTGTCCGCACCGCCGTCCAGAGCGCCGAGCGGACCCGCATCGAAGAAGCGCTGCGCCAGGCGGCCGGCAAACGCGCCCTGGCCGCGCGTCTCCTGAAAATCAGCCGGGCGGGCTTGTATAACAAGCTGCGCACCTACCATCTTCAGTAGTTCCGGCCCTCCCCGACTGAATCGCGCTAAGGCGCAAAGGCGTGGAGTCCCTCCTCAGCCTCAGTCCTCACGTGAATTCGGAGTTGCCCCCTTCTGCCCCACTCCAGGCTTGGCCACTGTCTAAAGCTTTAGACAAAAAATCCCTTTGATTTCTCATGGGGCTTCCAATAGACGGAGGCCGGACTGTCTAACTGGGTGGAATCATGCCCCAGTGGCGAGGACCCCATGTTCGGTGTCAACATTCCCTAAGTGGCTGTTCCACCGTTGAAATCCTGTCGAGTCGCCTTCAGGCAAAGACCTGGCACGTTGGTTGCGGTCAATGAGCACGCCGGTGAAGGGCAGGGTAGCTAGGACCGGCCTCCGAATGACCCTGACCGTCTGAAAAGATGGCCCCTTCACCGGCACTTTCTCAATAGCCAAGAGCTAGCAGCGAACAGCTCGTAGCTAGAGAGCTCGAGGCCGGAGGCGGAAGGTGAGCAGTTCGTGAGCTGCCGGTGTTTCTGGGTTGGTCTTAATCGGGCTATTAGCTATTGGCTATTAGCTCTCTGCTAGAAGAAAAAGGAGGCCGTGCCATGATGTCATCACGTATTTACCGCGGACGACGCGCCGCGAAGGCGGCGGTGAGTCTGCAAGCCGCCCTGCTTGCTGGCAGCCTGCTGGTGTCGCCGGCGGTCTTCGCGGCGGGGAGTGAAGGGGAAGGGCACCAGGGTCATGCGACCGCTGTGTCAGGCCCGAACTGGGCCGAGGCCCTGAATGGCCAGACAAGGGTGGAGGACGCGCTCGAGGGGCGGGCCGGCCGCTCCGAGCAAGTGGAGTTGCAGCACCATCGCCTCATGCGGCAGATGGAACAGCAGGCTTCTGCACAATGGACGTCCGGCGGGTACAACGGGATGTCCATGATGCACCAGTATATGGGCCAGGATGGTTCCAGCTTCTTGCTGGCCTCCGATAGCAAGGCTGAGCCGGTCGCGCTGGCCGGCGGCAAATGCCCGTCCGCGGCTCCGGTGAAGCAGTACGACGTTTCGATGATCACGGTTGAGATCACGCTCAATCGCTGGCTGGATTACTACCCCGGCTACATGTATGTCCTGACCGAGACCATTGACAAAGTCCGGGCGGAGGAGGCCAAGAACAAGGCCGCGCGCGAAAAGGAAGGGTTTGACCCTGGCGCCGTCACCACCGGCCTTCAGGGCGATGCCATCCAGCCGCTGGTCATCCGGGGCAACCAGGGCGATTGCGTCAGGATCATATTGCGGAACCAGATGAAGGATGAGGCGGGCAGCCTGCACATCCACGGCTCCAGCGTGGTGATCAGTGCAACCGGCAAGGCCGCCACTACCACGAACCCTGACTCGGTCGTGGATCCGGGCAAGACGGTCGAAATGGAGTGGTACCTTCATCCTTCGATCCAAGAAGGGGTCCGGCAGTTCCATTCTTACAGCAATGACCGTGAGCTGACGGTGATGGGCCTGTTCGGGGCCTTCGTCGTGGAACCCAAGGGGTCCCGCTATCTGGAGCCGCTCGGGACAGGACCGGCTACCGAGGCCAAGAGCGGCTGGCAGGTGATGATCGACAACGGCTCGGGGCCGGATTTCCGCGAGCACGTGATCTTCTATCACGAGATCGGGGATGAAGCCTTCCGGCCGTTGAACAAGAAAGGGGACTTCCTGCCCCAGCGCGATCCGCTGACTGATGCGTATCGTCCGGGAGGCCGCGCGCTGAACTACCGCAGCGAGCCCTTCGGCATCGACGAGATGCACTTGCAGCACGAGTATTTCGGGTTCGAAGACGAGTCGCTCGCCTACAGCGCCTACACGTTCGGCGACATTCCCACGACGCTTCCGCGCGCCTACCTGGGCGATCCGGTCAAGTGGCGGATCGTGCATGGCGGATCGGAAGTGTTCCACTCCCACCATCCGCATGGCGGTTCGATCCGCTGGCCGCGCAGCCCGCGGGCTGTGGATCAGGAGCTGTGGGCCCTGGCCAAGGATGGGCCGGTGAAGTATCCGGTGGTCCGGACCAAGACCGACCGGGTGGACGTAGAGGTGATCGGGCCGTCCGAGGCATTGGATCTGGAGAACGAGTGCGGCTCCGGTCTCTGCCAGCAATTGGCCGGGGACTTCCTGTTCCACTGCCACGTGGCGCACCACTACGTGGCCGGCATGTGGGGCTACGCGCGGACCTACAACACCCTGCAGGTGGGCCAGTCCCACACCGACACCATGCCGGACATGCGGGAGCTGCCGGATCGCCAGGGCCGGATGCTTGTCGGGGTGACCTCCGACAAGCTGGTCGGCAAGACCGTGGACTGGTTCGGCAAGACCTTCAAGATCGTGGACAACTCACAGAAGACCAACTGGAAGGCTGATCCGGCCATCGTCACGATCAAGGACTGGGTGGAAATCCAGGTGCCCACGATGGGCAAACCCGGCCATAAGGACGACGAGAAGGGCCAGATCATGGCCTACGACGCCACGGTGTGGGACTGGAAGTGGGACGGCACCAGGGCGCTGGGCGAGCGGGAGAGCACGGCTGTGAATCCGAAGTATCCCGCCGTCGCCAAATGGGAGGATCGCACCAGGCCGGCCATCCTCTTTGAACCTAAGACCGGCAAGGTCTCCTTCCCGCTCGTGAAGCCACACTTCGGGAAGCGCATTATGTTCCCACCGAACCACAATGGCGCACCCTGGTTGGACATGATCCACCAGGACGAGACCGGCGAGCGGACGGCCGAACCGGCGAAGCCGGGCGAGCAGGGCCGCTGGAGTCTCTGCCCGAACAACGCGAACCGGAAATTCTACAACATCCACTTCATCCGGCTCCCGATCACCCTCTCCACGAAGCAGGGGAAGGAGGCCCCGATCGTGGACAAGGACGGGTTGATCTACGTCCTGCACGAGGAGGAGCAAGCGGTCCGGAAGAACGATGACCTTAAGTACCCGCTGGTGATCCGCGCGAACGTGTACGACTGCGTGGACGTGGTGCTCACCAGCGAGTGGGATGACGACGACTACACCAACTTCCAGTCGTCGAAGATTAACATTCATCCCCACTTCATGCAGTTCGACAACCAGGCGTCGGACGGCGTGATCAGCGGGCTCTCCTACGAGCAGTCCGCGCGGCCGTTCACGATGCTGGAGAAGAAAGGCAAGCACGGGTTGCCGGTGCCGATGAACACCGTGCTGACGGCGGCGGTCAAGGCCGGCGCCAGATCCATCACGGTGAAGAACGCGGCTCAGTATCACGTGAACACCGAGCTGCTCGTCGGAGCGGATAGCGTGAAGGGCTTCGAGATCGCCCGGATCAAGGACATCAAGGGTAGCACGATCACCTTTTATCAACCACTGAAGCACGACCATCCCAGCAACGACATCGCCACCGTGGAGTTCATCCGGTACCGATGGTGGGTGGACTCGGACCTGGGGACCGTGTTCTGGCACGACCACGCCTTCGGCGCCACCACGTGGCCGCACGGCGGGTTCGGGAGCGTGATCATCGAGCCGTTCGGGTCCACGTACCATGACCCGAAGACCGGCCAGCCGATCCGAAGCGGCCCGATCGCCGACATCCACACGGTTGAGCCGGTGGGCTACGGCGTGAACGGCAGCTTCCGAGAGTTGATGGTGTCCATCCATGACACGGTGCCGCACACCGTGAACGTGGTGACGGCGGGCAACCCGCCGGGCCAGCCGGTCGAGGTCGCGCTGGAGGCCGGGAAAACCGTGTCGTTCGCCATGCCGGACAAGATCCTCGCGTCCCCTAACAAGTACATTAACGGGGGCACGCACACGACCGGCAGCGGCCTGAACTTCCGGGCCGAGCCGTTCGCGCGACGACTGGTGAATAACCCCGACACCTCGAAGCTATTCAGCAGCGCCATCCACGGGGACCCGGATACGCCGCTCTTGCGCGCGTACGTGGGCGACACGGTGGTGTTCCGCCTGCTGCACCAGCTCATGAACGAGTCGCACGTCTGGACCCTCTCAGGGCACACGTTCCTGACCGAGCGGTATGCCGGGGATGCCAATCGGAAAAACTCGATCCACGTTGGGATCGCCGAGCGGTATGACTTGGTGACGAAGGCAGGCGGATTCCAGGGCATGCCGGGAGACTACATCCACTTCAACGGCCGTAGCTCGCACTTCGCCGAAGGGGGATGGGGGATCTTCCGTGTGTTGGAGAAGGAGGTGCGGGACCTGAAGCGTCTGCCGTCCGGAACCGCGTCCGGCGAGATCCCGGCAGCGCCACAGTCGGTCTGCCCCGGTGATGCGCCGGTGAAGGCCTTCAACGTGGTGGCGTTGGACCGCCTGCTGAAGCTGAACCCCAAGGCGCCGGAGGCCATCGAGGTGGACTTCGAGCGGAAGATCGAGATGTCGGTGCCCGAGGGCAAGATCTTCGCCCTCGAGGAGGAAGTCACCAAGGTAGCCGGGTCGGTGATGCCCAACCCGCTGACCCTGCGCGCGAACCTCGGGGACTGCATCCAAGTGAACCTGAAGAACAAGATGGCCAACAGCCGGGCGTCTTTCTTCGCGCCGGGCCTGGCCTTCGATCCGAAACACTCCCTGGGCCTGAACGTCGGGAACAACCCCGGCGATCAGACCATCGGCCCGGGCGAGAGCCGGACCTACACCTACTACGCGCATCCTGCCAACAAGGAGACGACGTCCCTGGTGTGGGATGGCGGCAACATCGTGACGAACCCGCGCAACGGGTTGTACGGGGCCGTCGTCATCGGGCCCAAGGGCTCCAAGTATCGAGACCCGGTGACCGGCGAGGATCTCTCGACCAAGAACGCCTGGAGGGCGGACGTCATCGTGGACCAGAGCCTGCCGGAGAATGCCGGCAAGGTGAACTACCGGGATGTGGCCCTCTTCTTCCAGGACGAGGACAACATCATCGGGACCAGCTTCATGCCCTACGTCCAGAACGTGGCGGGTCTGACGTCGGTGAACTACCGCGCCGAACCCTACAAGTTCCGGGAGGAGCAGGGTTGCTCGCTCGGGCGTATGTTCCGCCCCTGCGCGGTGGATAAGCCCGAGGATCCGGTGACGCCGCTGATCGAGTCGCATGCGGGCGACCCGGTCCGAATTCACGTAATCGGGGCCAACAACGAGCAGAACGGCATGTTCGCGGTCGAGGGACACGAGTGGCCGATCGAACCCTACATGCCGGGCGCCGATATGATCAGCGTGGTCGAGTACTCAGGCTCGGAAACGCTGGATGTCTTCCTGCGTCAGGGCGCGGGCGGCCCGTACCGTCTGGTGGGCGACTATCTCTGGTCGAACCAGCGGCTGCCGTACACGCAGTCCGGGCAGTGGGGCTACTTCCGGGTGCTGCCGGCCGGCGACCAGCGCATCCTGCCACTGTCGAAGGACGAGGTAGGGGCGAAGCGCGCGCAGCTTCAGCCGGAGCAGCTTCAGGTGGTGCCGACGGCGCTGAAGTAGTCGCATTGGCAGAGTAACACCAAGGCGGGGGAGCTGCATGCGACGTGTAGCTCCCCCATTTTTTTAAAGCCGCTTGAGGTTGAGGCTAAGGTTGAGACTGACGGAAACTGCGTTCCTCTGTTCGTGTTTTCTCAACCTTAACCTCAGCCTTAACCTTGCCTGAGAGAGGAGGCCGGAATGAAGAGAAGCGAGTTGGTACGGTTCAGTCTGAGAGCCACGACCGTGATCTGGCTCCTGGCGGCGGCGCCCGGGTGGGCGTATGAAGAGATCACGGTCATGAACGGCGGCACGTTAACCGGGACAGTGACGCTGGTCGGCGAGGTTCCGAGGCCGAAGGGGTATAACCTGGTCACGTTCCCCGACCCGGTCTATTGCGGCCGAATCTCGAACGGCACTGGGTGGCGTCTTCTTCAAGCCTTCAACATAGGGTCGGACCATGCGTTCCGCGACGTGGTGGTCGCGATCGAGGGAATTGATCGCGGAAAGCCGTTCACCTTTCAGGCACCGCGCATCGAGGCGATCGACTGCTCCTTCAAGCCATTTATCACCGTGGTTCGAGATCGGCGCGAGGTCACCGTCGTCAATATGGATCCGGTCATGCATGATATCCAGGCCTACGAGACCTCGGAGCTCGGCCCTCGAGTGCTGTTCAATGTCCCTCTGCCCATGAACCCCCTGCATCCCCGGGACCTCGGCCTGGCGGCCCAGTATCACAAGCATCTGGCGGGCGAGCCCATGAAGCAAGTGGTCAACATGACAAAGGGGCGACGCGTGTTTGTGATGCAGTGCGGGTTCCATGCTTACATGGAGAGCTGGGGCCTGGCGGTGGACAACCCCTACTATGCGACAAGCGGCAAGGACGGTCGCTTCGAGATCGACAACATCCCGCCTGGAACGTACAAGGTGATGGTCTGGCATCCTCAGATCGGCGGGGCCAAGCAATACACGGTCACGATCGAACCCAAAGGCAAGGCCACCCTGGACGCGAAGATCGAGGCGCCGACCGGCCGCCTCTATGCCAACGAGGCGGTGGAGAACCCGCGCTTTGGTCTCGGCATCATGGGCGATGTGAAGATCGTGCCGACACTCGAGAAACAGGCGTACTGAAGACCGTGACACGTGATGGGTGACGAGTGACGGGCCCAGAAGTGAAGAGCTGCAGACTCTGCGCGCTCGTCACGCGTCACGCGCCGCGCATCACGCGAAGCTTGGCCCATAGCCTCGTGCCTATAGCCTATTGCCTGATCGCGGCAGGAGCCGCGATTGCCGATCATGACAAGCCGCCGCGCGACCCATGGGCGTCGCCGATTGAGGCGGAGCGGTTGGCCATCCTGAACGTCCCGGAGGAGATGGTCCTGGTGCCGGCAGGGTGGTTCCTGATGGGCAGCGATCCACGCCGAGACCCTGCGGCCGGTCCCCAGGAGCAGCCGCAACGACAGGTCTATCTCGGTGCCTTTGAGATCGACCGCTATGAAGTGACCAACGCGCATTATCTCCTGTTCGTGCTGGCGACGGGTGCACCCTGGCCTCCCTACTGGAAAGCGGACCCCTTCACGGAGAAAATGGCCCGACATCCGGTGATCGGGATCACTTGGCAGGAGGCCAGCGCTTACTGCCGGTGGGCTGGCAAGCGCCTGCCGACCGAGGCTGAGTGGGAGAAGGCCGCTCGCGGGACCGACGGCCGCCTCTTTCCCTGGGGAAATCAGCCGGCCGGATGGGGGCGGAGCAACATCGCCCATCCAGGCTCTAAGCGTGGCTTGAAATACCCTCCGCTGGCCAACGTGGATCGCTACGATCGAGGCGTCAGTCCCTACGGAATCTACCAGATGGCCGGCAACGTGGCCGAATGGGTCGCTGATTGGTTTAACGCCGAATACTACCAGGATGCAGCCAGCGACAACCCGCAAGGGCCGGGCCTCGGACAGGACAAAGTCTTCCGCGGTGGCTCTTGGAACGAGGATCCGGAAGTCGCCCGATCCGCTGGGCGTGGTGCGCAGGCTCCGGACCACCGCTCGTATTTGATCGGCTTTCGCTGCGCGCGATAATAATACGGGTCGCGCAATCTCTCACAATCACGCGACCCGAAGTTCATCCGCGAACGTTCACCGAGACCATGTCAGCTCATCCACCCCCAATTTCCCCTGCCGTCTCCACGATCAGAAATTCTCCCTTCATGTGTGTGTGGATGTCGCACCAGAAGGGGTATTGCAAAGTCTCTCGCTCCGCACTATGTCCCTTGGTGAAGTAGAGAGTCGCGGTCTTACCAGGTTCCACGTGATACGACTTGACTCCGTGCCCCGTCACCTCCACGGCGTCGCCTTCTTTACGGACCGTCACGTGCTTGAACAAATTGGAGCTGAAGCCATGTTTCGTCGTATCCTCGTTGCGAAGCACGATCGCTGTGAGCGCACCCGGTGAGGTGTGACCTTTGACGACGTACCCCTGATTCTTCATCGTGACCTCGATCTTCATCTCAGGCTCTGCCGCCTGCACGATGGATCGAGTGTCTGTCCCGATCATCGACACTGTTGCGGCACCAACAGCTATCGGAATCAACAGAGCGGTGTATGTACGTGCCCACGCCCTCATAGCGCCCCCCTTTGGTTGAAGTAGTAGAACCAACTACCCGTCCGCCTCTCGCGGGGTCCCAACCAGCAGCCCGGCCGCCACCAGTTCGCCCAGCCCTGCCGTCCCTCTGTCCGGCCTCACACCCAATCGGCCTCGCCGCCCCGCTACCCTCCCCAGGTGCAACACGAATGCCATGGCGTGCACGCATTGCGTTCGAAGGCCTCAGCGGTTCGGGACGGCCATTGGCCTTCCTTTACCAATGTTGTTGGTCAGTTAGACGTGGCCTCTTCCACTAACGACCCACACCCACATGCCTACCGGACCACCAGATCCTCCATCCTGTGGCCATTCGCTACAGTCACCAGCCTTCCGACTGTAGCAGGACTCCTCCTCCTTCACATGCGAACCGAATGTCAATGGCGGATAGCAGAGAGCCAATAGGGACAACCCCTCATCTACTGAGCCATTGGGTACTCGCCATTCGCCATGGAGTATCCATCGCCCTGGGCCTACCTTTGCACGATTGGATAGCTTTCGGAACTTGGGTTATATCATGGTGTCGGGTCTTGGATTGTCCGAAAGACCGGTAGGAGCCACCAAGATGCCTAACCCGCTGAGATTGATCGGTCTTGTGGCAGGGGTGATCGTTTACGATTCGACCGCGGCTTTAACCAGAAGACGCCCCTGCGGGCGCGGACCTTGCATTATTGGTGTTCTCTAGCATCGTGAGAATGTCATTCAAGACAGGCCTCAGCTTCGGGTTGACGTCCGGAATCATCACGACGCTGGGATTGATCGTCGGGCTGCATTCCGGCACGCACTCGCGCCCCGTCGTGATCGGCGGCATTCTCACCATCGCGATCGCGGACGCCTTTTCGGACGCCCTCGGCATTCATATCGCCCAGGAATCCCAGAATCGGCATCCGAGCCGGGACATCTGGGAATCCACCCTGGCCACCTTTGTGTCCAAGTTCGTCTTTGCGATGACGTTTGTGGTTCCGGTGTGGGCCTTCCCACTGGGCTCCGCGATTATCGTCAGCATTGTTTGGGGCTTCCTTCTATTGGCGGTGCTGAGTTTTGTCATGGCCAAGGAGCAACAGGTGAGACCGTGGCCGGTCATCCTGGAACATGTCGGCATTGCCGCGTTAGTCGTCACCATCACTCACGTGGTCGGTGATTGGATTGGATCGGCGTTCGGCTGACCGATGCAAGCTCTAGAAGTCTACCCAGCGACCTAATGAGGCCCACTCACTCGATCAAGATGGCAAGGAGATGATCCGATGGCTGGTGGATCGAGGGCCACGTGGAAGGCGTGACCGGCTGGGCGATCGGAGACCGGGTCGAGGCCGGTCTGGAGCCGAGATCAGACACGGACGACCGCCATGCGACCGCGCTCTACAAAAAGCTCGCCGAGAGCGTCATCCCCTGTTATTATCACGACCGCGACCGCTTCATCGAGACCATGCGGCACACGATTGCGCTGAACGGGGGATTTTTCAACACGCACCGCATGGTCGGGCAGCACCTGCACGATGCCTATCACATCGCGGGAGAGCACAGCCGGTGGGAGCTCTCTCGCATCAGTGACAGCGGGCAGACATGAGGGTGCACGTCGAGGCGGTCTGCTCTTGAGCGATTCTTCACCGTGAGGCACAGGATGGATGGTTGGGCAAGGTTTTACGACAAGGCACTGCCGGGCAGTTCGATCAGCGGCTCGTCCGCGCACCTGATCGGGCTCGGGCTCGTTGGGTTCCTCGCGTTCTTTTACAACCTCAATCATTCTTTCCTGGAGGGGAGTGAAGGCCTCTACGCGGATATCACCCGGGAGATGGTCCGCAGTCATCAGTTCCTCCAGTTGAGGTATCAGGGTGCAGCCTACTTCAACAAACCTCCGCTTTTCTTCTGGCTCCTCGCGCTATCGACGAGCCTGTTCGGGGAAAACGAAGTTGCCTTCCGGTTGCCCGGAGCCATTTTCTCATTCGGAACCATGGCGCTGACCTATGCCCTGGGCCTGATCTTGTTTTCCAGAACGGCCGCGTTCTGGGCGGCCCTTGTGGTTGCCACGTCTCATGTTTTCCTGTGGTACGGGCCTCGCGTCCTGTTCGATTCAGCGCTCACGTTTTTCATCACCCTCGCTCTCCTGGGCTGGGTTCAAGCCTCGCTTCGCCGCGCCAGTCCGTGGTGGTACCTGCTCAGCTTCCTCGCCATGGCCCTTGGCGCGATGATGAAAGAGCTCCATGGGTTTGCACTCCCGGCGCTCCTGATCATTGCCCATGCCGTGATCCAACGAGACTTCCGCATGATCCGGCAGCCAATCTTTTGGATCGGGCTGCTCACGTCTCTCGCCCTGGTCACGGCATATGCCTGGATGCTGGCGAGCGGGTTTCAAGGACACTTCCAGATCGGAGCCGGACTGCAGTCCATGTTCAGTCCTTCGAACCTCAAAGCCTATATCGGAAATCGTCCGATCTATTGGTATCTCGCTGTCATGTGGTTCGATTTCTTTCCCTGGTGCGCCTTGATTCCTTCAAGCCTCGTGCTGATGTTCGCGCGCCGTCCACTTCGCAATTACCCCGCTGAGCTGTTTGTCCTGTTGTGGGTCCTTGGGTTCTTCCTCGTGTTCAGTCTGGCTCAGGCGAAACGAGAGCCCTATCTCATACCGATTGTTCCCGGTCTTGGCCTCATGATCGGGTACTTCTTCGAGAAGGTCTTCTCTCCTTCCGAGGAGCGAGCATGGGCGACACCGCTGTTGAAGCTGACGCTGGGATCGCTCGCCGTTGCCTACATCCTTGCGATGCTGGTTGGGCCTTCTCTCCTTCAGCGCAAGTGGCACATACCGGCGACTGTCTTGCCCGTAGAATTTGTCGTGGTGGTGCTCAGCATCTGTGCGATCCTCCTGTACGCATTGGCTCGATCCCAGACGCGGAGGGCTCTTGTGACACTCGGGGTTTTGGCCGTCACCCTTGTGGTCGGGGTCGTCCAATTTGTGGTCCCTGCCATTGATCAGGCCGCCTCTCCGAGACAGATGGTTGCTGAGGTCACTTCTCTGACGACGCATGCACCGGGTCCCGTTCTCCTCTATGCGCCGGGTTGGCCGAGAAATGAGGATGCGGTCTTTTATCTGAAGCAGGAGCCCACGGTCCAGGGGGTGAACAGCGAAGAAGCCCTGGTGAAGGCGGTATCTGAGGGTGGGACAGTCATGGTCGTCACCGAGGAACAGCATTTACGTCGTCTCAAACAGAGAACGGATCTGTCCATCGATCTGCTCCGTGAATTTCAGCAACCGAAGCAGAAAAACCTTCTTCTTCTCTCGATCCGAAGACAATAGCAACGCATCGCGCGGGAAGACTGTCGGCCCCCAGGCACCGCATCGAGTGAGTTCTGCCCGTGATGGCGCAGCAGGCGGAGCAGGATGATTCATTCCCCGCTGCATATCCAGGAGGCGAGTATGGAAGTCCGCAGCAAGATCTACACGTACCGCACGACCGTCACATGGTCCGAGGGCAAGAGAGGCGTCGTCGCCTCGCCCGGCAAGCCGGACCTCCAGGTGGCGACCCCGCCCGAATTCAAGGGCCATGAGGGGATCTGGTCACCGGAGGATCTCTTCGTGGCCTCGGTCAACGTCTGCGTGATGAGCACCTTCCTGGCTTTCGCCGAACGGGCGGGCCTGGCCTTCACCGGATACCAAAGCGACGCGGAAGGGCGCGTGGAACTGGTGGAGGGCAAGCTGCAGGTCACCGCCGTGATGCTGAAACCACGGTTGACCGTGAAGGCCGGCGAGGACGTCAGCAAAGCTAAGGAGCTCCTGGCCAAAGCCGAAGCCAATTGCCTGGTCTCCAACTCCGTGAAGACCAACGTGACGATCGAGCCCACGGTCAGCGCCGCGTGACGAGTGTAGAGGTTCAAGCCATGACAATTGTGTGATGTCCTGGTTTGGCGACTTGGTTATCAGACAAATGACCAGATCACTACGTCACCAAATCAACAATGTTCTGTCCGCAGCACTGCGGGAGGTGTGGCATCCCGCAACAGTCCTGCCTGAGCCGCTGGGGCCTTTCTCACCAACACCTCAAATTCGCACCCGACTGAAAAGGACAACCCATTGTTCTGATTGGGAAGTTGTTCCGCATGGGCTGGCTGTGGTGGCATGCGAATCGCATTCTAAGGAAAGGAACGGAGACCCAAAGGGGATATCAACCTTAGTCTTGGGAGGGTCTTATGAAGAAGATGGGCATAACGACGGCGGTGATCACTGGAGCAGTGCTGGCCTTGAGCGGGCCGGTCCTGGGTGGTGAGAAAGGCGGAAAGAAGCACGATGAGGTGAAGGAGAAGTTCGAAATGGCAGGGGCAGCTAAGATCACCCTCGACCAGGCCGTCAAGGCGGCTTCTGAAAAGGTGCCCGGTCAGGTCATCGAAGCCGAGTTGGAGAAGAAGCACGAGACGACCGTCTGGGAAGTGGAAATTCTCACGGCTGAGCGAAAGATCATAGAGGTCCACGTGGATGCAGGCTCGGGGGCGGTGATCGACACCGAGGAAAAAAGCGGAGAAAAAAAGAAGGAGCACAAGAAGGACCGCAAGTGACCCTGGCGAGAAAACCAATCAATTTCGACGAGTGCTTCCTATCACT
>JAHRHE010000134.1 GCA_020027965.1 Nitrospirota bacterium | reverse complement strand
TCTGTTTACCCTCCGTGCGGCCTTTGATCCCAAGGGACTCACCGAGGAGCAGCTCCAGACGATGGAGTTCAACGGCGACATCGTGCGCACGCCCGCAGGGGGGTACGCCTGGAATCCAGAGAAGGAGAAAGTGAAGGGAGTGCCCGGCCCGCTGGCGGTAGTGGAGAAGGCCTGGAGCGAGCTCGGCGAGGCCTTCGTGAAGAAGGGGACGAACGACCACGGGATTGCCTATCTGGTCCTCTACACCGTGTCACGGTTTGCCGCCGGGTTTCTGGCGGCCTCCGTGGTGGCCATCCTGTTGGGCGTCTTGCTGGGCCTCAACCGCGTGCTCTTCCGTGCGGTGAATCCCTACATCCAGATCCTCAAGCCCATCTCACCGCTGGCCTGGATGCCGCTCCTGCTCTACACGGTGAAGGATCCGAAATGGACGGCGGTGCTGGTGGTGTTCATGGCGGCGCTCTGGCCGACCCTGGCCACCACGGCGTTCGGGGTGAGCTCCTTGCGGAAAGACTATCTGCACGTGGCCGCGATCGTTCAACTGTCCTGGTTCAAGCGTCTCTATAAGGTCATCCTGCCTGGCGCGGCGCCGACGATCGTGAACGGTCTCCGCATCTCATTCGGGAGCGCGCTGGTGGCGGTAGTGCCGGCCGAAATGTTACTCGGCGAACTGGGGGTCGGGTATCTAAGCTGGATCGAGTGGAACAACCTGGATATCGCGGGCGTGATCTTTGCCATTCTGGTCGTCGGCGTCGTGGGAGTTGTCTTGGATTCCGGCTTCAATAAGCTCGCCGGCCTCGTCACCTATCAGGACTAAGGAATGTCCTATCTCGAGATTGATCATGTGACCAAGTATTTTCCGGCGACCTCGGGAACGGGAGAGGTCTGTATCTTCAAGGATGTCACGATCAAGATCGAGAAAGGTGAATTCGTCACCACCATCGGCCACTCGGGTTGCGGCAAGAGCACGCTGCTGAACATCATCGCCGGGCTGGAGACGGCGACGGAAGGCGGGATTCTTCTGAACGGACGGGAGGTGGTCGGACCTGGACTGGACCGCATGGTGGTCTTTCAGAATTTTTCGCTGATGCCCTGGATGACCGTGTTCGCGAACATCCGGTTGGCGGTCCGGGCGGCCTACCCGGACTGGGATCGACAGAAGATTGCGGCGCACGTCCACAAGTACATCGATCTCGTGGGCCTCAAGGATGCGGAAGACAAGCGGCCCACGGCGTTGTCGGGGGGGATGAAGCAGCGAGTCGGATTGGCTCGGGCGTTCTCGATCGAGCCCAAGGTATTGCTCCTGGATGAGCCCTTCGCGCAGATCGATGCGCTGACGAGAGGCGTCATTCAGGAAGAGTTGATCCAGATGTGGAACACGTCGAGAAATACGGTGTTCATGGTGACGCACGATGTGGATGAAGCGATTCTGCTCTCCGATCGAATCATGCTCATGACCAATGGCCCGTCGGCGCGAATCGCCGAGATCGTGGACGTGACCGTTCCACGCCCGCGCTCGCGGGAAACCATCATCGAGCATCCGCATTACTACAAGATCAGAAACCATATCATCCATTTCCTGGTTCGACATGCCACGCATGGAACGGGCGGCGACGGAGGACCCCCGGGCCAGTCTGTCAGTGCAGCTCCGGTCGAGGTGAATTTTGAGAGGGACTCATCCATGCCGCGTTGAGCGCGTGGCAGGAATACCGCACAAAGAAGGAGGGTGAACGATGGAGAGAAATGGGAAGATGGACAAGGGCGCGCGAGACATCATCAAAGCCAAACGACTGGAGAAGAAGGTGACGATCGCTCAGTTGGCCAAGACCGTCGGAAAAAATCCGACCTTCGTCGCGGCGGCGCTGAACGGAAACCACCGGCTCACGGAGGATGAGGCTAAGAAAGTAGGGCAGGCGCTTGGGTTGGAAAAGGAGACCGTCGAATCGCTCACCAAGTTTCCGGTGCGGATGGATTTTCCGAACACGACGGATCCGTTCAAGTATCGACTCCTGGAGATTGTCGGGGTCTACGGTGATCCCTTGCGCGAAATGGCGAACGAGATGTTCGGCGACGGCATCATGAGCGCGATCGATTTCACGATTGATATGGAACGGGTCACCGGCAGTCAGGGAGAGGCTCGCTGCAAGATCACGCTGAACGGCAAGTGGCTCGAGTACAAGACCTTCTAGCCTTGGGTCGCGACACTGACGAGACGGAGGTCTGGGTGAAGGAGCACGCGGTCCATGCACGGTGAGCCGGCCGCGCCCATGGCGTGGCTGCTGATCTCGACCGCCCTGGTCATGCTGACGCTTCCTGGCGTGGCACTCTTCTACGGCGGGATGGTGCGCAGGAAAAACGTGTTGAACACGATGGGCCTGCCCCTGTTGGCGCTCGCGCTGGTGTCGCTCGAGTGGATGCTCGGAGCTGATCTCGCGAGGCTCGTGGCCGGGAGTGGCGGGACGACCGAGCACGAGGCTGCGGCCGGATCGCTGCGGCTTGTGCACCACACGATGGCCGCGGCGTTGGCACTGGCGCTGGTTGCGGGAGGGCTCGTGGAACGAATCCGGGTCGCGTTCTTCCTCGTGTTCGGGCTGCTCTGGGCGGCTCTGGTGTATGCCCCGATCGCGCGATGGCTCTGGGGCGGCGGCTGGCCGGCGGGGCTGGGCAGCCTGGACTTTGCCGGTGGGGCGGTCATCCACATCAGCGCGGGGGTGACTGCCTTGGTCGCGGCGCTCCTGATCGGACCCCGCAAGGGATACGGACGGACCGAGATGCAGCCCCATTCTCTGCCCTTGGCGGTATCGGGAGCCGGCTTGATGTGGGTCGGCTGGTGTGGGTTCTCGGCCGGGAGAGGGCTGGCATCGATGAACACAGCCGCCGGCGCCTTCGTGGCCATCCAGGCGGCGGCAGCGGCCAGTGCGCTGTCCTGGACGGCAGCCGAATGGATTCAGCGCGACAAGCCCACGGCCCTGGGTACGGTGAGCGGGGCCGTGGCGGGCCTGGTGGCGATCTCTCCTGCGGCCGGGTATGTCGGCCCTCTGCCGGCCATCGTGATCGGGATCGGCGCCGGAGGGTTCTGTTACATGGCGGTGAACTTCGTCAAGGCCATTCTGGGCTATGACGACTCTCTGGACGTGTTTGGGATGCACGCGGTGGGCGGAACCTGGGGCATGGTGGCCACAGGGCTGTTCGCGTACACGGCCGTCAATCCGGACGGCAGCGACGGGTTATTCTACGGCTATCCCTATCAGCTGGTCGCGCAACTGGTCGCGGTGTTGGGGGTCTGGGCCTTTGCGGCCGGCATGACGGCGCTCCTGCTGACAGGGCTGCGCATGATCATGTCTCCGCGCGTCGAGCACGAGGCCGAGGTCCTCGGCCTCGATCTGGCGCAACACGGCGAGAAAGGCTACTCGTGAGGACATTAAACGTGAAACGTTATTCGTAAACCGCAAGAAGGGCTTCTGCGATTAACCATTCACGATTAACGGTGGATTGTATGGCAGTCATTCACGACGATATCGGGCGACGGCGGTTTCTCAGTCAGGCTGTCATGGGGTTCGGCCTGCTCTTCGGGCTGGGAACCCTCGCCCTCCGCTTCATCCAGTTTCTGGTTCCCAGCCCGGGGCCAAAGCGGGTGGGAGCGGTGCTGATCGGGGCCGAGTCACGGGTGCCGATGGGCGAGGCGGTGTCGCTGGACCTCAGCGGCCACAAGATCCTCGTGCTGAGAACCGATGAGGGCGTGGTGGCGTTCTCCAGGCGCTGCACGGATCTGGGATGCCTCGTGTCCTGGAACAAGGAGCGCGAGCAGTTTCTCTGCCCGTGTCACCAGGGAGTATTTGACAAGACCGGGCGCAACATTGCCGGACCTCCCCCGCGCCCGCTCGACCGATTCGAGGTGGTCAAACGAGGGGAGCACTTGTACGTCAGTATCCAGAGCGTGTAGCTGAGAGCTCAGAGCTGAGAGCAGAGCGGGGGAGCGAGAGATGGCCTCGGAGGTGTCACAGGCTCAGGTTGAAGGCGACCAGCCAGTCGGGCAGTCGAAGAGCTGGATCGACTACATCCAGAAGGACTTGCCGGAGCATCTGGACTGGTGGCCCTACACGCTGGGGGCGATTCCTCTGACCCTCTTCGGCCTCCTGGTGATCACCGGCCTGCTGCTGACCTTTTACTATGTGCCCTCTCCGGACAAGGCCTATGAAAGCATCGAGCAGATCACCAACGAAGTCTACCTGGGGTGGTTTGTGCGCGGCGTGCACAAGTTTTCCGTGGACCTGATGATTCTCTTCCTGCTGTTCCATGTGATCCGGGTCTTCCTCACGCGCGCGTACCAGGCGGCGGGCGAATTGAAGTGGATCACCGGCTCGGTCGTTCTGCTCGTCACCTTCGCGATGGGCTTCACCGGCTACTCGCTGGTCTACGACAACGTCTCGTACTGGGGCATGACGGTCGTGACGAGCATGCTCGGAAACCTCCCTCTCGTCGGGACGCCGCTTCTCTACCTGCTGCGGGGCGGGGAAGAGGTCTCGGGGGGCACGCTCCTGCGTCTCTATGACCTGCATACCAAGCTCCTGCCGGTCTTGCTGGGCGGGCTCGTGCTGGGCCATGTCATCGTGGTCCGGCTCGTCGGCTTCGTGGACGTGCCGGGGAGCCGCAGCTTCCATCCCTTCTATCCGGAACATACCATGCTGATGGGTGCCGTCGCGGTCGGACTGCTGGTCCTGATCGTGGACCTGGTCATGATCTTTCCTCCGGTCCTGGGCCCGCCCGCCAACCCGCAAGAGGTGGCGTCCGACGTGTCGCCGCCCTGGTATTTCTCCGCCCCCTACATGTGGATCACTCTGCTCCCGGGGCCGGTGGCCCTCTGGAGCCTCCTGGGGGCCGCGGGGCTCTTCGTCCTGTATCCGTTCGTGGACCGCATCCTGGTGCAGCGAGGCTGGCCCATGGCGATCATCAACGCTGTGGTCGGAGCGGCGGTAGTGGGCGTGGTGGTGGTGCTGATGATTCTGGATACGCGAATGTGAGTGAGGACGTGACGGGTGATGCGAGACGGGGCATACGCGAAAGCTTCAGAACGTTGTCTTTAGGAAGGAGGCGAAAGATGCCAGAGGAAACAGTTGGTGGTGAGCACGGGGCCTCCGCGAACGGCAAACTGAACTTCACGCGCTACCTGATCGGTGGCCTCTGTCTGGTGCTTTTCCTGGCGCTGACCGGAGTCGGATACATGCAGGTCGAGGAAAGACGGGGGGGTGGGCTCCGGCCGTTTATTTCCGCCGAGAACAAGAAGTGCATCGATTGCCACATGGCCAAAGACGTCTCGGTCGGGGGGATCAACGATTGGAGATACAGCCGTCATGCGCCGAAGGGCATCGGATGCATCGAGTGTCATCGGGCCGAGAAGGGGGAGCCGGACGCCTTCGACCATTACGGCTCGGTGGTGTCCACGCTGGTCACGCCAAAAGACTGCATGGGGTGCCATGACAAAGAGGCAAAGGAATTTGCCAAGTCCCATCATGCCAAGGGCGCGCAGTTCACCGGGTCGCTCGACAATTTCCTCGGCAATGTAGTGGAAGGGCCGGAGATCGTCACGACCGGGTGCGCAGGGTGCCATGGCAGCGTCATCAAGGTGATGGAGAACGGGAAGCTGCATCCGGCCACGTGGCCGAATTCGGGGATCGGCCGGGTGAATCCCGACGGCTCGAAGGGCACCTGCGCCGCCTGCCATGCGCGGCATAGTTTCTCCATTGCCCAGGCCCGGCAACCGGAAAACTGCGGCCGGTGCCACATGGGGCCAGATCATCCCCAGATCGAGGCGTATTACGAGAGCAAGCACGGCGTGCTCTTCACCGCGAACAAGGAAAAAATGAAGCTCGCCGATCCGTCGGAGAAGTGGCACCCCGGGAGAGATTATCTCTATCCCACCTGCGCCACCTGCCATATGAGCGCGACCACGACACAGGAAGTGACCCATGACGTCGGGGACCGGATCAGTTGGACCCTGCGCCCGGTCATCTCCACGCGACTGGAGAATTATGAAGTCCGGAGAAAAGAGATGAGACAGGTCTGTTCCGCCTGTCACAGCGAGCAGATTGTGGAGCGGTTCTTTACCCAGATGGATCAGGGGATCACCCTGTACAACGAAAAATTCGCCAAGCCGGCCAAGGCCGCCATGGACAAGCTGCTCGCCATGAAGAAGATCACCCCAACGCCGTATGACGAAAAGATCGACTGGGTGTACTACGAGCTGTGGCACCACGAGGGCCGGCGGGCCAGGCACGGGCTCTCCAAGGTGGCTGCCGACTTCGTCCACTGGCAGGGCTTCTACGAGGTTGCCAAGAGTTTCTACACCAAGTTCCTGCCGTTGGTGCGGGAGCTGTCGCCTGAAGTGGCCAAGGAGCTGGTCTCGCAGGAGAGTCACAAATGGGTGGTACAGGGGATGAGCAAGGAGGAAATCGCCCAGATGATCGCGTTCTATGAAAAAGAGATGCAGGGCAAGCGAGGAGGGACCGAATGAGATCACGGGGGCTTCAGATCGGACTGCTGGCCGTTCTGGTCTGTCAGGTCTGGCTCTTCTGGGGGACGATCGCCTGGACGGCAGAAATGGATCCGTCGTCCGCCGCGCCGCAGGCGGCGCCGAGCGCGCCACCGGTTCCCGCCGGAGCAACCCCCGCGCTCAATATTGATCCCGGTGATACGGCCTGGGTGCTGGCCTCGTCGGCGCTCGTACTGGCCATGATCGTGCCGGGGCTCGCGCTGTTCTACGGAGGACTGGTGCGAAGCAAGAACGTGCTGGGCACGATCATGCACAGCTTCGTCATCCTCTGCGTGGTGAGTCTGCTCTGGATCCTACTGGGGTACAGCCTGGCCTTCGGTCCGGACAAGCGAGGCCTGATCGGAGGGCTCGAATGGGCAGGCCTGAGCGGCGTCGGAACCACCCCGCATCCGACGTACGGCCCGACGATCCCGCACCAGGCCTTCATGGTGTTCCAGCTCATGTTCGCGGCGATTACCCCGGCCCTGATTACGGGAGCCTTTGCCGAGCGTATGCGGATCGGTGCACTGGTGCTGTTTGCCGCCCTCTGGTCCCTCCTGGTCTACTGCCCGCTGGCGCATTGGATTTGGGGGGGCGGCTGGCTGGGCAAGCTGGGCGCGCTGGATTTCGCCGGAGGCGCCGTCGTGCATATCAGCTCCGGGTTCGCGGCCTTGGTCTGCGCGTTCGTGTTAGGGCAGCGCCACGGCTATGGGACCGATTATATGGCTCCGCATAATCTGCCGTTCACCATCTTGGGCACGGGATTGCTGTGGTTCGGCTGGTTCGGATTCAATGGCGGGAGCGCGCTCGGCGCGAACGCCACGGCCGCGGGAGCCGTTGTGGCTACGCACGCGGCTGCCGTCACGGCGGCCTTGAGCTGGATGGTGGTGGAATGGCTCCACCGTGGCACACCGACCGTATTGGGCGTGGCCAGCGGAGCCGTGGCCGGTCTGGCCACCGTCACGCCGGGCGCGGGGTATATAGGACCGTTCTCCGCGGTGCTGATCGGGTTGGTGGCCGGAGCCCTGTCCTATGTCGCGATCGTCTGGAAGGGGAAGTTCGGGTATGACGACTCACTCGATGTCGTCGGCATCCACGGAGTCGGAGGGGTCCTCGGGATTCTCGCCACGGGGCTTCTGTTCTCCATGGTCGGGACGTATTTGATCCTGAAAGTGGTGGAGCGTGTGGTGGGGCTGAGAGTGAGCGCGGAAGATGAATCGCTGGGGTTGGATCTGTCCCAGCACAACGAGCGCGCGTATTCCTGATGCTGAAAACGGCCCCCAGCTTTGTTCTCGGCTCGCCAAAGTCCTCAACGTACCCCAGAGGGTACGCCTCCGGCTTTGTCTCGCCTGCGGCCTCGCTGGGCGGCCGTTTTGAGCATCAGGTTGGTGATCCAAGTGGTGATTGTAATCGAAGGTTCTTCCCCGTTTCCTTCCTTTCGAAGCTCTGCTCAGGCTAATACCTCTTGTAAGTACCTTCTCACTTTCCAGATTTTGTTACCGATTGTCATACCTTTCAGTTAAGCTGGTGTTCGGCTGTGCGATTGAGCCGCAGACTCTCCGTGAGCTCAGAACAGTAGGGTCGGAGAATGAGCGTGGTTGAGAACATACTTCGGGAGCGGCTGATCTTAGCTGGCATCGGTCTATTCCAGGGCTGTTTATACTGGATACTTTATGAATGGCGTTCAGATTCCCCCCATGTACAAGCGATGCTCGCTTCTGTGTTCGTCTTGATCACGGTCTGGGCAATTACGATCCAATTCGCGTGGTCCGGTGATAATGAACTGCGGCTGGTCGGTGTGGGGTTGGTCAAGGCGACAGTATTGGGACTGGTTACGTATTGGGTGTGGTCTCAGATTCCTGCGAAGACTGCTCTATATGACGGCGACAGGTATCGTCTCTTTTCGTGGTCAGTGGGGAGTGTGCTGGTTCTCTATGTGCTCTTACCTTATGTTCAAATCTACCAGCGCAGTGGTCGAGCGCAGTTTCCTTATCCCGAGCTGTACCGGCATAGTTGGAATAATTTCTTCATCGGAGTGGTTGGTTCGTTTGTCACTGGACTCTATTGGATTCTCGTTGAACTCTGTGCAGCCTTATTCCGGGCGCTGGGCGTGACGGTTATTCAGGAGATGGTGCATTGGCCGCTTTTTGTCATGGCGACCCTGTCCACAATGATGGGATTGGGGATCGCGATAGGGAAGGAAAATGACAGGATTATCGATACCCTTCGTACCATTGCGGCCACAGTCTTTCGTGCGCTCTTGCCTCTATTGGTGGTCATTGTCTTGGCGTTCCTTCTGACGTTGCCCTTCACGGGGCTACAGCCCCTCTGGGATACCAAGTGGGCCTCCGCGATCTTGTTGAGTGTCTTGCTCACTACTATCCTCTTCATCAACGCTGTCTTTCAGGATGGAGCCGTTGCGATTCCGTATGGGCTCTGGCTCCGACAAGCAGTCCAGTTAGTTCTACTGACCATGCCGGTCATAACGGTTCTGACGGTGTATTCCATCGGCTTACGAATCGCCCAACACGGAATCACGCCTGATCGATTCTATGTCGTGCTGTCCGCGGTTGTGACCGGCCTGTACGGACTCGGCTATGCGTTGGCTGTGGTACGCAACGACGAAGTTTGGCTTGGATTGTTGAGACCGGTCAACGTTGTGATGTCGTTTGTGGTGATCGGGCTCGCGCTCCTAACCCATACACCCATGTTGGATCCTCTCAGGTGGAGCGCAGATAATCAAGCTCAACGTCTCTTGTCAGGGAAGGTCAGTGCAGTGGACTTCGACTACGGAACACTTCGTTTTGAACTTGGGCATCTCGGCTATGCCAGGTTACAAGCTTTGGCCAGTTTAGAAACCCACCCGGAAAAGGCAATCATCACGCAGCGACTCCAGGCTATTCATCAGGTAAAACATCACTATGAGTGGAAACAACTTATGGCTAAGGCTGAGAAGCCAGAGCTGACTGTAGGTGACCTCAGAGTCTTGACTCCTTCTGGCCAGCTTCCAGATGGACTGATCGTACAATTACGATTGGCCAATCGTGCCAACGATGCAGAAGTACAAGAGTGCATTGAAAAGAAACAATGTGTGGTAGCGTCCTCAAACTTAGATGCCGACCCAGAGGAGGAGTATATCTTTGTAACCTTGGGCATGACCTCAACCCGTTTCTTTACGGCCTATCTCTATGATCGGGACGGAGGCCATGCCTGGCGCCGCATTGGAACTGTTCACTTCGGGGGAGAGAAGACTCACCTTGAACGCTCGCGTCTCATCGAGGCTATACGGCAAGGACGGATTCAAATTGCCCAGCCGGTGTACAAATGTCTTCGAGTCGAGCATGACATGTTTTGCAGCGATTATGTGGCGGAATAAGACTTCAGATCGAAGTGATGTCTTCACAGAATGTGAAGGAGTACGTGCCACGGTTCTGGGGAGCCTGCGGCCTTGTTGGATGGCCTGTTTGAGCATCACGATCGTGTCGTCACTACATTGGAAGTAGGCTCCGCCCTCGCTGGAGGGTCGTTTTGAGCGTCA
>JAHRHE010000246.1 GCA_020027965.1 Nitrospirota bacterium | reverse complement strand
TGGCCGATGGACGATTCTTCTTCATAGCCGATCGGCAAGAGCCCGCTGACCAGGGTCGCCCCGCCGCGAATCGCTCGGGCCATTCGCTCATCACCGGATCGTCGAGCCGCATCCTCGGCAGCCCGCGTCATCTCCGCGCATCCTCCAAGGGTTGCGGAGAGGACACACACGGCGATCGTGCCGACAATCTTATCTCGCATATTCACCGAGCCTTCCCTCTTTCAGAAAGTCTTCGACCTCCTGGTCAGCAATCTGATAGGCCGTCATGCGATCCACAGTATCACGATCTTGCTGAGTGATGCCGGCTTTGTTGGCATAGGTCTCCGAAGCCTTGTCCAACCCACGGGCTCCGGCTGAGGCGGTCACATCGGAGGCCTCCCTCCGCCGAAAGCTCTTGCCTAACTTGGCGAGGGCCTCATCACCGCTGGATGGTTTGGTAGCCATCGTCTTGTTGGCGAAGATCCATCCCCTGACTCCCGCGGCCGTGCTTACCTCGAGCCAGTCGCCTTCCTTCTTCAGGACCTCCAAGACCTCCCCATATTTCAAGTCGGCCACTACGCGATCCAGAGAGGTCTTCCCTGCCCGGAGCTTCGCCGTTTTCGCCTGGACAAAGACCGTCTCCGCCAGCGCGATGCCGCTGAGGAGACCGAGGGCGATGACCAGGACCATGATCGACATCCGTTGTCGCTTGCCTCGCCTCACGCAACCCTCCTTGGTTATCCCTCCATCATTTCGCTTTGAGCTCGTAGACCCCGTCCCAGTCCCATGAAGGCGGAGTCGCCAGGTAGGTCTCGGCACGTGCTCGATAGACTTTCGATGGTCCATCGGATGGATCCAGCGCGAGGGTTTCCTCAAACTTCCGTTTGGCTTGAGCAAAGTCCCGGCGCTTGTACGTCGCCAGCCCATCCAGATAGGTCTCCACGACGCGCTGCTTCTCGGCGTTGAGCCCGCCTTTCCTCGCCAACAACTCATAGACCACGACCGGCTCCCGCTTCCCCTTCACGCGCAACAGATCCACCTCCCGAGCTTCAATGTTCGCCTTCGCGAGCTCGTAGGTGCGTGGCCCCAGGAGAATCAAAGTGTCGTAGAATTTGTTCGCGCCTTCCAGGCGGGATGCGAGATTGACGCTGTCGCCCATGACAGTATATTCCATCCGCGCTTGCGATCCCATGTTTCCCACGACCAAGGGTCCGGAGTTGACGCCGATGCGCGCGACGATCTCCGGATGGCCCTGTGCTTTCCATACTTCTCGCAGACGGGCCAGTTCTACCTGGCTGTCCAGAGCCGCATAGCAGGCCAGCGGCGCGTGGTTAGGATCGCCGCGCGGCGCGCCGAAGATGGCCATGATGCCGTCACCGAGATATTTGTTCACATTCCCCCGATGCTTGAGAATAATGTCCGTCATGGCCGACAGGTACTGGTTCAAGAGCTCCACAAGCGCCTCCGGCTCAAGTTTCTCAGAGATCGTGGTAAACCCCGCGATGTCCGAGAAGGAGACGGTCAGCTCCTTCTTCTCCCCTCCGAGGGTGATGCCCTCGGGATTCCGCATGATCTCTTCCACAACCTCGGGCGCCATGTACTTGTCGAACACCGCCCGAAGTTGCCGGCGCTGCCGGCCCTCCGTGAGATATTCCACCGTGGCGACGACGGCAAAAGTCACGGCTAATGCGCCCTCGGGAAACGCCAGCTCCAGCCAGAGCCCGTGGGAGGTGAAAGAATGCACGGCCAGCCAATAGTAGGCCATGGCGATCCCGGCAATCAGGGCGAGTTTCAGGGTCTGATGTTGGAGCAGCATGAAGGTCCAGGCTGTACCGAGGCACAGGATGAGAGTCGCCAAGGCGAAGCCCCAGTACGGCGCCGGTTGCATATAGCGGCCGCGGAGGATGTTGTCCAGAGCTGCCATATGGATCAGCACGCCGGGCGTATAGGGCGACAGCGGCGTGACCCGCAGTTCATAGGTACCGGCAGCGGTTGTGGCGACGAACACGATCTTGTCTTTGAAGAGCGCTGGGTCCAAGAACGGCTGCTCACCGTTCCGCATCTCGGTAAACGATCTCAGCACCGCCCCGATCGAGTACGAAGGGTAGGTCTTCCCCTCAAGTGTCCCATGCCAATCAATGACCAGATCTCCCTGCGCCGTGAGAGGAACGGTCGCCGGTCCCAGCCGGAGCCGGCGTGGCTCCCGCTCCATCCGATCCGCCCCGAGCAGGTAGCGGGCGACGGCTACTGCGAGCTGGGGGAAGTCTGAATCCTGAACCTGGGTGACGAGCGGAAGCCGGCGCGCGGTCCCGTCGAAATCCGGGAACAGATTGATATACCCGAAGCCTCTCGCCGCTTCGGCCAGGGGCGAAATCGGAAGCTTTACACCTTGATAGGGGCTCAAAAGTTCATCCGGCGTGGCAGACTTGCGCTCCACAGGAACGGTGGCCTTCGCCAGGAGGTGCGCCGGGGTGGAGTCAGGGGAAGGGGAGGTCTGGAGCAGAATGGGGAGAAATACATTCCCTGCCGCGCGGACTTCCTGAGCAAACGCGTCGTCAAATTCTTCCCCACCTTCGTCCGGCTCGAGGAACAGGATATCAAACACGATGGCCTTGGCGCCCGCCTCTTTCAAGTAATGGACCACGTAGCCGTGGCGATCGCGGGGCCAGGGCCACCGGCCAAAGGTCTCGAGGCTGGCTTCATCCACAGCCACCAGCACGATGTCCTTGCCAGCCTTCGCCGGATCGGCATATCGGTTGTAGCGATGGTCCAGGGTCTT
>JAHRHE010000133.1 GCA_020027965.1 Nitrospirota bacterium | reverse complement strand
GGTAATACTGCTGATACTTCGGACCTGCGGATTCAGCCGCGCGGTAATCATGCTGTCCGTGTTTACCCGAGCCGTAATGGCCAACGTGATGCCGGCGTTAATCTCCTGCACCCCGACAGTGCCCTGCGGTCCAACCACGGGCACGCTGATGGTACTCCCCACGGTAATGACCGCCTGCTGGCCATCCAGCGCGGCGATACGCGGCGAAGCGAGAATGCGGCCTTTGTCTTCGTTGATGAGGACCTGCAGACGTTTCAGGAAGGCGTCGAGAGTTCCGGTGGCGATCTCGAACAGGATCTCGCCGACAGGAGGCACACTTACCGCAGGCGGAGTCGGCCGGACCAGGCTGGCCAAGCCTAATTCCTGCGAAGCCCCTTTGTTGAGCTCGACGACACGCGCTTCGATCATGACCTGCGGTAGAGCTATATCCAATTCCGCAAGCAACGCTTCGGCACGGCGGAGTAATGCCTCCGGACCTGTCAGGATCACCACGTTGGATCGAGGATCTTCCTTGATTACGAACCCGCCTTCTTTGGCCATTAACTCGCGCACGAGATCTGCGGCGGGTTTGGCCTCGATGAAGTTCAACCGAACCACGCGCCGCGGCAGTGCGAGATCAGTGCTGACGATCAATTGCTCGATGATCACATGGTCCTCGGGTAGGGCAACAACGAAGATCGAATTCGTGTCGGGGTCGGCGATGGCCAGGCCTCTTGATACGGGTTGGCCGGCAGGGGCCGCGATAACCTGCTGCTGAAGGGCGTTGATCATCGCGGCAATCTCAGTCGCGTTGGCATGCTCTAGCCGGTATGTCTTAGCAACTGCAGCCGGAGGAGGAAGGCGGTCGAGTGGCATCACCACCAGGCTGCGTCCAATCCGGAGTCCCCCCAGCCTGTTTGCCTTCAGGATCAGCTCCAATGCCTCCTCGAAGGTCACGTCGAACATACGCATCGTCACGCGGCCCTGGACATCCGTGCCAACGATGATGTTGACATTAGACAGGTCGGCTAATGTTCGAAATACATCGGCAATATCCGCATTGCGGAAGTCAAGGGTAAAGCGTCCCTCCGTCCTGGTGCTGGCAGCAAATCCGAGGACGATA
This sequence comes from Nitrospirota bacterium, assembly GCA_020027965.1. Classification (GTDB taxonomy): domain Bacteria; phylum Nitrospirota; class Nitrospiria; order Nitrospirales; family Nitrospiraceae; genus JAHRHE01. The sequence continues at coordinate 6,825 of JAHRHE010000133.1, read as the reverse complement.
GTTTGACGTGCATCAGCGTACACGACGTCATACGTGGCCTCGCGGCGCAGGAATACCGTTACCAGAACTGCACCGTTCAAAGCTTCGACTCGGATGGACCGGATGAGATCGCGCCCGGCAATCACTTTGGGAGCCTCAACGGTTGCCCCATCCAGGCGCACCTCAACCCGAAGAGGATTTGAACGGGTTGCGAGCGTAAACGAGAGTGGGCCTGAGCCCAAAATGGCAACTTGCTCCTTGCCCGGGAACTCTTTGATGGTCACGCCAATGACTCGAAGCGCGGTGGCGGCGGCGGCCTCTAGGGGCGGGAACGAGCTCAGTATTACGCCAGCCGCGAGCAGGAGGCATGACGCAACCCGTATCATCGCACCACCCCTTCGAACCCAGTGACGCCAGCGGGGAAGATGTCCCCTAAGCTTCCACGATTTCCGAATCATTCCCTGTTTGCAAACTGTTCAATGCTTGCGCGCCGGCAGGGTCGAGTGTGCCCCAGGTTCGGGCTTGAGCCCGGTCAACTCCACCGCCTGATTGGTGGCCTCCTTGTAGTCCTGCTTATCTCCGTGACACATCGGCCGGGCGAACCGCCGCCGGTATCCGCGGCGCAGAGAGCAAGCGCTTTTCTTGACTATTTTGCGTATAAAAGGAGGAATGCTGACGCGGTAGACCCTCGGCTTTGGCAGGTGGAAAAAGTGGGGACCCCGCCGTACATCTCGCAGCGAAACGGCCGCATCAAGTTGGCGACTGGGGTCGCGACTCATAACCTCATCGCGATCCGGGGGCTGCGAGCACTTGACCCTCTCCGCCATGACAAACTCAGGTTTGAGACGAGGTTCAAAGTCTCTGCCGGATCTGGGGATTTTGATTGGTCTGTAGGCTTAGAATTCGGTCCTCTTGCGCCTCGAGGTCCGGTCGATGGGACCATTCTTATCCGAAAGGCCCCGGATCCTCACAAGGTGAGATTCATTTCCTACCAGGGCGTCGATATTGACATTGTGGACAACATTAACGTGGCCCCGACCGCCGACCACACATACATTATCGAGGTTGACAAGACGGGCAGGAGTCTAGCCAGATTGTACGTCGATGGCGTGTTGAAGGGTACGTTGACAACGTTCGTGCCGTCAAATTCCCTGGCAGCCTACATGCAGGTTCGAACGAATACCACTCAAGATCGGTGGCTCGATGTGGACTACGTCGTCTTTATCGGAAAGTAGCTCGCATAGAGTACGCCTTGGCACATGTGCAGCCGGTCCACCGCCCAGCCCGGGAGTGAAGGCAGCCCCGGGCCGGGCGAGGGCTTGATGCTACGGCTTCACCTTCGTGGCCCAGACCGACACGGCAAAGTAGTCTCCCCACGCGAGTGCGGCGGGGGTTCCAGGCTGAACGGCCCACCGGTAGCTGATCGTGTGGAATCCAGGCCCGGCGGCCGATTCCCAGTCGAAGCACCAGGATTCTAGTTGAGAAAAGTTCGCAATAGGGAACCGTGCACCGAGGCGAGGCCCGACCACGTACCCCGTGAGGAAGCTACTTCCCCCGACAGTCGGTTGCATGAAGGCGCCATCCATGAAGGCCTGGATGCCGGCCGACCTATTGGTTACGGTGATGGCGAGCTCGATGCAGAGCTTGAGCTCAACCGAAACAGGAGTCTGCACCCTGAAAGTTGTGTTCATGACAGCGGGCATCGGCACCAGCAACGTGCTGGTCGTCGTCCCGCCTATCTCACCGAAGATCCGTCCAGCCCTTCCCGCGTGGACCCAGTAGACGACCTCTCCCGAGAAAGAGCGCTGGAGAATTTGTCCCGGGGCCGGCGTCGGGCGGCCCGCTCCCTGAGCCGAGGCGATTGGAAGCGCGGGCCTGCCGACACTCTCGACCGCCGGCGATGCCAGCATCTGAGGGTAGCCAAAAGATATGGCTACCACGATGACAATAAACGTGAAGACCCGATTGAAGACCGATGGTATTCGCAACAAAACGCCCCCCTTCGTGCTGAGATGCAGAGAACTCCTATCGGATGATCCAGTTTCACCTCCTCCCCAAAAAATCTACGGCCTGCCCAATTCCCTCAGAAATGCAGATCCGTAAGAGAGGTTCGGTCCCAGAAGTACCGGCGATAACCTTAAGACAAGGTGAAAAGTTAGTGTGTTGAGAGCTCAGCGTATGCGAACGTGATGTCAGGGGGGCGCGAAGCTCAGAAGAAACAGCTTGCTTATTCCCCAATTCTTCCAATAATCCTTCCCAAGCGTTCTAAGAACTTTTCACCAACTTTTAGACCGATGACTCTCAGCAGCCATATACTTCGTTTGATCGACCAACCGGTGTTCGGCCTCATACAACATGCCCATCGGATTCCTCCGAGGCCTGCTCGGCGGGGTAGCCTTTTGGGAAATACAACTAAGAGTTCCCGGCCGACTCGCGGCGGAGTACTATGGAACTTTCATGATCGTCGCCACGTCTACGCGAAAGGAGAGATACATGGGCCCAAACCGGAGGAACACACTGGTGTTCGTGATCGTTGCGCTGACTCTCGGCTTGGCGGTGGCCTGCGGATCCGCAGTGAGCCAGAGACGCGAGACGCCCTCGAGCCTTGAAAAGACGTCGCCCGCCCCGCCATCGGGGGGGGTCTCCACTACAACGCCGCAGGCGGCCGACCTTGGAATGTCTGTGAAGACAGAGCCCGGGAAGGTGAGCGTCCTCCTGGCCGCACCATCGCCTCGAGAGGGGGAGAAGATCCGAGCTACTGTTGCCAATGGTCGAACACAAACCATTTACAGCGAAGACTCGAAAACCGACTGTTCAATCGTCATTCTCGAGCGATTGGCCGGCAAAACCTGGGAACCGGTCCTGGGCTGTGCCGTGGGGCGCGCCCCCATCGTTGTGGCAATCGGTCCAAGCCGAGGACGGGTGGTCACCATCGATCCATTCAGCTTTCATCTGCGCCTGGGAACGCCAGATACATCGAAGCCCGTACTGAGGGCGGGGACCTACCGGATCAGATACGCATATCGACTCGGTCCCGGTCCTGAGTTCGAAGAACCCTATACGGCGTTTTCGCCCACCTTTCAGATCCGACGCTAAGGATTGCAGCGGGATACCCTGCCTCTTACCCTATCCTCTACCCGCAGGGGCAAGAAAGCTACCCAAACTCCCGCCGAAAGACAAGTGGCCCTGCCTCGAGGCAAGGCCACCTGAGACTGCTGAGTTCCGTCTGAGCGCCTACCGAGACACTGGCTGGAGGTTCCTGTAGTCGATCCAGCACCGGAAGTAACGGTTGCGGCCGAACTCCACCCATCGGGAGTCTATGTTGATCACGGACGTGCCACCCTCCAAGCCGTAGCCCGTCGCCACAAACCACTTCTCGCACGATTCGTCTTCATGGATGTTGTAGTAGTCGCCATAGCGGGTCGGATTGTGGCTGGAAAAAATCCCGGGATAGTTGAACACCACCAACGGGTTGAGGATCGAAGTGAAGTCGTCGGCGATCCCCGCGGCCGGCCTCACGGCGCTACCGCCTCCGCCGCGTCTTCCTCCGACAGCAATCGCCCACCCGACGTGGCCCTTCTTGTTTGCCGCGACGTGCGGGAATCCGAGGCACACTCCGGAGTTCGCGAGGGCGGTTGAGGCGATCACTCCGCCGAGGACGGCCTCACCCGTCCCCGCAGCCGGGGTCAGTGCGAGCGCATACGCATGGATGTGACCCTGGGAGTGCGCGACATCCGGCCCCACCCCATAGGCCGTGCCGACCTTGTTCTCAGCGACAAAGTTACGCCGCTGGAAGCCATGTGCGCTGGAGTTGAGAAAACCCCAGAAGTCCGCGTTGTTCACTCCACCGCGGCAGTCCGCGTCGATGTAGCTGGAGGCCCCAACTCCACGCGTGGTGATAGCCACCGATGCTGACAAATCACGCCAGAGGAACCACCTGTCCACCGTGCTGCTGACGGCGTGGCTCCAGACCATGTAGCGCCGTTTTTCTGCCCCTTCTGCCGGGACCCACACCTTCTGTCCTTCCAGGGTCCGCGGCCAGCTGAACACGGCGCCGGCGATCGGCGCAACGCAGTCGAAGATCGACGCGAGAGGGAACTTGAACATCTGCGCTGACTGCCCGCCCGGGAACGGAGGCCCGACCGAGTTGCTGGAAATCCAGAGGAATCCATCGGTGAGGCCAATGTGCGGGTAGTCGGGAAGGACGTTGTTACCTGCGCCGCCCGGATCGAGGATGTAGGAGCAGGCGGGCGCAGCGCTGAAGTTGCGCCGGATGTCCAACCGGATCAGGCCGTTGGTCAGGGCCGAGTTGATGTAGAGATAGGAGTGGATCCACATGCGGCGCGCATTGTCCATCTTCACGTCGTGGTCGCAGCAGAGGATCGGCGCCTCCGCCGGTCCACCAGGCAAAGCGACGGCCGTCCACGTCACGCCTCCGTTGAACGAGCGCTCCGCGTGGCTGAAGTTGCCCGCCATGAAGACCAGCGGTCCGTTGCCGGCGCCCGCGGGCTCGGCCAGAGCACTCTTCCCCGGGTCGTCAGCCAATGTATTCTCGTTGCTTCGCCCGAAGACGAATGCGGCTTCAGATCCGTGGACCTGGGCCGCTAGGTCACCGATCCGCACCTCGGGCCCGGTCATGGCGGACGCTCCTGCGGGAGCCGCCGGGACGCTAGCGCCAGCGGCCATCCTTTCACGAAGCTGAAAGATGCGTTCCTGGAGCACCTGGTAATCCTGGGCAGAGAGTTGAGGTGCCACCGACATATCCGCCGATGTGACAAGTCTCAGCTGGGCTCGCGCCAGAGTCCCAGGAGCACCCTGTGCGGAAGTTAGAGGTAGGGAGTTTATCGAGCTTAAAGGGGTCGGGGGGATGATGAACAGCATTAACAGAAATGCGAACAGCAAAAGGGACATCGATTTCCTCACGCTAATACCCCCTGCATCCGAATCCTTGTTCGATTCGGGTGCGCGTCCTGCTACCTCGCACACACAGTCTAGGTCCCACCTCCTCTCGGGTTGAAATTTCCTGCTACGCCTCCGGAGAAGTCCTTATGATGCAATCTCACCTCGCCCAGAAATCCACCGCCTTCCACACTCCTCAGAGGTGTAGCGTGGAACAACGTGACAGGTCAGTGCCTTCCGAGCTGGAGTATGTGAGATGATGTCGGTGCACATAGAACTCGTGAGCGACAGGCGTGCAGATTCCCCAATTCTTCCAGAAATCCTTCCCAAATGCACCAAGAGTTTCTTGACCAACTTTCGGACAACGATGTCTCGGCAGACACTATACCTTGTTCGACATCCTTCGTTTGATCGATCAAACCGGCGTCTGGAAAGCGTGGAAAGTAGAGCAGGACGGCCAATTCTGCAGTCGCGGCTGCAGAATCGCGCTTGGGTGAACGCATCAAGAGGGGCGCAGAGCAGTGCGACGGTCAGGGTGGGATCTCTGGCCTATCAAGGTCGGCGTTGTGATCACGGCGACGATGGCGAACGGACTTTCGTGGCCACCGTCGGTACGGACTAACAAGGCAACCATGCCCATTCGGTGAAATCATGGGGCAAATCGTTCTCATTGCGGGTCGCCTCTGGTGCATGGTAGACTTCCTTTACTTCGTCGGTTGGGGCCCCGTATGGCGCAGCAGGCGCGTGAGAGAGGGTTCACGATCGTCGAGCTGCTGACGGTCCTGGCCCTCGGCGCCATAGTTCTGAGCCTCGCCTTCCCCCGAGTGTCAGGTTTCCTCAGTATGCTCCGCCTCGATGAAACGGCCCTTGCCCTGGTCCGCGATCTTCGCTTCGCCCAGGCTGGTGCGCTAGCAAGAGGGGAGCGCTACGCCGTGCATGTCACTTCTGAACGGTACTCCATTTATCGGGGCCCGATCCTGGTGAGCGAAGTATCACTCCCGCGGGACGTCAGAGTGGATGCCGTCGTGAGTTCACGGGTCATCTGGTTTTCTCCGGCAGGACATAGCTCCGGGGGGTTTATTGAACTTCGCGCCAATTCTGGCATCAAGACTATCCTGGTGTCCGCCGCGCGCGGGCACGCCTACCTCGTGCCCCGCAGCACGCGATGAGATACTCGGATTCTGACACCGGATTCACGCTGATCGAAGTCTTGGTCGCGTTGGCGCTGGTTACTTTGATCTTCACGGTGCTGCTGGTATCCGTATCGACGGGCCTCGGAAAGGTGCGGGAAGTTGAGCGTGAAACCGCGGCGCTGGTCTGGGTGCAAGCGGCGCTGGATGCCGCGATGGTCATTGGGGTTGGCGCGCTTCCTTCAGCCGGTCGATTCGATGCCTCCCGAACGCTGGCAGGGCTACCTCCGCTGCCCCCGGGACTCGGGCGGGCCGAACTTGTCGTTCGGCAGATGTCACCTAGGCCGGTACTCAAAGAGGTAACCGTGTCCATATACCGCCACACATCGGGCGGCGCGCCGCTTTTCTCGCTCTCGACCATCGTCGGTCAGCGATCAGGTCCGTGAAGTCCAACCGCGGGTTCACGGTCATCGAACTGGTTCTCGCGCTCAGCCTCGGAGCGATGATACTGCTATTACTGTTTCGGGCGTTCATGGTTGCGGTCGCCGCACAGCAGGATACGCAGAGAGAAATCGCCGGCCAACAACATGCCCGGGTCACTCTGCAGTGGATCGTGACAACCATCCAGGCCGCTTCCGAGGCAAGAGGAGGTACGTCTGCCACGCTGGAACTGTCTGGCACATTCGATCTGGAACGCGGAGTAGAGTGCCGGGGCTTTCTGCTGGGACGAATCGGTGAGGCCCGCACCACTCTGTTATACGAGCGGCGAAGAACCGCGTGTCCGGACAATGCGAACTCCACGGGCGGGGAACTCGTC
>JAHRHE010000245.1 GCA_020027965.1 Nitrospirota bacterium | reverse complement strand
GAAATTCGATGGCGGAGAAGACTATGCGGTGTGGGATCGCGTTCTGGACATTCTTGAGGACGCCTATCGAGACATCGGCCAGAAGTTCGGCTACTTTCCAGCGAAGCCGATGACCGTAGTGCTCCATGCGAGGGGAGTCTTCCAAAGCGCCACGGGGAGCCCGGCATGGGCAGATGGACTCTTCGACGGGATGTTAGGCCGCATCCAGATCCCGACGCAGGGAGCCCTGACCGATCAGGCCTGGCTGACTCGCGTGCTCCGTCATGAATATGTCCACGCGTTGCTGCATGACCGGATGGGAGGCCGTCTCGGGGCCGTGCCGACCTGGCTGAACGAAGGCCTGGCCATGCAGTTGGCCGGCGACCCGTGGCCCGACCTTGATCAAGTGATCCGCGGGGAGGTCAAGCTGATCCCCCTGAACCATCTCGAAAGCGGCTGGGGTGGATTTCCCCAACAGGTGGCGACGGTGGCTTACCTGGAGGGAAACTCCGCCACACTCTACCTCATCGATCGGTTTGGGATGCAGAAGACAAGGGAAATTGTTGACCTCCTGGCGAGCGGGCAACCGATCGCCGCCGCCCTGCAGAACCGGCTGTTCATACCCTACGAGCAGTTCCAGCGCCAGTGGGTAGAGAACCTCAACGAGAAACTCCGGCAAGGGAGAAGTTCGTGAGTTCGAAGTTTGAATTTCAAAATTCGCACTTTGCAGCGAACCGTTCAGGCCTTGACTTGGCCGAACCACCTATACCGGTACCGAGCGACGAGGCAGTACGCCAGGTGGGCAAGGGGACGCAGGAGCGGCACTCGCATGAGGGCCAGCAGGACGCGGCCGCCACGCAGCCCGGGCAAGAGCGGAAGAAAGGCGTCCAGCCCCCGGCAGACCGTGCCATCTTCCTCCACGAGAAACGCGACGTCCGGCCTTCCCGGCCGATAGTCGCGGCCGAGGCGAGAGGCCGCTTCCTCGCTCTGATAGGGAACAAAGCGGACCAGTCCGTTTCCGCCGACTCGCTCCAGCCCTTCCTTGGCCGTGACGCAGAGGCGGCACTGTCCGTCGTAGATCAGGATACGTTTCTCCCTTGGTTGCCTCTGTTCGCGCGCCATGTCGACATCTCTCGGGCGTTCACCCTACCATCCGCGCTGCGCGGAAGGCAAGAATCCCACGGGCGGCGCTGGTCGTGAGGGCCGCGCCACCGGACTCCTGCCCTTTCCGCTCATCGTGATCGAGGGGCGAGGCGTTGTGGAGGTGGGCTCGGCTTGGAGGCCTCCAGCAGGCCCCCCTCCCAGTCTCCCGTCCCCTTCCGCAGCCTGATCGGCCGGACACTACGGAAGCCGGCCTCACGCAGCCAGCCGGTCGTTTCACGAAGTCCGTAGGTGTTTCCCCCTTCAGTGAACAGCAACATCGTCACCGCAAACAGGTTGGCCTCTTCCGGATAGAGCCCGTTCCGATCCAGCACGAACGCGTCCTGGATCAGCAGACGGCCACGCGGAGTCAGCGCACGCGCCAACCGCCGAAAAAGCGCCTGGTTCTCGGCCGGCGAATAGATGTGGAGCACGTTGGAGTACCAGATCACGTCGTAGCGACCGGGGATCGGACGAGTCATGAAATCGAGCGGAAGGAATGAGAGTCTCCGGCCATGCGTGACCCGGGCGGCGATTTCTCTCGCGACCTGCAAGGCGGGGGGGCGATCGCACACCGTCGCACGGAGCCGTGGGTTCCGAGCCAGGAAGGCCAGCGCGAAGGTGCCCGGTCCGCCTCCCAGGTCCAGGAACGTCTCGGCATCCCGCACGCTCACCTGCGCGGCCACCTGGGGTGCCACCGTGAGCGATCGGTGGTGCATCGCCCACGTGAACTGTCGCCGGTAGACCGGATCGTCCGGATCATCGTGCTCCACCGGACGTCCCTTCTTGACTGACTCACTGAGTTGAGACCAGTCTTCCCAGTGTCCGCGCAACAGGTCCAGATACGCGCCACGGTACTGCGGGCTGCGCGCGTTGAGCGCGGCACGCGCGAGGGGACCATTCTCGTAGCGCGCCCCGTGCTTGTTCAGGAGGCCGGCGCTGGCCAGGTTGCGGCAAAGGATCTCCAGACCACGTACGCTGACTCGCAGCCGCCTGGCCAGCGTGGCCAGCCGCCAGGAGCGCCCGCCTATGACGGTGAAGAGCTTGAGGTCGAGCGCGGTGAGGAGAATACGGGGAAGCCGGTACGCGGACACTGCGTCACGAAAATCATCAAAGGTGGAGATTCCAGAAGGGTGGCTCACTTGAACAGCTTCGCGAACTGGTCGGCAGAGAGGGGGACGCTACGGGCTGCGGCAAGATTATCCCGAACATGCTCGGCCAACCTCATCCCCACCAGGGCGGTCCCGAGCCCCGGGGTGGAGCGAACGAACTGGATTGACCGCTGCGCATCGGACCCATCGCCGAGACGCTCGCGCAGGTCCTTGGGGAGGCCTTGGGTGAGCTGCCCTTGCAGGATGGACGCGCTGGACATCACATAAACGTCCAAAAACTTGGCGGCCTCCAGCAAGCTGACGGCTTTCCCGCTCAGGGTCTGCGTTTGCTGGGCCAGTGCTTCCAGCATGCCAAGGTTGTAGGGTAACTGGATCACCTTGAAATGGTGGTCCTTCCCGCCCACTTCACCGGCCAATGCGACCAGCGCCTCGAGAGAAAGATGGCTCCGTGAGCCAGGCCGGCTGCGAAAGCCGTTCCAGGTTGCGGTTCCGTACAAGCGGAGCTTGCCCTGTGCCACTCCCTCTTCGAGGGTTTCGAAGGCAGCCCGCATGCGC